>DKCH01000006.1:0-3917 GCA_002449135.1 Caryophanales bacterium UBA6879 | reverse complement strand
GAAACAGAATTCTTAAAGAGATTATATGAATTCACTTATCGTCCAAATGAAATTAATATTATGGTTTTAGATGAAGTTAATATCTCTAGAATTGAATATTACTTTGCTGATTTCCTTTCCATTTTGGAATATCCAACTGACTTATGGAAAGTTAAAATTATGGAACTTCCTTTCGGTTTTGTCCCACCTTATCACCTTCAAAATGGCTTTGTAAAAATTCCTAACAATACTTGGTTCATCGGTACTGCTAATAAAGACGATTCAACTTACACTATTACTGATAAGGTCTATGATCGTGCTATTTCAATTTCTTTTAACAATATCAATATTCCATTTGAAGTAAAAGAAGAAATTAAACCTTTACATATTTCTTACGATTATCTAAATAACTTATTTAATGAAGCTAAAAACAACAAAAATTACCAATTAAGCAGCAAAGATATTGAAGACTTCCAAAAGATTACTAATTACATCTACGATACTTTCGATATTGCCTTTGGTAACCGTGTATGGAATCAAATTATTACCTTTGTCCCTGTTTTTATTGCTTGCGGTGGTACTAAACTTGAAGCTTTAGATTTCTTATTATCTAGAAAATATCTTTATAAATTACAAGGAAGATATGAAAGCTATATCAAACCTGGTATCTTAAACTTAAAGAATATGATTAGTTCTACTTATGGTAATAATAACTTTAAGCAAACTAATAGATTATTAGATAATATCATTCGCAAATTATAATTATGATTAATGATTTTTTAGTAAATACATTAGAGAAAATGAAGGACTCCTTAAAGAGTTCTTCTTTTCTAAAATCTATTAAAGATGGTGATATTCATTTATCCGTAATTTATAATGAAGTTGAGTTAAAAACTAGACTTGATGAGCTTCAAATTTGCTTAGAAAAAATTCTAACTATAGCTAATAAGCCTCACATTCAGTCCAGTAAAGAAGAAGTTATCAAACTAAGTGTTAGTACATCATCTATTTCTTCTAATCAATTTCTAAAAACAATGAAACAACCATCATTGTGGAAAGAAAACAATAAAGGTGTTTACCCTGAAAAAGTCTTTACTTCAGAAAAAACTGAAACAATAAACATTTATGAAAATCGTTTTATAATTTTATTGCTTTCAAAAATAGTTGATGAAGTTTCCTTTATAAACCAAGAATTTAATTCTAATCATCAATCACTTATTTCAAAAATGACTTCTAAGAGTTTAACTTTTGAATCTACTAGTCCATTTTGTTATTTTAATTTTTTAAAGTTCCCTTATAACTTTAAACTTCCTAATGTCAAAAATGACAATGAACTAGAAACCAAACTCTTAAAAATTCAAAGTATGATATCTGTAATAAAACAAACAGATTTTTATTGCATTTTATCAAAACTTCCTCCTTTAGAATTTATCAATCCTACTAATATTTTAATACACGAATTATCATATAATTATTGCTACAAATTCTATGTAAAGAATTTCTTAAATAAATCAGAAAATAGTGATAATCTTTATTATAATTTCGTTATATTAACTTTATTAAGTGTCTTACCATTCCCAGTAGATGATAAGAGAGTAAATTTGAGATTTGATGAATACGAAAGACTTCGTTTTGAACCATCAAGGGTAAAAATCGGTAACATATTATTAAGATTATCTGAAGATAAGAATAACCTTGGATTTAAGCTTGATACTCTTATTGTAAATAACAATAATAAAATCATTGACTCTTCTTCTTATTACTTATTAGTTACTAAAAACTACAATAGTGAAAATAGTGAAATAATAAATAATATCTTAAGAGAAAAGCAAAATAGATACACAGATTCATTTATTGTAGCTTTAAACAATACCACTTTAATTCAAGATCATATTTTAAATATAAAATTCTCTAATAATAGCTTTAAGCTTATTTGGGAAAACTTTATTAAACAAATGACTTTCTTTATTGATTTAAAAGATGATTCATATTACTTAAATTATTGTCCTGTTTGTGGAAGTGATTTAATAATTAACAACAATCATGAAAAGATTTGCTCTAATTGTAATAGTCATTATCATTTAATAAATAAAGATAATCAAAAACAATTATGGGTAAATAGTTTCTTCAAAAAAGACTATTCTAAAAAAGACTAAGAAAACATGCTAAGTTAAATTAAGAAACTTAGCGTGTTTTTTTATACCTAAAAACAATTTAAAACCATATTTTTATTTTTAATAATTACAAGTCTTATATAACTAAAAATAAAAGCTACTAAATATCACTAAGTTTAAAGTCTCCCTTTTTAATAATATGAAGAAGGCGAAAAACTAAATCAACAACAAAAACAGAAACTAAGGGAATAACTATTGTACAAAGAGGAATAGAAAAAATATCTAAAATAGTTAAAGGTAGCATATCTAAATAAGTATCTAACAAGCCTATTAATCCACAAGTTCCCATTCCCGCTGCGATATTATCAGTAGTAATTTTAAAAGTTATTGCTAAAGGCCCTAAAAGAAAAGAACAAATTAAAGTAGGAAGCCATATTTGAGGTTTCCTCATAATATTAGCAAATTGAAGCTTAGGAGTACCAATAGCAAGAGCTAAGCACTTTAATGGTTTATTATCATATATAGATTCAATAGCTATTCCTACCATACCAGTAGAACAACCAATTAAAGCCGCTCCTGATGCTATAGAAAGATATTCACCATTTATATTTGTTTTTATTGCTGCAATACCTACTGCTATACAAATGGCTACAGAAGAAATAGGAGCTACTACACAAAAAGAAACAACTAAAGAAATGGTCATACACATTAGAATCGGTGAAAATTCAGATGATATAGAAATAAACCAAGATAAAGATAAAGCAATATAATGAACATAATGAGCCAAAAGAAAAGAATAAAAAATCGCACCTAGTATTTCAATCAAAGGAACAAGAAGAATATCTAATGGGGTTTTTCTTCTCATAATTAAAAAAGCAATACCAAGACCAATAAGGGTAGCAGCAAAAGAAGATAAAGGATCTGAAAATGTTTCCATTTTCATTTTTGTAAAATCAAAAGCATAATTACCTATCATTCCACAACCAGCTGCCCCTACAGCTTCATAAATGTTTTTCTTTAAAGCTAAAGCAATTCCTAATCCAATTCCAGCCCCCATTATAGAATTTAAAACATTTCCCCATGTAGTAAAAACATCATTAGCACCAGGAATTCTAGCAAAAGCCAAAACAATAGCAGCAATAATAGAAGTTCCAAAAAGACCAATAGACATTCCATTAACAGATGTAGAAAGAATATGTCCTAAATTTTTCATTTTTATTTTATAATTCTTTTCTTTTTTAATAAAATTATTTTCATCCATATTTATAATCCTCTATAAACCATTTTATTATACGTATATTATAAATATTATAATTCAATTAAGAATATTTAAAATTACTATAAAAATAAATATAACAAAGCAAAATTTACTTTTTTAAATTTCAATTAAATATTCTAAATAATCATATAAAATAATTAAATTCCTTTTTAAACTAGCACACTAAAAATATTTAATTTATAAATTAAAAATCATTTACTAAATTTTATTAAAAATCATTAATTTGTTCCAAAAAGGAATTATAAACAATAAAATCTCAATAATAGTAATATATTGTATTGAATTATATACTATAATTGATTAAAATTACAATTATGAAAATATGTAGAAACACATTAATTCTTTGGAATGAAGAAAAAAGTTTTATTGGAAAAGCAAAGTTGTTTCTATTTTTTTTATATGTTTTTGTAGGAATATTAAGAGCAACAACAATTAGTTTTAATCATTGGACTTCAATTGCTCAAACAATTCAAATATCTATATTGTCAATTTTAACTTTTAACTTATTTTTTGAAATAATGGAAGGAAAAATAAAGGCAAATCCT
>DKCH01000055.1 GCA_002449135.1 Caryophanales bacterium UBA6879 | reverse complement strand
TTTTCATTATTAACTTGAACATTTGGATAATTAATTTGACTATCTTTATTAAATTGTCCGCCGATTAAGCCATAATATAGCTTAAAGATAGAGGTAATATTAATTTTTTCTTCATTTAAAGATTGAATATAACGAAGACAATTTAAATAATTATCTAAAATTAAATCTTGATTTGGTATTGTAGAACAATTACCACTTACTAAATTAGCTAAAAAACTATCTGTTTCAGTTATATTATTGAAATTAGCAACAGCCTGCAAATTTTTTACCAAAGAAGAAATAGAAAAAATTTTTTGAAACTTACTATTTAATTTATTATACAAATTGTATGACATATTATATTTTCTTTCTAAATCAACTAATTTAAAAAGTTGATTTTTACAAAAAGTAAAAGAAAATTTTGTATGGTCAAAATTAAATACTTCTAGTTGTTGTCCAAAATTTTTTCTATAAGCTAAAATTTCCTGCCAATAAGAATCACAATTCAAAATATTTAAATCATTAAGAACTTCATTCTTAGAAAAATATTTTTCTTCTGTATAATAAACAGGATAATTAGCTTTCATACTAATTTATTATATAAAATCACCTATATAAAATCTACTAAAAAATTACTAGTCATCAATAGAAAGCACAGCAATAAAAGCGCCTTGAGGAACTTGAACTTTACCGAATTCTTTCATTCTCTTTTTACCACGTTTTTGAGCTTCTAATAACTTTTTCTTTCTAGTTATATCACCACCATAGCACTTAGCTAAAACATCTTTTCTCACAGCTTTAATATCTGCTCTTGCCACAATTTTTGAATTAATAGCGGCTTGAACAGGAATTTCAAATTGCTGACGTGGAATAACTTCTTTTAGTTTATCAACTATGGCTCTCCCTTTTTTATAAGCTGCTGGACGATAAACAATACTTGTTAAGGCATCAACAACATTTCCATTAAGTAAAATATCCATTCTAGCTAAATCAGATGGTTCATATCCAATTAGCTCGTAAGACAAAGAAGCATAGCCTGCTGTTAAGGATTTTAAACGATCAAAGAAGTTAAAAATAATTTCATTTAAAGGAATTTTATAAGTGAGTTTGACCCTCTTATCATCAACATATTCTGTTTCTTTATAAGTTCCTCTTCTAGCTTGGGCTAAATTCATAACAGGTCCAATATATTCAGAAGGAGTAATGATTTCTGCATTGCAGTATGGTTCTTCAGTTGCAGCTATTTCATTAGGATCTGGGAAATTAGATGGATTTTGTAAAACAATCCTTGTGCCATTTTTTAAATCAATATGATAAACAACACTTGGAGCAGTACAAATCAAATCAAGACCATACTCATTTTCTAATCTTTGTTGAATAACATCCATATGTAATAAACCTAAAAATCCACAACGAAAACCACTACCTAAGGCTTCGGAATTTTCAGCTTCATAAACTAATGATGCATCATTTAAAGCTAATTTTTCTAACGCAACATGTAAATTTTCAAAATCTTTATTATCAGATGGATATAAACCAGCATAAACCATTGGCAAAATCTTTTTATAACCTGGTAATGGCTTAGAAGCAGGATTATTAGCTAAAGTGATAGTATCACCAACAATGACATCTTTTATATCTTTAATCTGTGCTGTTAAATAGCCAACCTCGCCAACTGCTAAAGAATCGACCTTAACTTCTTTAGGGGTTCTTATTCCAATTTCTTCTACTTTGTAAACTTTATTAGCTTGCATTAATAAAATTTCATCACCAACTTTTACACTACCTTCTTTAATTCTAATTAATACAACAACACCACGATAGGGATCAAATTTAGAATCAAAAACCAAAGCTTCTAATGGTTTATTAATATCACCTTGAGGACAAGGAAGTTTATTTACAATTCCCTCTAGAAGTTTATCAACTCCTTTACCAGTTTTTGCAGAAATAGGAATGGTATCTTCTGGATCAATACCAAGAGTTTCTATTAAGTCCTCTCTTGTGCGGTTTAAATCAAAGGTTGCTAAATCCATTTTATTAATTACAGTCAAAATGCCTAAGTCATTATCCAAAGCTAAATAAGTATTTGCTAAAGTTTGAGCCTGGACACCTTGAGTTCCATCAACTACTAAAATCGCACCTTCACAAGCAGCTAAAGAACGTGAAACTTCATAAGTGAAGTCAACATGTCCTGGAGTATCTATTAAATTAAAAAGATAATCTTCACCATTATTAGCATGGTAGTTTAAAGAAACAGCATTTAACTTAATAGTAATACCTCTTTCTCTTTCCAAATCTAAATCATCAAGCATTTGTTCTTTTAAATCTCTTAAAGCAACAGCACCAGTTAATTCTAAAATTCGATCAGCAAGAGTAGATTTACCGTGATCAATATGTGCGATGATACAAAAGTTTCTAATATGTTTTAAATCGTATTTATTCATTTTCAAATTTCATCCAAAAATTCTTTATTATTTTACCTAAATTCGTTTTATTTTTCAAAGTTATTAAATCAGGAAAGTTTTCCTTAAGATTTTCTAAATAAATTTTATAAACATATCTAGTATCAATAAATATAATTAAACCCATATCATTTTCAGATCTAATTACCCTTCCAGCTGCCTGAAATAAACGATTTATAGAAGGATAAACATAAGTATCATTATAGGCTTCAAGATCGTTATCACTTTCCTTCTTATAATATTTTTTCAATGCTTCCAATTTAAAATCTTTTTTAGGTAAACCAACCGAAATAATAATAGAAGCAATTAATCTATCATTTATAAGATCGATACCTTCAGAAAAAATTCCACCTAAAATTAAAAAGCCAATAACAGTGGAAGTCGGTTTCTCTACAAACTTAGCTAAAAAATCTTCCCTTTCTTTATTACTCATTTCATTATTTTGAAATAGAACCTGAAATTTTTCTGATAATTTTTGATTTTTTTTAAATAAATTTAAATATTCAAAGCTTGGGAAAAACACAAAATAATTTCCAACTTTTTGTGAAACTATATTCTCAATAGTACTCTCTAACTCATTCAATGAATTATAACGATCCTTATATTTAGTAGAAATAAATGGATCAATTAAAACTAATCGATTATTTTTTTCAAAAGGTGAATCTAAATACAATTCAGGGGAATTATCATTACCACCAAGCATTTTTTTAAAAAAGGGCTTGGGAGATAAAGT
>DKCH01000052.1:33903-40851 GCA_002449135.1 Caryophanales bacterium UBA6879 | reverse complement strand
GATTTTACAAAAGTAAGGGTATTTAAAGAAAGCATTATTTATTCTCCACAAAAGGATTTTTAGTAAATATGTAAGGAACAACTTCTTTAACAGAAGATACTTCCACAATTTGTAAACCTTTTTTAACCTCTTCAGGTAATTCTAAGACATCATTGTGGTTGCTTTTTGGAACTAAAATTAAATGTAATTTTTCTCTTAAAGCAGCTAATGATTTTTCTCTTAAGCCACCAATTTGCATACTATTACCACGTAAATCAACTTCACCAGTCATTCCAACATCAGAACGAAGAGGAATATTAGTAGCTGCAGACATAATAGCAATAGAAAGGGCTACACCAGCAGAAGGTCCATCCTTAGGAACCGCCCCTTCAGGAGCATGTATATGAAAATCATGGGTTTTCCAAAATTCATCTTTAATTCCTAATTCATTAGATAAGGATTTAACATAAGAAAAGGCAGTACGTGCAGATTCTTCCATAACTTTACCTAAATTACCAGTTAATAAAAGTTGACCACTTCCACCATAATAGTTAACTTCAATAGGTAAAATTTCACCACCAAAATCAGTGTATGCTAAACCATTAACAATACCAATTTGGTCAGCCTTAGCAGATTTAGTATGAACAAATATAGGTTTACCTAAATATTTTTCAACTTCCACAGGAGTAATAGTTATATGAGCATCACTAACTTTTTCGCCCTTTGTTAAAAATTCTACGGCAAATTTTCTCATTACAGCACCGATATTTCTTCTTAATGATCTTACACCAGCTTCACGAGTATAGTTTTCGATAATGTCATAAATGGCTTCATCAGTAAAATCAATATTTTTCTCAGTTAAACCATTAGCCTGTAATTCTAAAGGAATTAAATGTTCTTTTGCAATGTGATATTTTTCAACATTGGTATAACTATTAAGCTCAATTAACTCCAAACGATCTAATAACGGAGCAGGAATATCTCTAATATTATTAGCAGTACAAATAAATAAGACATTAGATAAATCAAAAGTTTCTTCAAGATAATTATCTTGGAAATTAGTGTTTTGTTCAGGATCAAGAACTTCAAGTAAAGCAGAAGCAGGATCACCATGATAACCGCCATCTTTCAATTTATCAATTTCATCAAGTAACATAACAGGGTTATTAACTTGAACTTTAGCTAAATTAGAAATAATTTTACCAGGCATCGCCCCTACATAAGTTTTACGATGACCTCTAATTTCAGATTCATCAGAAACACCACCTAAAGAAATCTTAACAAATTTTCTTCCTAAAGCTTTAGCAATAGAAATAGCTAAAGAGGTTTTACCAGTTCCCGGAGGTCCATATAAACATAAAATAGGAGATTTTAAAGAATGAGTTAAAGACTTAACTGCAAGATACTCTGAAATTCTAGCTTTTTGTTTCTCAAGTCCATAATGATCTTCATCAAGAACTTTTTTAACTTCAGCCATGTTTTCATTATCTTTAGTAGCAGTGGTCCAAGGCATCTTAATTAACAAATCAAGATAAGACTTAACAACTGCAGCTTCTTGAGAGCCACCAGGCATAGTCTGTAAACGAGAATATTCAAGTTTAACTTTATCTTGAACTTTCTTTGGCCATTTTCCACTCTTATCATTTATTACTTCTTCGTATTTATCTTCATCAGAAGGTCCATCATAAGGTTTTAATTCATCCTTAATAGCCTTCATCTTTTCTCTTAAAATAAATTCTTTTTGATTCTTTTCCATTGCCTTTTCGACTTTGGCATTAAGTTCATTTTCAATCTTTGGATCAGAAGACAAATCATCCATATTATCATAAATAATTTGTAATCTCTTTTGAGGATCTCTTTGACCCAAAAGATTCAATTTTATTTCAGTAGATAAATTTAAAAAGTAAGCAAGATAAAAACTAATATCATATTTCTTAAGTTCCTCTTCACTTGGGAAAGGTGGGAAACCATTAACACCAGTACTAATTTGCTTATATTTCTTTTTAATGTCATCGACAAATGGAAGCAACATAAAATTATCCACAGTTAAAGATGGTAATTGACTTCCATTACCTAAAACAATATCTTGATTATCTAAAAATCTCATTCCTAATAAAGAACAAGCACTTACACCAGTAAATTCTACTAAGTAAGAAGCAGTATTTTTAGTAATTGAATTAACTAAACAAACAGTAGCAATAGGTGAAATTTTTGATAAAATATACGACATATTACTAGGATTAATATCATTAAAAGCGAAATTAATCTTAGAAGAGGTAATAACAAAATATTCACCTTTATCTAGATAATCAAAAAGTTTTTTTCCGTACGCGTCATAAATTCTCACCTTGTATGAAATAGTAGGTAAGACGACATCATTAGAGTCCGGATAAAGTGGTAAGACAAAATTTTGATCCATATATATCCTCCTTTTTGATACAATTTAAGCTTAAATTGAATCAAGATGATTTCAACAATTTCTTAATTGCTTAGATATTGTAGCACACTAAGGTGAAGAGTGCTAATAAAATACATAAAAAGAGCGGAAAAATTCTCCGCTCTCAAAAAACAAAATCAATATTAATTATTAGCAATAAGGAAATCTCTAACCTTCTTATCTAATAACTCTTCTTTAATATTAGCTAAATAGCCATCAAGTGAGAAGTTAGGATTGTTACTAGCTTGTTTCTTAACTAATTCCATTAAAGAATCATATTTTTCTTTACCACCGAAATAGTTAACAACATCTTCATCAGTAACAGCTAAATTTTCTTTTTCAGAAACGGTTCTAATAATAGCAAAGTTTTCGGCTTGAACACGAGCTTGATCAGCACAAGATTTCTTAAATTGTTCTAAGCTAATGCCAGAAACCTTTAAATAAGAATTTAAATCTAAGCCATATTGTTTAACTTGATTCAATTGATTTTCTTGAATCGAATTAGCAACAACTTCTACATAATGATTAGAAATAGTAAACTTAGCATCTTTTCTAATAGCTTCCATAGCCTTAGCAAATTTTTCATTTTCAAAAGCGGATTTATTTTGTTTAACTAATTCATCTTTAATCTTATTCTTTAAATCAGCTAAATCTTTAGCTTCATAAGATTCAACAGTTGTAGCAAATTCATCGTTTAATTCAGGTTTAACAACTTTTTTAACAGTATGAACTACAACATTAAATTTAGCTTTTTTATTAGCTAAAGAAGGTAAGTAATTAGCTGGGAAAGTAATTTCTAAGCTCTTTTTATCATTAGCTTTTACACCAACTAAGCCTTCTTCAAAACCAGGAACAAAAGAATGAGAGCCTAAAGTTAATTCATAATCTTTAGCTGAACCACCTTCAAATTCTTTACCATCAATAAAGCCAGTAAAGTCAATAATGACGTGGTCATTTAATTCAGCTGCAGCATCAGTAGAAGGTACTAATTCAGCGTTATCAACTAATAATTTTTGTAATTTATCATCAATATCTTTTTCAGTAACTTCTTTTTCTTTAGCTTCAACTTTTAATCCTTTATCAGCTTTAATTTCAGCTTTAGGTAAGAAATAAAACAAATAAGATAAGGTATAAGTCTTTTTCTTATCATCAAAGTTAACAGATAATCCAGGATTAATACTAGAAACATCTTTACTACCTTCATATCCTTCTAATAAAGTAGCAAAATCTTTCTTGATTAATTTATCAATCATCTTGTTATAAATATCTTCTGGCTTTACATAATTAATAGCCATATCAATAGGAGCTTTACCTTTTCTAAAGCCCTTAATTGTTACATTGCTACAAAGATTGATTTGAACCTTTCTAGCTATAGGACCATATTCTTTTTCGTCATAAGTGCAAGAAACTAATAAAGTCCCATCTTTTTTATCTTGATAAACCTTTTCCATTTTAACCTCCAAAAGTCTAAAAACCTTTATAATTTTATTACAGGTCTTATTTTTTTACAATAGAAATAGTATTTTTATGCAATTTTAATAGTTTGTAAATGCCAAACATCTCTATTGTATTCTTTAATTGTACGATCAGAAGAAAAATAACCAGAGTAAGCTATGTTAATTAAACACATTTTAGCCCATTTCTTTTGATCCAAATAAAGTTCTTCAATCTTCTTAGATGCTTCTAAGTAAGGTTTAAAGTCTTTTAAGACAAAATATTCATCTCTTCTATTTAAAATCTCGTCATAAATAATTCTAAATTTTTCTTTATCATTAGAAAAAGTTCCATCAACTAAAGAATCTAAAACCTTCTTAACATCTAAATCAGAATTGTAAATGTCATATGGATTATACATATGAGAATTTCTTAAAGCATCAGCTTGCTCAGCATTTAAACCAAAGATAACAGAATTTTCTAAACCAACTAATTGGCTAATTTCAACATTAGCGCCATCTAATGTACCTAAAGTAATAGCACCGTTTGCCATAAATTTCATATTGGATGTTCCACTTGCTTCTTTACCAGCAGTAGAAATTTGTTCAGAAAAATCACTAGCAGGAATAATCACTTGTGCTTTAGAAACATCGTAGTTTTCAATAAAGACAACTTTAATATATTTATTTACTTCCTTATCATTATTAATAGTCTGAGCAACAGAATTTATTAATTCAATAATCTTTTTAGCTAAATAATAACTAGGGGCTGCTTTAGCGCCGAAGACAAAAAGATGAGGAGTTAATTTAAATGACTTATCATTTTTCAATTTTAAATAATAATAAATGATTCTAAAAACATTTAATAATTGTCTTTTATAAGCATGTAATCTCTTAATTTGAGAATCAACTATCATGTTATTATCTATTTTTAGACCAGATTGTTGATAAATTAATTCAGCTAGAGCTTTTTTGTTTTCTTTTTTGATTTTTAAAAGTTGATTTAAAACTTTTTCATCATCTTGATACTTTAATAAACCTTTTAAACTGTTTTCTGGATCTAAAATCCAATCAGGACCAATTAATGATGAAATAAGTTTATTTAAAGAAGGATTAGCAACCATTAAGAATCTTCTTAGGGAAATACCATTAGTCTTATTATTAAACTTATTAGGATACATTGAATAAAGATCTCTAAAGGTTTGAGCTTTTAAAATCTCAGTGTGTAAAGAAGCAACACCATTAATAGAAAATGCAACATTAATAGCTAATTGACACATTCTTACCATGCCATCTTTAATTATCATAGCATTATCAATTGTTTCATGTGTTAGTCCTCTTTTACTAAATTCAATAAGAAGTCTACGATTGATCTCTTCAATTATTAAATAGATACGTGGGAAAAGTTGCTGTAAGTAAGTAACAGGCCATTTTTCTAAAGCCTCAGGCATAACTGTGTGATTAGTAAATGCAAAAATCTTGGTACAAATTTCATAAGCTTTTTCCCAGGAATAAGAATAATCATCCATTAATAATCTCATTAATTCAGGAATAGCTAAAATAGGATGAGTATCATTCAAATGGAAAACATAATAATCAGCTAAATTATCTAATGTATGATATTGTTCATAATGATTATTTAAAATAGTTTGTAATCCAGCAGAAACTACAAAATATTGTTGTCTTAAACGTAAAAGCTTTCCTTGTTCAGTGCGATCATCTGGATAAAGACCAAAAGTAAGTTGACGGACAAAATCTAAATATTCATTAAAAGAAACACCTTGAGGTAAATCATCAATAGATGGTTCAGCTGACCACAATTTTAAAGTATTAACAATTCCATTATGATAACCAGGAATAGAAACATCATAAGGAATAGCTAAAACATTTAAAGAATCTGCTACTCTTCTTTTTAAATTACCATCTTTATCTGTATAAGTCTCTTCACGGCCATAGAATTTAACTTTAACAGCTTTTAAAGGTTTCCTATTTTCCCAAACAAAACCATTAAGTAACCATTGATCAGGTAATTCTTCTTGGGCCCCATTTAAAATCTTTTGTCTAAAGAAACCATAATCATAACGAATACAGTTACCATGACCAACTAAATTTACTGATGCAATTGAATCTAAAAAACAGGCAGCTAATCTTCCTAAACCACCATTACCTAAGCCAGCATCAGCTTCTTGTTTAACCAAATTTCCTAAATTAAAGCCCATTTTTTTCAAGGAGGAACTAACTAAATCAGTAAGACCTAAATTGAGTAAATTAGATTCTAAAAGTCTTCCAATAAGAAATTCCATTGAAAAATAAACTAATTGTTTAGTATGTTGTTTTAAAACCTCTTTTCTTTGCTTAACAGAAATGACATTCATATAATCTCTAACCATTTCACCTAAAATGGTATAAGCTTCTAGATCAGCTAATTCTTTTACTTCTAATCCATATTTTTCCATTGCTCTAGAAGAAAACTCTTCTATGAAGACTTTTTCTGAATCAAATAACATAAATTTCCTCCAATCTTTATATATTATATTAAAAAAATAAACTTTATTTAAGGTTTTATTCCTTTTTATGTATAACAAAATAACAAGCGGCAAAAGATGCTAGTTTTATAGTAATTGAATTTAACTGATGATCTGCTAAGTTTTTATCAGCAATTAGTCTAGCACCATTATATTGATCCGAACCATGATAACAAGCTTTTTCAGAATTAAAAATCTCTTCATATTCACCTAAGTAAGGAACACCTATCCGATAATTAGGATAAAAATTAGGAGTCATATTGAAAACAAAAAGCATTGCTTCTTCTTTTACTTCTCTAACAAAAACAAAAACTGATTGATCAGCATCATCTACTTTAATCCATCTAAAGGTTTTAGGATCATATTCATCTACGTACATAGCTTTATGGTTCTTATAAATAAGGTTTAAATCCTTAAACAAATGGGATATTGAATCGTGAATTGGAAATCTTTTCATTCCCCAGTTTAATTCCTTCTTTTCGGTCCACTCTTCAAAAGTAGCTATTTCATTTCCCATAAAATTTAATTTTTTACCTGGATGAGCGAATTGATAAGCATATAAGTTTCTAACTAA
>DKCH01000052.1:31282-33766 GCA_002449135.1 Caryophanales bacterium UBA6879 | reverse complement strand
TGGTTATAACGTTTATAAATTGGATCTAATTTATAATATTTTAAAGTATCATTCATCCATCCTAAATCCCATTTGTAATCAAAACCCAATCCAGATTTAGAAAAGCCTTTAGTAACTTCACCATAAGAAGAGGAATCTTCAGCAATCATCATGCAATTATTAAACTTTTGATGTATTAATCTATTAGCACGTTTAAGAAATTCTATACCACCATCATTTTTACCACGAGAAGAATTTCCACCCCAATAAATAACATTAGAAACAGCATCTAACCTTAAACCATCAAAATGGTAAAGGTCTAAAAAATAAGCCATCGACGACATCAAAAATGATCTTACAGGATCTTTACCTAAGTCAAAATTTTTTGTCCCCCACTCTGAATATTCATTTTCATTAGAATATTCATACATGCAACTACCATCAAAACGAGATAATCCGTAAGAATCAACTGCAAAGTGCACCGGAACAAAATCTAAAATAACACCTATATTTGCTTGATGCAAACGATCAACTAATGACATTAATTGAAATGGATTACCATAACGAGAATCAATAGCAAAATAACCAGTTGGTTGATATCCCCATGAAGCATCGCATGGATATTGGGTTAATGGCATTATTTCTACGTGTGTAAACTCCATACCTTTTAAATAAGGAATTAAGCGATCAGCTATTTCTTCATAGGAATAGTTATCGCCATTATTTTTTTTCATCCAACTTCCTAAATGCACTTCATAAATTGACATAGGTTTAGAAAAATTACGATCTCGATTTTTAATGAATTCTTGATCATGAAAAATAAAACCCGCTAAATCAAATAAACGAGAATACATAGAAGGTTTCATTTCATTAAAAAAGGCATAAGGATCTGATTTTTCGATATACTTATTTTCTGAATTTAAAATGTGATATTTATACCCTTGATAATTCTTACAGCCTTTAACAAAGAGTCGAAATAATCCTCTATAATCAATTTTTTCCATTAAAGAGTTTTCATAAATAGAAAAATTATTAAATTCACCTAAAACATTAACTTGTTTAGCTAAAGGAGCATATAAAAGAAATTCTACACCATCATTTCCTTCTTCATCCTTTTTAAAATGTGCACCAAAATGTTTGTAGCCTTCCAAAGAATTTCCTAATAAATAGGTGTTAAACCATTTTAAATCCATTTTTTATCTTCCTATCTATATTATTATACATTATCTTGTCATTTAAAAATATTGAAAATAAATTCTTTTAGCTTTAAGATAATAACGAAAAAGGAGATTTTAGTTAATGTATAAAGTTATGGCTATTAATGCTGGTAGCTCCAGTATGAAATTCAAAGTCTATGAAATGCCAGAAGAAAAAGTTTTAACTGCTGGTATTTGTGAAAGAATTGGACATAAAGATGGTATTTTTACAATTAAAGGATTAGATGGTAAAAAACACACTACCACCCCTATTGAAATCAAAGACCATTCCGTCGCTGTTGATATGGTTATTAAGGGCTTACTTGATGAACATATAATTAAGTCATTAGATGAAATTAAAGGTATTGGTCATCGTGTTGTTCAAGGTGGTCCTTATTTCTCTGATTCTGCAATTTTTACAAAAGATACTGAAGAAAAAATTGAAGAATTATGTCCTCTTGCTCCATTACATAACCCTGCTCATTTAATTGGCTATCGTGCTTTTAAGAAAGCCTTACCTAATGTTGGTCAAATTGCTGTTTTTGATACAGCATATCATCAAACCATGGAAGAATCTGATTTCTTATATCCTATTAAACCTGAATATTATGAAAAATATAAATGCAGAAAATATGGTGCTCATGGTACTTCTCACCGTTATTTAGCTGAGGTTGCTATTCATAAGTATCTTCACGATAAAAAGGATTCTAGAATTATAACTTTACATATTGGTTCAGGTGCTTCTGTTTCTGCTATTAAGGATGGTAAAGTAGTTGTTACTTCTATGGGCTTAACTCCCCTTGGTGGAATTATGATGGGAACTAGAACAGGTGATATGGATCCATCCGTCTTTGACTATTTAATGGATATGACACATCGTTCTGCTGATGATTTATTCGAAGAATTTAATAAACAATCTGGTTTATTAGGCGTAAGTGGAATTTCAAATGATACAAGAGATATTGAAGCTGCATTCCATAAAGGTGATAAAAGAGCAATCTTGGCTGTTAAGATGTGGTCTAGAAAATTAGCTGATTTTATTGCTAGCTATGCTAACCATTTGGGAAGAGTGGATTTAATTGTTTGGTCAGCAGGTATTGGTGAAAATGCTCCTTTCTATCGTCAAAAAGTTGTAGATGATTGTGCTGAATTTATGGGCTTAAAATTAGATGATAAACTCAATCATCAAATGATTGGTGTTGAAGGTATTATTTCTAGCCCAGATTCAAAAATTCCTATGGTTGTAATTCCTACTGATGAAGAAATTATGATTGCTAGAGATACCGTAAGACTCTTACATTTATAAAAA
>DKCH01000052.1:28449-31226 GCA_002449135.1 Caryophanales bacterium UBA6879 | reverse complement strand
ATAAAAAAGACTATATATTTAATATGAAGAAATATATTAAATACCTTTCTATTTATCTCTTTTTACTGACTTCTTGTAAAAATGTTCCTCCACAGGAAAAAATCAACTATAACTTTATTAGCTCCAATTATTTATTAAATAAACCAATTTTATTAAGTAAAAATGAAGTGGAAAATAAAATTAGTTTATCAAATCAAACTAAAAATGATATAAATAATTTCCTATTACTAGTTTATTCACCAAATTGTAATTATTGTAAAAAAGTTTTATCTTATCTAAATAAATTAATAGAAGAAAAACATTTCGAAGTCTATCTTGTTAACTACTTAGATTATAAAAATTTATATTATGAAAAAAATATATCTGTTCCAAAAGTTACAAGTTTTCCAACATTTATTTATTTTAATAAACAAGATTATCTTCTAAATCCTTTTGATTATGACTATTTAAAAACATATGAAAGTTTTAAAAATAATTTTTATACTTTTTTTGTAAAAAGTAATTTTATAAGTTTAAATACAGTACAAAACGATTATTTTTCAATTATAAAAGAAGATGATTTTTCTACTTTAGAAGATTTTATCAATAAACAACAAAAAGTTATTATTCTTTATTCGTGGAAATCTTGTTTAGATTGTTTAGAACTTTATTCATCCTTTTTTATAGATTTTATTTATCAAACAAATATAGATTGTTATTATTTTGAAACAAATTATTTTATTTCTCAAGACCAAAATGTGTGGTTAAATTTTACAAATAAGTTTTCTTTTAATGATTATAAAAATGGAAAAGTTCCCGCCTTTGTTTATTATGAAAAAGGTAAAAAAATTGATGTTACCTATTTTTCAAATTATGGGGAACCATTATATAACAAAGAAAATAACATCTATTTTTATAAAACTTATTCTGAAAAACTTAATTTAATAAATTCATCAAGTAAAGAGGAATTAGAAAAAAATGTTAAAAAGGAAAATATAAAGTTAATTAAAAACTTTTATTTATCTAAGTTAAGCTGAACGGCCTTCTTTTTGATAAATATAATCCTCAAATTCATCATATGTACAATATTTATCAATAAAGCTCCCGTCTTTTTTAATATAAATGATTCTATTAGCAATGGAATTTAATAATTGTCTATCGTGTGAAGAAAATAATAAAACTGATTTTGTTTCACTCATCGCTCTATTTAATGATTCAATAGATTCTAAATCTAAATGGTTAGTTGGATCATCAAGCATTATTAAGTTACCTGGTTCTAACATAATTTTTACAAATCTTAGTCTAACTTTTTCACCACCAGATAAAACAGACACTTCTTTTAAAGCCTCTTCACCAGAAAATAACATCCTTCCTAAGTAAGAACGTATATAGGAATCTGTCTTAACTTTGGCGTATGGTCTTAAATATTCAACTAAATTAGTATGAATATTATTCATTTCTTCTAAAGAAGAAGGAATATATTGTTTATGAATGGTAATACCGAATTTGAATTTTCCACTATCAAAATTTTCAATTCCCATTAAACAATTAAAAAGTTTAGTTATAGCTAAAGAGTTATCGGCAATGAATGCTACTTTATCGGTATTTACTAAATTAAAAGATAAATTCTTAAAATAACCTTCTTTAGTACAATTTTCTAGTTTTAAAACATCATTACCTAAATTAAATTCTGATTTAAAATCAATAAACGGATATCTTCTAGAAGATGGACGAATATCATCTAATACTATTTTATCTAAGGCTTTTTTTCTAGAAGTCGCTTGTTTTGATTTACTTGCATTAGCTGAGAATCTTGCAATAAATTCTTTTAATTCTTTTATTCTTTCTTCTTTCTTTTTATTCTCATCTTTCATTTGTCTTTGAATCAATTGAGATGATTCATACCAAAAATCATAGTTACCAACAAATTGATGTATTTCATTATAATCAACATCTAAGATTCTTGTACAAACTCTATTTAAAAAATAACGGTCATGAGAAACAATTAAAATAGTATTAGGAAAATCAATAAGGTAGTCTTCTAACCATTTACAAGCATGTGCATCTAAATTATTAGTAGGTTCATCTAAAATTAAAATATCTGGATTACCAAACAAAGCCTGAGCAAGCAAAACCTTAACTTTCATTCTTGCATCTAATTCACCCATTTTTTTGTGATAACAATCTTCTGGGATTCCTAAAGATGATAATAAGCTAATAGCGTTAGTTTCACTATTCCAACCATCCATTTCTGCAAACTCATTTTCAAGTTGCCCAGCAAGTTCACCATCTTTTTCAGAAAAGTCAGGTTTAGCATATAATGCATCTTTTTGATCCATTACTTCTACTAATCTTTTATAACCTAATAAAACTGTTCTTAAGACTTCTACATTATCAAAAGCGTTATGGTCTTGTCCTAAAACAGACATTCTTTCTTTTGGGTCTTTACTTACACTTCCACTTGTGGGTTCTATTTGTCCAGAAATAATTTTTAAAAGAGTAGATTTACCTGCACCATTAGCACCAATTATCCCGTAACACTCATGACTAGTAAAAGCAATATTTACATCTTTAAAGAGGACTCTACCTCCAAATTGCATGCTTAAATTATTTACTTGTAACATTATTTAAAACTCCTTTGTTGAACTATCAATTTCTTTTAAGGCATCTAAATCTTTAATTACATTTTCTAATTTAGAAATATCCTTTAAACGCCCACCAGCAGCAAATAAGTGTCCTCCACCGTTATATAAACTAGCGACTTTAGAAACTGGTTTACAAGAAGATCTAAATGATAA
>DKCH01000052.1:0-28378 GCA_002449135.1 Caryophanales bacterium UBA6879 | reverse complement strand
CCTTCAACATCTCTAAATAAGGAAGTCATTAGTTTACCATCACCAACTTCTAAATTTAGTCTTTTTAAATCCTCATCCTTTATAACATAATAAGCTGTTCCACCTTTAGAAATCTTAAAATTAGTTAAAGCCCATTTCTTAAATTCAAATTCACTTAAGGTTGTCAAATACATTTGTGAATATATTTCTTCTTTATTAATACCAGTATCTAATAAGTCACCTACTAATCTAAATGTCATAGAAGAAACTTCAGGGTACATAAACCTTCCAGAATCACCAACAATACCAATAAACAAATACTTAGCAGTAATTGGATCTAATAAATACTTTCCACCCTTACAAGATTCTAACATTAAAGCTACTAATTCACTTGCTGCACACATTTCAGGATGAACTGAAGAAATAGTGGCAAATTTTTCAACTTCAGGGTGGTGATCAATTTTAATTATTTTATAAGCATTAGTAAAATTCTTGCAAGAAATTCTTTTAGTATCTGCAGTATCAACTACAATAGCTAAATATGGGGTTTTATAAAATTCATCATCAAGTACTTCTGGTAAAGGAAATATACGAGGAATAAACTTTTTTAAAATATCACCAACATAATGGACTTCTTTTTCAGGCCAATTATATTTTATAAATGACACTAAGCCCATCTGAGTACCTAAAGCATCAAAATCAGGAGTTTCATGACGAAAAATTACAATTCTTTGAGCTTTTTTTATTTCCTTAAAAATTTCTTTAAATTCTTTTGATAACTTTGAATAATATTCTCTACTTTTTTCCATATATAACCTCTTTTATAACTTTTTTATTATATCAATTAGTAAACAAATTTTTAATAAATTTACTAAAAATATAAAATAGCGCTTGATTTTAATTTAAGTATTTACTATTATAAATAAGCACTTAGGTGCAGTGGCCCAGTAGCTCAGTTGGATAGAGCAACAGCCTTCTAAGCTGTGGGTCAGAGGTTCGAATCCCCTCTGGGTCACCAATCGGCTTATTGCCGAACTTATACCTCGTTGGTCAGTGCTTCGGGATAACAATATATCCTGGAACTGGCATATTCGTAGGTCGTAAGGGCGGTTAACACATAAAGTCTCAGGGGAACCTGAGATTTTTTATTGCTTACAAGTTTGTGGGTTCGAATCTCATGGCGGACATCAACCCGTATCTTTCAACACTTAGGTATGCCTAAATTGTAGATATAGCAATAAATGTGCAAAAAGTTAAGCAAATCGGGGCAGGAATCAGCATCCTGCCCTTTACTTTCACATCATAAAGACTTACTATACTAGTATGCTTATAGGAGAACGATTATGGCTATACCTGATTGGGCAAAAAAACTTAAGAAAAAGAAGCAATTAATTAAAGAGATTGGCGGCAAGTTTTACCTTTATGAAGCTAAGTATGTCTACTCAAAAGAGAAGAAAAGAACACTTACCAAACCTGGAGCTTATCTTGGAAGACTTGATGAGAAGCAGGGGCTTATTAAAGCAGACATTAGAATCCCCTCGTCTAATATTTGCAAAGCTATTTTTGCGCCTTTAGAATACGAAGCAACGCACATATTAGAGGTCTTGGGAAGCGACATTAGGAAGAATCTGATCGATTGTTTTGGACAAGATGACGGTGACGCAATTATGGCCATCGGCAAATTTGGAGTCACTGATAAGCAGCCTGAGAAAAGAATCAGAAATGCATATGAATGCTCTTATGAGAGCATATCCCATCCAAATCTTCCGTTGTCCAAGTCATCAATTTCTCTTCTTACCGAAAGAATAGGGAAGAACAGAGACACACAATTGAGATTCATGCATCGTTATTTAGACAATTCGACGCATTTAATCTTTGATGGGACTCGTATGATTTGCTATTCCGACAATATTAGCGAAGCGCAGATCGGATATAACCACAATCAAATATGGGATCCGCAGATTAATTTAATGTATTGCTTCTCGTTGAAGCCAGTCAAGGCGCCTGTATATTTCTTTCCGTTTCCGGGCAATAAACCTGACCTTGCGGACATTAGCTATTGCATAAAGGAAACAGGGATAAAAAATGTGGTTCTTATTGCTGATAAAGGATTTAAAGATGCCGACAATTCAAAGGAAATGAAAGAAAGAGGGATAAAGTTTCTCACTCCTCTTAAAAGAAACGACAAAATCATCGACTATAGCTTTATGGGTGAACAGGCCGGAACTGTTGTTCCTTTTGGCAGCAATGTATTTCTGTATCACGGGAGAGCAATTTGCTATAAAGTTATCCATGACTTTGACTATAGAGACGTGAAAGTTAAAAGAGAAGGAAGAGGAAGGCCGAAGAAAGATGAGAAAGAGCAATACGAAAGAATAAGACAGGATAAGACCGTTCTGTTCTTGGATACTGCACTCAAAAATGAGGAAGAAACAACGTATTGCCAAAACATGGCAAACAAGATTGAAGGCTATACGGCAGATGGCCTAAGGGAAAGCGCAAAATACTTTGGCACAATAGCACTGTCGATAAATGATGACATGTCGCCAAAAGACATGTTTTATATGTACAAGGAAAGAGAGCTGATTGAGGATGGCAACAAAGCCTATAAGCATGTCTTAGGCAAATTCGCCTCCAACAAAAGGAACAGCTACACCTATAAGGGCTGGCTGTTCTTAAACCATATCTCTTTAATGCTTTATTACAGGGTGCTAGCCAAGATTAAAGAAAAAGGACTGCAGACTAAATACTCAGTCGAAGATGTAATCGACGTAGCAAGGAGAATAACAATGATGAAGATTGGCAATGAATGGGTGGAAAACACTCCAGCGTTGAGCGACATGAAATCATACACTGAAGTCTTCGACTAGCCATACCTAAGATTGGAATTTACGGATTGAATCCCCTAATAAAATCTACCACACACACTAGTTTTCGCCACATTATTCTTAGTTAAGTGAGAAAGTGCCGCCTAACAAATTCTAGATACTTAGTTTTCATATGTATATTAACAGGATAGTATATAATTTAAAATAAAAGCCGAGAAGATTTTAAATATCTCTCGGATCTATCTAACTTTTTTGCTTTCTTGCGATTGCCCTAAGGTGATATTTGTGTTACAAAATTTTAGAAAGATTTGAGAAGGAATAGAAAGAATTATGTCTAATATTGTTAATAAAGATTTACAAAAAGAACAAAAGAAGTCAATGCTAAAAACTTTTGATGCTGTTACGGAAGCCATTAATAAAACTCTTTGCGAGTTAGCAAAAGATAAATCACTCGAATTATCTGGTAATCCTAGTAGAGATGTTTGGTTATATTTATTAGCTGACCAATGTGATTGTTGCTATGAAAGTGATGATGAAAAAGAAAATGAAACTATTGCTAGAATAGCCGCAAAGGAGTTTTTTCCTTATAACTTTAGTGAATATAATTTTGAGGCTCCTGATGGATTAGTATTTAGAGTTGCCCAAATTGCACAAAAAATGTCTTCAAATAAAGAATATATGGAAGCTTTTAAAAATGGCGATTCTGATAAAGCTTCCGAGATTTTTTGGAATGCTATGCGAAAAGAGATTGATGAAGGTGGAGGATATTTTTAGCATTTAGTTAAAAATTAGTTATCAAAGTTATTTTTGATAGATTATTAAAGCTGCTTTTTAATTTAACTGCTGAAATAATTCATTTTTTAATAATGAATTCTAAAATTATTTATTCTTTTTTCTTGTTTTTTTCTTCTTGCTCAAAGTCATCATCACAATCATCATAAGAGAATTTCTTACAATTAAATTGATAGTAAGATTCTTCGATGTCACTAAAACTGTATTCTTCATTTTCAATGCATTTTTTTATTATCACATCTTCCAAATATATATTAGTGAAACTAAGACCAGCAAGTTTTAATAATCTTTCAGATTCTTCCATATTAAGTCTCAAACCAATACAAAGATGGAAAAGAAATTTCTTTGATGGTTTGACACTTCCAGATGTCACTTTACTATATTCCTTTCTACTGATATAAGAGGGCTTATATATTTTTACACTATCACAAGGATCAATATTTTTGTTTAAGCTTCTCAAAAATTCATTAAATAAGGTTCCAAAATTTTTAACATCTGTTCTATTAATTGTTATAAAGCTTTCCCTTATAGATGTTAAATCAAAAGGAGGTAAAGTGTTTCTACTTGAGCTTGAAATTATTTCTCTGTCTAAATCAAAATCATCATCTACTTTGAAACCACCAATAGGTTCGTTAGTTTTTACATATTCTTTTAATTCTTTAACTTTCATTTTTCTTAACCTCTACTAATAAGTTTATAACAAGGTAATTTATTAATAAAGATTTTCAAATTAGAATGTCGCTTGTTATTCCCTTAAAATATATTTTTACTTTTCCTATACTTGTGCTGTCATTAGGAGGACATACAAAATGACATATCCACAAGTAAGAGAAAAGATAGCATTTAGAGATGTAATAGGTTACGATTCAATCAAAAGTGAATTAATGGTTATTGCTGACATGTTTTTAAATAAAGGACTTTATGATCAAATTGGAGCTACTTTACCACATGGAGTATTAATCAAAGGTGAACCAGGATTAGGTAAAACATTATTAGCAAATTGCTTTATAAAAGCTTGCGAATGTACAAGTTATTTGATTAGAAATGATTGCACTTACGAAGATTTAGTAAAAAATATTACAAAAGTTTTTGAATCGGCTAGTAAGGAGGCAAATAGAGGAAAGTCTTGCATCATATTTTTTGATGATCTTGATAAATTTGCAGAAGGTATAAAAGATGAAGATAAAAAAATATTTGTGAACATTCAGTCGTTGATGGATAGCATAAAAGAAAAGAGAGTTTTAATTTTAGCAACAGTTAATAATATTAATAAGATTCCCGCTTCTTTATATCGTAGTGGTCGTTTTGATAAGATTTTTGATTTGTCTGTTCCTTCTTTAAAAGATGCAATGAGTATTATTAAATATTATCTAAGTAAAAAGAAAGTTAGTCCGTTTCTTAATTATGATGATGTTGCCAAAATGGTTAAATATCAGTCTTGTGCAAGTTTAGAAACATTGATTAATAATAGTGCTATTCGAGCTAAATATAATAGAAGAAATGAAATAACCATGGAGGATATTGTTCTTACTTATGTTGGAAAAGAATTAAGCTGTTTAAAAGATGATGAAGGTGAAAATGATAAAACAAGTGATGAAGATGAAAATATGGTTGCTCTTCATGAAGCGGGTCATATTGCCACTTTTGAAATTTTAATTCCTAATTCCATAGGACTTGCTCATGTATTTGATGAATCAGAAGGTACTACTCGCTTGTGTAAAGATGTTAATAGAAGACCACTTCTTTTGTTAGGCGCATTGGCAGGAAAAGCGGCTTGTGAATTATTTGATAAAGGAAGGGTAGCTTCTGGATGTGATAATGATTTAATGAAAGCATATCATCTAATTAACGATGGTATAAAAAACAATGCTACATTAGGTTATCAATCTTTATTTGATCAGGAATTTGATAGTCAAATATCTGAGATTTCTCTTTATCAAAATGAAGCGGTTGTAAGAGCTGAATTACAAAGAAATGATTTCTTAGTAAAAGATATCTTGATGAAGAATAAGGAATTCTTATTTAGGATTAGAGATGTATTACTTAAGAAAAAATATATTCTCTTTTCAGATATTCAGAATATTAAAAAAGAGACAAAAATTGTTCCTTATACCATCTATTAATAACAAAATCATGTATAACGATGAACTATTTTTTATAATAAAATTGAAATTAAAAATGAGGAGGCATTATGGAAAAATCAGTTAACAATAGAAATATAAATGTTATTTGCCCTGAAGTGTTAAAAAGTTTTATTGTAGAATCACATTTTTTTAAGCATCCGCATTTTATGGATTTAGAACAAGTTGAAAAAGCAGCTTTTGAAGATTGTTCAAAAGAAGATGTTGTTCTTTATGCATCCTACAAAAAGAAAAAAGATCCTAGGTATTCTTATGTCACAGCTAAAAAGGATATGAATCAATTTCTTCTTTTAAAAGACAAACCATCTAAAGAAGTGCCATCTCCCATCCTAGATTTGTTTACAAAATGTAAAGAGTGTAAAGACAGTGGATTTTTTAAAGGTAAAAATGAATTGGATGCTTATATTCTAAAAAAGTATCCAATTTATATTATTGGCTATCCTTCTAATCATTCAGCTTTATTGTCAGCCTTTAAAGTTTTAGGAATAATGAAATATACATTCTTAAGTCAAGAAGATTTAAATCTTCCTAAGAATAATTATTCAGTTCATGTATTTTCCGATGCTATTCAAGAAGTCTTTTATGGTCTTTCTAATATGCGATATAAATTGTATGGCGATAAAAATAATAAAGAAAGCAAAGAAAATATCGATATTAGAGAATATGCTATTTTGTGTCCAACTTCTTACAACACACTTTTAAAGAATGCAGCTCCATTATTTAAATTGCACCTTGATATATGTGATTTGAAAGTGAATGAAGTACCTTTAATAAGAGATTGGATTAACAATGATTTCCCACATAGTGACTTTAATACTTTCTTAACTAAAATTGGTGAAAATATTTCTTTGTCAGAATACACAAGTAAGTTAGCTGAAGCTTTAACCTCAATTAAATACATTCAAAAAAAAGATAAAGATATTGATTCGAAATTATTAAAAGAATATCTCAATTCTTTACTCTCTGGGTGCGTAGTTTCTAATGATGGTTACACTGGTATTCCTGTCTACAATACAATAGAGCAAGTAAGACACTGTAAATATCTTTTAATTTTGGGATTCTCTGATGATCTTATTTCCTCGGCTAAAGATAATGGACTTATTCCTGATTCGCTTAAAGATTTTTGTAATTATCAAGAAACATCTGTTATTAAGAATGAAGTAACTGAACAAATAACTAAATTTCTTTTCACATTTATTGGCGATGTATCTATTTCTCGCTCTAAGATAAGTCAATTTAAAGAATATAGTAATGTCTTTTTTGTAAAAGACTTAGATGATAAATCTACTAAATCATATTGGATTAAAGAAGACATAAATATTAATCCATACTTTGAATATCAAGAGAAAATGACTGAAGAAAAAGCAAAGAAAGAATCTAAGTCACTAGATTTAGTCTTTCTCTCATCTTATTTTCAAAATAGATTTGATGCTATTAATGATGTGAGTCATTTACTTTTGGAGATAAAAGAAAAGAAGCCACAGTATCTTGAAAATTATGGTTCATACAATCCTTCTTTTGATTCTGATGAAAAGACAAACAAATATTTTCATGATTTTTTTGCTAACAAAACCATTGATTGGTCTTATTCTAGGCTTACTCCTTATTTAACTAATCCTTTTCTCTACTTTGTTAAACATATTTTAAACTTAAAACCACGTACACCTAATTCTTTAGCTGCAGCTATTGGAACATTAGTTCATTCTTATTTGGAGCAACGTGGACATAATTTCAAACTTAAAGAAGAAAAGAAAGATGTTTTAAATAAAAATAAAAATAATCTTGGTTCTATTTCTTTAGAAGAAGCTGACTTTTTCTTAGACCAAGCTATTGGGCAGGCTGAAAAAATGATTCTTCCGTATTTAAAACAAATGGAAAAAGATTGTCATATTAAATTTGTAAAGCCAATAAATCCTCAAAATAAAGCTCATATACATGAATTTAGCTTTGATAAGGTAGATATAGGTAATAATGTCACTATAACTGGGTCCTATGATGCTATTTATGAGAATCAAAATAATAATGCTATTATTGTCGATTTCAAGACTGGAAAAGATTTAGATAAATACTATAAATTCTCTAATGTTTTAGGTCATGAGGGCCTTCAGCTACCATTCTACGTATTTGCTTTTCCTTATGTAAAAAAACAAAAACAATATAAAAATGAACTAAAGCAGTATAAGAAAGTTGATGGGGCATATGTTTGTTATGCTTTACCTCCTGATGGGCTTATTATTAAAAAGAACATTATGAAGGGATTTAGGTTATCAGATACACCTTTAGATTCAAGAGATGTTAAGCAAAAATGGGTAAAGGAAGATATGCTTTTATTAGTTGGAAAAGATAAAAAAGAAAAGTTAGAGAATTACCAAAATATTCTTGATAAGTGGATAAAAATAGGTGATTTAAAACCTACTGAGTTGGGATATAAACCTGATGGATTTTTCTTAAAGGATGATGGGAAACTAGACTTTTCAAGTAGAGAGAAATTAATTGTTAACATTGCTGGATTAATGGTTATTAAATCGACTGATTCTTTGAAAAATGGTGTAAAGTTAGAAAATGGAAATATATCTTATTTTCCTAATATGCCAGCCTTTGTAAAAGTCGGCTCAACTCTCAAGGATATCCAAGAAGATGATATAACCGATCTTACCTTTCAAAAGGATGAAGATGTTAAAAATGGAATCGTTGTTGTTAATTAGAAAACAAGGAACTAGAAATATATGCAATTAACAGAAAAACAAAAACAAGAAACATTGAATAGACTTTTTACTAAGTGCGATACAGAGAAGCAAGTAGCTATTCAATCTTTTGGCAAAAATGTTCTTCTTTCTGCAGGAGCTGGCTGTGGAAAAACACAAGCTTTATCGAAAAGAGTTCTTTATGAAGTAATGTTTAAAAATCTTTCGGTTTCTCAGATGCTTATAATGACATTTACCAATGCAGCTGCTAAAGAAATGAGAGATAGAATTCAAGAATATTTAGAGAAAGAAGCAACAGAAAATACTTTTTTAAATCCCGAGCAAAGAGAAGAATTAAGACAAGAAGCTTTGAAAGTGAAAACCGCTCAAATTCAAACATTTGATTCTTTTGCACAAGCTATTGTTAAAAAATATGCTGATCTTATTGGAATAAATAGCGATTTTACTGTTATGGATAATAGTGTCGCTGATTTTTTCTTTCAAAAAAAGGTAAATGAAATAATTGCTGAAGAGTTTAAGAATAAAAAAAGTTCTATAAAAGAATTCTTAAAAAGATATACTGATCTCAATGATGAAAAGCTAATCTCTTCACTTTCAACACTTGAAAAATTCAGAAAAAAAGATAAGAATCCAAAGGAATTCTTTAGAGATATTCTTGATCCTAAGCAACGAGAAGATAAGCTTTTAAATTGTTATTATTGGATAGTAAAAGAGATTGAAACATATTATCGTGGTTTTGAAAAGGCATTAAACCAAATAATGGTAGATTATTCTCCTGCAGTGGATAAGAAAAATAGTAATTATGATTATTGTCAAGCTCTTTTAGATAAGATTCAAAAGGTTATAAAAACCGCTTCCAGTTTACAAGTGGGTAATACTTCTTACACTACTTTTGAAAAAATCAAATCGATTATTTCTAATGAGATGTATAGCTCTTATCAAAAAGATATTTATAAAGATGTTATTAAAGATGGTAATGCTATGCCTCCTCATAATGTTAATAAAACATTATTTGGAAATAATAGCGATGCAGAGAAAGTCTTTAAGGAATTTAGAGAAAAGTTAAACGATTTTAATTCTAAAATCTCACTTATTTTATCTAAAGATGTAATGTTCAATATCTTTTCAAAACAAGAAAAAGACTTAGAGTATCTTATTAATTTAGAAAATAAGGCTCATGATAAGCTTGAAGCTTTTAAAAAAGAAAAAAAAGCTTATGAATTTTCTGACATCTTTAATATGTGTCTTGAATTATTCCGTAACTTTAAAGATGTAAGAGAAGCCGAAAGAAGTCATGCTCTTTCAATTATGGTTGATGAGTATCAAGACTGTAATGATACCAAAGAAGAATTGTTAAGAATTCTTGGCTCTTCAGAAAATGGATATCAAGATTATCTTAAAACTCATGATGAATCAAAGAGTTTCGATAGAAATTGTACTTTTATGGTTGGCGATGTAAAACAATCTATTTTTGGCTTTGTCGATTCTAAACCTGAGTTATTTCTTTCTAAATATAATGACCCTAAAGGTCATAATGTTTCTTTGATTTGTATGAAGAATAACTATCGTTCTTGCCCAATAGATATTAAAGAAGTTAATTCTTTCTTTAATGACATTATGACAATGGATAATGGTGGAATAAATTACTCAGATCCTAATCAACAAATTATTTCAGCTAACGATAAATTTAATGGTATGGATTCTAATCTTGGTGGAATATCTTCTGTTCAATTAGATAATGATATTTTAAACCAAAAAGGATTAGGAAAGTCTGACGATATTAAAGCTGCAGAAGCGGAAACCATTGCTAATCTTGTACAAGGTTATGTAAAAAAAGGCATTAAGTATAGAGATAAAAAGAGTGGTAATGATCTTCCTGTAACTTATAATTCTTTCTGTATATTAGTTCGTAATAATAAGGACCAAGAAATTTATGCTCGTGCTTTAGGTCGAAAGAGCATTCCTTTTACAACTGATATTGATCAAAAGCTTCAAGAAACAGATACGTATCTTGCTTTAAAGAATCTTTTGATTATGGAAAGTATTCTTCTTTCCAAACCATTGTGGCATAAAAACTTAGAAGATAATAAACCAACGTATTTTACTAATAAAGAAATTGATGAGCTTTCTTATTCATTATGCTCAGTGGAAAGAAGTTTTTTAATGGATGTTCCAGATATGGATCTTGTTAATGATTCTCATTATTTTAGTGATCCTAAAAAATATAACGAACCTGAACTTGTTACCAAGCTTTTAAAACTTAATAAAGATATTTTCTTAAATTATTGTCCTTTAAATGTTGTTGTAAAAAAGATTTTCCAGGGATTCAATATTATGAAGAAAATCTCTTCTCTTACTGATATTGATAAAAATATAGCTTCCTATGAGTGGATTATTAATATGGCGGATATTTTCTCTTCTATGGGCTTTGGAATTGAGGATTTTTCTAAATTTATCATTCAAGCAAAAAGAAACTTTCAAAGTGATGATAAAGATATGAAGTCTCGCTTATATGTTTCTTCTACGAATGCTGTTAATATTACGAATGTTCATAAATCCAAAGGGCTAGAATATCCATTTGTTTTTCTCCCTATTAAAGAGACAACATCAAATTCTAAAGATAATAAAAATAATGGATACCTCTCTCTTAATAGAGAATTAGGATTTGATCTTGCTTTCAATATAGATGAAAAGAAATTTATTAATAAAAAATTACCTTTAAATCCTACAATTAAAACTGATCCTATTTGGAATTCCGATTATGATGAATGCCCATTCTTGTCACCTTTTAATGAAGCAATGACATTTCGTTCAAGTAAAGATTCTTGTGATGAGGAAATTAGATTGCTTTATGTTGCCTTGACTCGTGCACAAAATAAAACAATTATTGTCGAAGATATAGATGATCACGGTGATCAATTTAAATATTCTCGCTATTATGAAATGCCTTCTTGTTTCTTCGATGTTTTCACTTTAAGCAAGCTTCATTATTGTCATTTTAATAAGGAATCTTGTAAAGGTGATGAATATTCATCGAAAGTATTAAAAGATACATCAACATATAGAGTTCATCAGCCTTTACCAACAGTGAACACTTTAAATAATAAAGATATTTTATCTATTGAACTTTCAGATGATTTCTTTAAAGAATCTTCAAAAGGAAAAGCAAGTAAAGATAGTCAAAAGGTCGCTGACCTAGAAAATGAAGAGTTTGGTACAAAACTTCATAGAGAGCTTGAACTTCTAGATTGGAGTGATTTCCCACCCACTTTACCTGATGCTTCCTTTATTAAAAATGATAATGAAAGAAAACTAGTTCAAGATTTTATTCATTCATCATTGATTGATTCGTTGAGAAAAGAAGGTAATTACATCATTTATCAAGAATATACTTATCTAGATCATGAAAGACATAGTTTAGGTTCGATTGATTTCTTGGCAGTAGATGAAAAAGCTAAAAAAGCAGTTATTGTTGACTATAAGACTTCTAATATTGTTGATGATGCTTATAAAAAGCAGGTTTCAATATACAAAGAAAACGTTTCAAGACTTTTCGATTTTAGTTTAGATAATATTTCTTGCTATCTTTATTCTTTAGCTAAAGGTGAAATTAAAGAAATCCCATTTGAGGAATAGATTTGTTGCTTTTTAAATTGTCGCATGGTATTTCCTTTTATTTAATTTCATAAAATTATATAGTATTGTTGAGATATATAGGAGGGACTGCCCATGATTAAGAAATTCGATTTAGCAATAGATGAAAATATAAGTTTTATAAATACACGCTTTAATAAGTTTAGATTAGAAGGGCCTCAATCAAAGAATGCAAGAGATTTAAAGAGCAATAAATTTTATTATGCAGATCAAGTCACTCTTTATTGTATTAGTGGAAACAATAATTATATGGCTTGTCTAAGAGTTTTAGATAAGGGTGGTGCTATCGGACAAACTAATAATGTTTTTTATAAAACATGTAGTAATTCTCATAATTATCAAAGTTGTTATTTTGATGACTTCAAAAAGGCAGAAGTTTTCTTAGCTAATTGTGTTGCTCATGGAATTACAAGCTGTGCTAAAGTAGAAAAAGTTATTCGTTTACAAAATGAGCGTAGCTTCTTTAAGGTTGGAACTATATGTGGTGATTGTTTAATTCAGGCTTATAAATTAAATGAAGATGAAGAAGGTAGGCTTATTGGGCAATCAGTTGCAGATAAAATAACTTTCCATAATGCATTGAAGATTAAGTATTTCTTTAAAGATTTTGGAAATCCTTTAATCCAAGCTGAAAGTATATTTGGATATTCAGCAAATTCTGGACTTATTGACTTTATTTCAAATCAATTGTTTGTGAAATTAGATAATAAAAATGCCCCTTTTGAAGGAATTCCTAATGCTGAGGATCAGGGACATCAATTATGGAAGAGACTTATTGATCTTGGTAATAAAAATCCTTTATTAAGGGAAAAATATGAGCAAACTTTTTTTGAACCTTTAAGAATTATTTTATGCTCATTTATCGGTGAGGGTGAACAAGCCCGTAATATAGAAAAATTAGGTAATATTGAGAAAATTATTTTTAGTGATAGAAACACCCAAATTTTAGATAATGGTGGTAGAGAAATTGCTCAAGATATATTAAATCTTTTAAAACATCCATATTTTAAAATTACAGGAACTTATGATCATGATAAAAAATTAATCACCATTTATCTTAAAAATATCCGTGAAAAAGAAAATGTCATTTATGCACTTATTCATGAATTCTTTCATGCAATTCATTTTTTCTATAGAGATATTAAGGATCCTAGTAATAATAATTTTGTGCGTAATCAATGCAAGATAAAAATTGTTGTTGAATCCTTAGCGGCTTTTTATGAAAAAGAATTTGCCAAAAATAATGGAAACACTGATTATCAATATCAATTAGAAGATACCTGGGAAAGAATTCCGCTACCTTACTTTTCATATTCAGGTGCTAAATATATAAAAGACTTTAATGCATTTAGAGATATAGTAAATGTGTCCTTATTATCTGCTGATAAAGCTTATGATATGTTTATCCCTAAATATATAGATTTTAGACTGGATTTTGGAATAAATGCATTAACAAATAACTCAATAGCGCATCATTCAACTACATCTATTTTTCATATAGATTTTAATAAAATAAACATTCCAAGTTTTTTAACATTCCATTTTCTCATAATGGTGATAGGTGATTATTTATATGCTCTAAAGAAACACCAAGAATTAGATTATCTTGAAGATGGTGATGCATTGAGCCTAATTTTTTATATTATCAAACAAATTCCATCTAGTATTTTAAATGATTTCTTTGAATCGCAATTACTAGTTGAATTTGATGATATTAATACTCCTCATAAAGGCATAAAAGTTGATAATCTTCAATTAAATGTATTATTGAACAAATTAAAAGAGCTGCAAAAATCTTTTACAATGTCTTTAGATTTTAATGAAACTTTTTTCTTGCCATTAGAAACAATTGTTCTTTGTCTTATGGGAGAAGGTCAACAAGCTGATAAAATTGAAAAAATGGGTGATATAAAGTCTATTATTTTTAGCGATAGAAATGCCAAAATTCTTGATAATGGCGGTAGAGAGCTTGCTAGAGAAATAGTCGATTTAATAGAACATCCTTTTATGAAGACACTTGGAGCTTACAATCATAAAAGTAAACTTATTACTATTTATATAAAAAATATTGATGATAAAAGGGATGTTGCTTTTGTTTTTGCTCATGAAATTTTCCATGCAGTTCATTATTTACTTAGGGATTTAAAAGATTCTAAACATTCTTCTTTTATTAAAGATGAAAGTAAAATTGATATTGTTCTAGAATCGTTGGCTTCATATTTCGAAAAATATTATGCAGATCAAATATTAGGTGGAAACTATTATGGAGACAAATTATTATGGCAATGGGAAAGACATCCTCTTCCTTATTACCCATATTCTGGGGCTAAATATATTAAGGACTTTGATGAATTTAAAAAGATTGTAGATGCTTCTTTATTATCAGCTGATGCTGCTTATGATATGTTCATTCCTAAGTATATAAATCCTAAACATGATACTGGGATTAAAACAAAGAATCCTAGAAGTATGCCTATGACAAATTCTTCTATTGATTTTAAAAACATAAATGAAAGGATAGTTTTAATTTTTGCAACCCTTCTACTTTGTGGGAATTTAAAAAATACTCAAATAAGGAATCTTCAAGATCTTGAATTTTGTAAAACAAAATTTGGTCTTGATAAATATCCAGTTTTAATAAAAAGGGATATATATTTTTCTTTATCTGAGCAAAGCCATTATACTTCTAAAGAATTTTTAGGATATAGAATCTACACAAATTGGAATAAAGATGCTTTAGATAAGGTCTTTGATTATCTAAAAACTATAGTTACTGATTGGGAAAATGATTAGTAAGGCAATAACTTATCTAGTTTAATTACTTTCTTATTATTAGACGAGCAAATAAATGTAGAATTAATATCAATATTTTGATAGCTTTTCCCTTCTATTCTTATTATTTGTTTTGAATAAAAATATTTAAATTCCCTAATTTAAATGTCGAATGCTATTTTCATAAAAAAGAAATCTATTACTGTGTATTAGATAAGGAAGATACGAAACTATGGAGATTAAAGAAACCATATTATGGAAAAGAAGAAATTAAATGTAATTGTCAACCCAATATGTAGTATTTGGTCAATTAACCATGTAGGCAATTACTCTTTGGTAGGAATGCTAAAAAGAATAGATTTTTTAATTTAAGCGATTGATGCTTAGTCCAATAGTAACGGCAATAGAAGCCAAAGTATACTCGCACGAACATAAACACAAATGTCAAGAATATTACATATTCATCTGGGATAATTTTTCAATCATTCTAGATATTATTTACATTTTTTCCAAACTACATTTACATAATCACCATCATAGTCTTCTATACCCCATACATTCCCATCCTCGTCTTCCTCATAAATGATTTTATCCTTGTCTAACCAATTCCAACCCTCATCCCAATTCTCAGGTTCTCTGTCAATTTCACATGAAACTAAAACATTCTTGCATCCAGCAAAAGCACATTGCCCCAATCTAATTACATTGCTTGGAATATTAATAGAAATCAAAGAAGTGCAATCTTCAAAAGCATCACAACCTATGTTAGTTACACTACTAGGGATTTTAATAGAAATCAATGAATCACAGCCCTCAAATGCATTATCCCCTATCTCAGTAACTTTTATTTCTTCTCCATCAACATTTATTTTTTCAGGAATGTTTAATTCAGTAATATTAGAAGATACTCCTCCTTCTATCCCAGTTATGGTCAGACTTTTATTTCCTTTTTGATTAGTTTCCACATCATAACAAAACTCAACTTTCATTTAAATAACCTCCATAATTTTGGATATTACTATTCTAATCTTACACCTGTAAAAGTTAAGAAAAATATTTATGGTATTCGCAAGAATATAGAGCTGGTTATGGGTTATAATGCAAATCCACAAATTGAGAAGAAAATTATAAAAAGCAGGGCGATTTTGGTAATCTAAAAATATTTGGTGTTGTCTTATTGGTTATTAGTTTTATTAATTCTTTTGTTGAGCAGATTCGAAAAGATTCAGCAAGTAATCTGGTTTTATTAAACAATGCTTCATAAACTTCTTTAGTTTCTTATCTCTCATATCTGAATGCTTATGAACATTTAGAACTAATCTTCTTTTCATTGTCATATTAATTGGTGCATTATCTAATCGTGCTGTTTGTTTATCTTCTGATGTGTATACATAAAGTTGGACGAAAAACGGTGGCAGAAATCTAGAGGTAAAATTATGAAATTCAGCTATACCGACAAGATGAAGATGGTGAGGATGAAGGAGAAAGGAATGACTCCCTCAGTAATTGCCACAAAGCTTGGGACAGTCCCAGGGTATGTGTCCAACATCTACAAGACCTACAGGGACTTTGGAAAAGATGCACTGAAGAGAAAGAAGAGAATGCTTGTGTCCAATGAAGCCAACAAGAGAGCTTTTGCACTAAAAGCGGAAGGACAGACTGCTTTAGAGATTGCAAACTCATTGGGAGTCACGTCAGCAACCGTGAACAACTGGCTGGCAGGCAATACAACAAGCCTTATAGTAATCATGTGGTGGCAATGGATCCAACCATGGATGAAGATTACAGGAAGCTGGTCAAAGACATAAAAGAGCTAAAGGAGAAATACAAGGACGACAAGAAGCTTGCGGAATTACTAAACAGGCTTGATTACCTAGACACGGAGGTGACCTACTTAAAAAATTGAAAGCCTTAGTGCAGTCCAAAGAAAAGAAAGAGCAAAATTAATTTCTGCACTAAGGCAAGATGGAAGAAAGCTCAATCAATTACTTGAAGTTGGCAATATGTCGAAATCTGCATATTTCAGGCATATTTCAGATAAAAAGGGGCAAGAAAGAAATAGATGATGACATCATATCTAAGAAAATGCGGAAAATATTTGTGGAGTCCAACTACACTTATGGCTTCAGGAGAATGCGTCTGGCATTTATCAAAGAAGGCACCGTAATTGGTGTCAGGAGAGTCATAAGGTTTATGAAAGAGAACAGGATGATGGTAATTCAAAGGAAGATGAGGAAATATTCGCACTATAGAGGCACCATTGGCCATATTGCGCTAAATTTGGTGCAAAGAAGGTTCGACGTGTATTACCCGCTGCCTTTTGCTTGTACACGACGTGACTGAGTTCAGGATTGGTAACGAGAAGCTCTATATGGGGGCTATTTAAGATCTATACTCTAAAGAAGTCATCGGATATTGCTTGAATCGCTCTCCCGACATGAAGATGGTCATGTCGGCAATGGAGATGATGGTAAAGGACCATGCTTATGGTGCTCCCCAGAACAAAGCTCATCTTAAGGTAATTGAAATCAAAGGTAAAGACAACAATTATAAATTCGGATTATTTATAACTAGTGGAGTTGTATTAGGTTGTTGCTTAAGAAAAGTAATTGATTATATGGATGCAAAAATTTTTTAGCTGAGATTGATAAACAAATAGCTAAAATAAGAACTCAATTATTTATTTGCAAATCATCAGAAGATAATCATGAAAAAAGAAATAATTTTCGAGATATGATGAGAAGAAGTGCATTTTAAGATTTTTACGATAATTACTGTTTAAGTTAAATTAAGGTTAATGAAAATAGATTTAACAATAATAAGTTTTGTTATAAGAAGCGGTTAAGTATCAGGTTAACTCCTTCTGGAAGAGTTGTTAAGAGACTTACTGAAAGGTTATCTGATAACTACTCTTTTTATTTAATAAATGTCATATGGTGAGCAATTAAAATGTCGCATGGCATATCCTTTTATTAGAACACTTAAAACAATATAGTATTGTTGTTATCTAGGGAGGGAGATAGTCATGAATAATGGAAAATTGCTAGTTAGTATAAAAGAAGTTAATGAGAACGACAAAACTATAAATTCACCATATAATGTATTTAGAAAAAAAGGCCCTCAAGCCAAAAATGCAAGAGATTTAAAAGGAACTAAAGTCTTTTATGATGGGACTCTTTATTGTATTAAAGGAAAAGATAATAAAAAGGCTTGCTTAAGAGTCTTAGATAAGGCTGGTGCTATCGGGAATACTAATAACGTTTTCTATAATAAATGTGGCAATTCTTTTAATTATCAAACCTGCTATTTTGATGATAAAGAAAAGGCAGAAGCTTTCTTAGCTAATTGTGATGCTCGTAAAATTACAAGTGGTGCCAAAGTAGAAGAAATAACCCACTTACAAAATGAACGTAGTTTCTTTAAGGCTGGAACTATATGTGGTGATTGTTTAATTCAAGCCTATAAATTAAATGAAGATAAAGTCAAAGTGGCTATTGTAACTAATGATTTCTTAGATCTTTCTTCGGCATCATCTATGTTTAATATTGATCCTAATATACTTTCTAAGTCAGAAAATTTGAAATCTTTTATAAATCTAATTGATTGTTATTTGAGTGGCTTTCCAATTCCAGTAGATCATGAACAAATTATTAATATTCTTGAAAAGACCCCTATTAGTATTTTATATAGATTTCTTAGAATGCAATTATTAGTAAAATTTGATGATAGTGGCATTCCTTCTAAAGGCAAGAAAGTTGACTCAAGCCGATTAAGCATATTATTAAATAAATTAAAAGAGCTAAAGAAATCTTTCCCGATGTCTTCAAATTTTGATGCAACTTTCTTTTCACCTTTAGAAACAATTATTCTTTGTCTTATGGGAGAAGGTGAACAGGCAGATAAAATTGAAAAAATGGGTGATATTGAGTCTATTGTTTTTTGTGATAGGAATGCCAAAATTATAGATAATGGTGGAAGAGAGCTTGCTAGAGAAATAGTCGATCTCATAAAGCATCCTTTTATGAAAATCCTCGGAACCTATAATCATAAAAAGAAACTTATTACCATTTACTTAAGAAACATCGATGATGATAACGATATTGCCTATGTTTTTATCCATGAATTCTTTCATGCTATTCATTACTTGCTTAGAGATTTAAAAGATCCTAAACACTCTTCTTTTATTAAGGATGAAAATAAGATTGATATAGTATTAGAATCTTTTGCTTCTTATTTTGAGTATTGTGTTGCAGAGGCATTTGAAAATTTTAAGTATATAGATAAATTAAAATTGCTGTTGAAAAGGAATCCTTTGCCTTACTATCCATATTCGGGTATCAAATATATAAAATTTGATGAATTCAAAAAAATTCTAGGGACTTCTTTACTATCAGCTGATTGTGCTTATGATATGTTTATTCCTAAGTACATTAATCCTAAACAAGATGTTAGAATAAAGATAGCTGTACCTAAAACCATCACTAGAAAGATTATTTCGTTTGGAAATAAAAGCTTAAGCGATAAGATTGTTTTAATCTTTGCTACTCTCTTGCTTAGTGGAAATTTAGAGTTTTATCAACTAAGACAACTTTGTGAGGTTGATTTTTGTCAAACAAATTTTGGACTTAATAATTATCCAATTTTTCTAAGTAGAAAGGCCTATTTATCGCTATCAGAATTAGAACAAAATTTATATTCCTCAAAAGAATATAGAGGCTATCGAATTTACACAAAATGGAGTAAAAAAGAAGCCAATAAAGTCTTTGATTATTTAGAAATGATTGTTAAAAAATTGGAAAGGTAAATAAGAATATATGACTGAATTAGTGAGTATAAGTAAAATGAAATTAACAAAAGATTTAATAAGGGAATATCTAGAGTCGATGGGAGTTAATATCTTATCAGTAGAGAAGATAAGATCTTCAAAATACTATTTCTATATCAGTATTTATAAAGAGCATTATTTACTTAATGAGAAAAGAAGAATTGATAAATTTCCTAAGATATTAGAAGTTCTTGATAGATATTATGAAGCTGAAGAAGTCTCTTCTTTAGTCGATGGTTGCATCTGTTTTAAAGTTAAGAAAGAAAGTAGACACGAGACTTTGGACTTAGATATTAAAAGAGATATTATCAAAAGAATTGTAGATATGGGATTTATTTTATCTATACCTTCCATTTATGATGATGGTGAAAAATTAATAGTGGGAGGTAATCTTGTAATTAATTCTAATGCTTATAACCATAGAGATGGGTTACAAGAAAAATTAAAAGAATTCAAGTCCTATATTCAAAGTTTAGGTTTTGGCTATTACAATCCTTGGTATAGACCTTATGCTTCTCAATTTGTAATAACTTATAAGCCATTAATTTCTAATGATAAAAAGGACAACGATTAAAAAAGAGGGGCTAAGAATTATGACTATGCAGAAACGTATTGAAGCTTTCTTTAATAAATTAGAATCAACTTCAAAATTAATACAAAAAGCTAAAGAAGAGTGTGAAGAAAGTCTTAAGCAATTAGAAGATGATCGATTGGATGATGTGGATGAATCAATCATGGACAATCCTAAGCTAGATAAAATTATGGAAAGGATAGATTATTTTGATAGCATCAGATTTGACAAAATAAGTCAGTTAGACGACGGGGAACTAATAAATTATATTTCTACTAATTATGAATATTTACTTAAGAATGTGTCTATTTATTACAATGATTATCATCAAAGCATTTTGCGTAATCTTGATTCATGTAAAACTTTTTTATCTACCTTAGAAGTAAAAGAACTAAATCTCAGCTTTAATGAAAACACGGTAGGAACTTTAAGAAATACTATATCTTCTAGTTATGATGCAATTCATAATTCATTGGTTGATTGTGCTAAAGAATATTTTAATATGAACAAAGAAAGAGAAAATATAGAAGAGGAATCTAAAAAAGCAGTTAATTCTTCATCTAGTGTTGCTAAAATGATCGTTAAAAAAAGCTCAATCGATGGAGCTGGCGTATATTTTTATTTTCTCTGGGCCATTATTTTTGCTGTTTCTTTAATCATTGTTATTGTATATGCATGCTTACATAATTCTTTTGGATATACTATCGCCGGATACTGTGCTTTAGGATCACTAATATTATTTTTGCTCCAATCCTCATTTAATTGGGTATTAGAAAATCATATTCAAAAAATTGAAAATAGAATAAAAACTAAGACACATTTAAAAATGGTAGAAATAGATAATTATTGGCGTGACTTTGTAAATAGTAAAACTGAATTAGTTAAGTTACATAATGAGTTACCAAGTCATATAAAGAAAGCTATAGAAATAATAAATACTTGTGCTATTAATAAAGCTAATATTGTGCAAAATTTAGATTGGGAAAGACAAGATATAGTAGATGATATTGCGGATGAAAGTGTTGAAGCCTATAAAGGGCGAATTAAAGATATAAAGAAGAAAAGAGATAATAGGATAAGGAAATTAAATAAATCTTTAGAATTAGATAAAGTCATATATGATTCTTATAATTTGCTAAAAAATTACTATTCAGTTAGTAATGCTCAAGAACTTAATAATCTTTTAAATAATTATTCTATTAATACTGAGGATGATTTAAATATGGCAGTTAGTGACTTAATATCTAAAAAAGAAGCTGAAGATAAAAATTGTCGCTTGTCATTCCCTATTTTATAAAGAATCTATATCCTATAATTTTATTGTTCTTGAAACGAACATATTGAATTGTTATATTAATATTAATGGAAGTATTGATTATGATTAAATTGGAAGAATTCAAAAACTATGTTTTAACTGATGCTAACTTGTCTGAAGGAACTGCAAGATCATATGTATCATCAATTAGATCGATATTAAAAAAAGAAGGAGTTGATCTTAAAGAATTTCTTAACTCTTCTAATGATAAAGAAACAACTATTATTAATGATATTGTTTCTAATTATGCTAAAAAGATTAGTGAGTGTTCTGATAAGAAAATTAGACATAGACTTACTGATTTAAATTCCGCTCTTATTTGTTTTCTAAATTTTTTATCAAGTAAGGCTACAAATTCAGTTGTTAATGTCTCTACTATTAAAACTGAGCAATTCTTTAGTAGAGAAGAACTCATCAAAATATTTTTAGCTAGAATTAAAACCCAGGATAGATTTTATGGTGATTATTGTTTACCTTTTAGAATTTTTTCAAGAATTTTTCCAAAAGATGGAGATTTTCTTAATGCATTGAAATCTCTATTAAAGAGAGTTAAATTTATTATCTCAGATAAAGGTAAAACTATTACTTTATTTGAAATTGATGGACTTATAATCAAGACAAATGGAACAGTATTCGTTAAATGTGGCAATAATCAATATCAAGTTTATACCCAATCTTTTACTAACGGAATTTCAAATGGCCTTACTGAGATGGTAGTTAATTCAATTGCCGATGTTTCCTTAGATCATGATGTTCCTTTATTTGAAAAGAAGGATAGAATGAAGGAGCTGTTCCCTGAAATTACCAAACTTAGTGATGATGTTTTAAAATTTATTAAAAAATTAAAATATTCTCATCCTGCTTCTATGGCTGGACAAATAGCTAAGGATTATTTTGAAAATCAATATTCCTCATTAATTATCGATAAGAAAGAACTTTTAAAAGAATTAATTGAATTCTTTAATATCACTTCCATAACTGCTATGGATAAGAAGTCAAATAGTAGCAAAAATAAAAACATATGATGATTAAATTTACCAGTTTATTGAAAGGAAGGAAAATATATGGAAAATGTGCTTTTAGATATTAATTGTGGTTTAGAGTATAAGAAAAGCTCAAATGAATTCATTGAAATATGTGGTGCTAAGGACAAAAATATAACTGAATTAACTATACCTGCGACAATAGAAGGACTAGAAGTTAAGACTATATCCCCAAAAGCTTTTCTCAATTGTAGATATTTAAAAAGTATAACTTTTCCTGAATCTTTAAATGCAATAGGAGAATACGCATTTAATGGATGCATAAATATAGAAAGAGTTAATATCAATTCAATAGATAGTTGGCTTAATATTAAATTTGGTAATTTTTACTCTAATCCTTTGGCATATTCCACAGGTTGTCTTTATATTAATAATCTAGAAGTGTCAGATTTAGTTATTCCCAATTCTGTAGAAGTAATTAATCCTTATGCTTTTTTGGGATGTCAATCCATTGAGCAAGTAACTATTTATTCCTCATTAAAAGCAATCGGAAAGTCAGCTTTTTGTGGATGCAAAGATTTAAAAACAATTAATATTAAATCAATTGAAGATTGGATAAATGTAAAAAAAGAAGAATGTTTTGACCAAAAATATCGTTTATGCATTAATGATAAAGAATTAATTGAATTAGTAATTCCTGAAGGAATTGAAACGATTTCAGAATATTCTTTTAGCTACTGCAGTTCTATAAGATCAGTAGATTTATGCAACTCAGTTAAATATATATTGAAAGGTGCCTTTGATTATTGTAACAACTTGGAATGTGTTAAAATCGGAAGCAATGTAGAAAGCTTTGATAAAGATTCTTTTAAAGAATGCCCTAATCTAACAAAAATAAATGTTTCTTCTTTAGATGAATGGTTAAAAGTATCCTCTTTTCAATACTATAATGCTCAAGGATATGACCTTTTTATAAATGATAAAAAAGTAGATGAATTAGTTATACCTGAGACCTGCAAGAAAATAAAGGAAAAATCTTTTTTCAATATTACATCTATCAAATTATTAAAAATTCCAGAAATAATAGAAGAAATTGGAGATGATGCATTTACTTATTGTAGAAATATATCGTCAATTATTTTTTATAAATCTTTTAGAAAAAAGAATTCATGTAAAACACAATATAATCCCTTTCGAGGCACTAATAAACTTAAGCTAATAGATGTTCCTTCCATAGAAGATTTCTTTAGACTTTTCCCCATCATTAAAAATATATCTTTAGATAGATATAATAATTTGATTGACTTATATATAGATGGTAAATTGACTACTGATTTAATAATTCCAGAAGGTATAAAGGAACTTCCTAAGTTTTCTTTTGAATCTCTATCAATTCAAAGCGTTAAATTACCAAGCTCTATAACTAAAATACCATTTGGTGCTTTTAGATATTGCACCCTTTTAAAGAAAATAGAGATGCCAAATGTGAAAAAAATAGATATAGAAGCTTTTAAATGTTGTTATTCATTATCTATTATTAATTTGCCTGGAAGTTTAGAAGAAATTAGTGGTGATGCTTTTAAGGAATGTACTTCTTTGAAGTCTGTTGTTCTTCCAAATAAAAAAATTAAAATACTTTCCGATACTTTTACTAGTAATCCAATATTCTTTTGCAATGGAATAACTTTTCCTTTTGATTTTGATGATTTTAAAGGCCATTTATACATAAGGAAAAATCTTAATCCTGAAACTATTAACGATTCTAGATTTATTGGTTTTTGGGATTTCATAAATGGAATTCCGACTATATTGAAAGATATGCCTTTATTAAATAATGAATTACAGGATGCAAAATATAAATTAAAGTATAAAAAATGTCTTTCTGGTTGTATCGAAATACTTGGCTCAACATTAAAAAGCCCCTCGAAAGTAAAAATACCTGAGGAAATAGATGGCGTTAAGGTGATATCAATAGCTAATAAAGCTTTTAGCAATTGTAAAGCTTTAAAAGAAGTTATTATGCCAAATACTATTATTTCAATAGGTAATAGTGCTTTTGAAAACTGCACTAAGTTAGAATCTTTAAAATTATCAAATAATTTAGTTTCAATAGGAAATTTTGCTTTTTGTGATTGCCACTCTCTATCTTCAATAGATATGCCAAGTAGTGTAAAAACAATTGGGAAAGGTGCTTTTAATAATAAAAAATATTCTTATTATGACTCTTATGATGTTCCAAACATTAAAACAGTAAATATATCTTCTTTAGAAAGTTGGCTTAATATTAATTTTGAAAGTGAAACCTCTAATCCGTTGTATACTGGTGGTGCTAAATTATTTGTTAATGGAGAGTTATTAGAGAAAGATTTAGTGATACCTGATGGAACTGAAGAAATTCACTCATTTGCTTTTTTTGGTTATAAATTTATAAATTCTCTAACTATTCCTAATTCAGTAAAAAGCATTGGAAAAAGGGTTTTTAATGATTGTAAAAATTTATCGAAGATAAATATTTCTTCTTTAGAAAGTTGGCTTAAGGTAAAAATTGATGCTGATGAATCTTACAACTCGTCCCCGTTTCCAATTGCTGATTGGTTTGTTAATAATGAAAAAATCACTGATGTTGTAATTCCAGACTCTACTATATCGTTATCCCCTTTTGCTTTTTGTGGATGGCATTCTTTAAAATCTGTAACTATACCTCATTCACTGAAAAGAATTGGAAGGAACGCTTTTCTTTATGATTGTTCTTTAAAAGTTAATATTTCTTCTTTGGAAGATTGGCTTAATATAAAGTTTGATAATGTCATATCTTCTCCACTTTATGCAAGTGAATCCGAGCTATTCATAGATAGTAAAAAAGCTACTAAATATAATATTCCAAATTCTATAAAAGCATTACTCCCTTTCGCATTTAATAGCTGTGAAAACTTAACTTCTATAATTATTCCTAACTCTGTAACTTCAATTGGAGAAGGCGCATTTTCGAGTTGCTCTAGTTTAACTTCAATTGTTATTCCAGAATCTGTAACATTAATTGGCGATGAAGCATTTAGTCGTTGTACATCCTTAACTTCTATAATTATTCCTAATTCTGTAACTTCAATTGGAAATGAAGCTTTTTTATTTTGCTCTAGTTTAACTTCGATTGTTATTCCAGAATCTGTAACATTTATAGGAAGAGAAACATTTTTTAGTTGCACTTCAAGCATATTTTATAAAGGCTCATTAATACCTAAAACATGGGATATTTCTTGGAAAGCGTGTTTCCACGGTACTTTATACTTTTATAGTGAAACTGAGCCTACAGACTCGGGTAATTATTGGCACTATGACAGTGATGGAGTAACACCGGTTATTTGGTAACAAATTTCATAAATTATCATCAAGAGTTATTCTACATGTATATCACTAAGATGACGAAAGTGTTTTAAAAATGTTTATCTAAACATCTCTCTTTCTCTATTCATCTAGTATCTCCTTTCAAATGTTCTTCTAGCTATTACTATTATATCATAAATAATAGCTCAATAATATTGTATTCAATATTTAAATAATATATAATAGCTATAACGATAGGAGACTTAATAATATGGAAACTAAAGTATTAGCTAAAAGACTTAAACAATTAAGAGAAGAAAGACATATCTCACAAGCAAAGATAGGTAAGATGTGTAATACTACCCAAAACGCAATCTTTAAATATGAGAATGGTGTAACCTTCCCTCCTATGAATGTTCTTATGTTTTATGCTGATTATTTCAATGTTTCATTAGATTGGATCTTTGGTAGATGTGATAACAAAGAAGGCAAATGCTTTTCGGGTGTAGCTAGAAATGATCAAGATAGATTAGATGCTTATGCAGAAGAAATCCTTAATGAATCTACTCCTTTAGGAAAGAAGCTTATTGAAATCATTAAAAAAGTTATTAAAGAAGATAAAGAAAATAATAATAGTAAATAGCTATTAAGAATTTTCGACAGTAAAACTAGCTATTAAAAGTGTGAGGTGATATTAGTGAATGAAAGAAAAGGTGGGAATAGAGCAGTAATTTATGCTCGATTCTCTTGTGACAATCAAAGAGAAGAATCTATTGATGGACAATTAAGAGAATGTAGTGCTTTTGCTAGAAACAAAGGGCTTTTAGTCGTAGGCAATTATATTGATAGAGCCATATCAGCTAAAACGGATGAAAGACCTCAATTTCAAAAGATGATTGCAGATTCTAAAACAAAAGCTTTTGATTATGTTATTGTTTGGAAAGTTGATAGATTCTCAAGAAGTAGATATGATGCTTTAAAGTATAAGGCAGTTTTAAAGAAACATAATGTTAGAGTCTTATCAGCTACTGAAGCTATCTCAGAAGGACCTGAAGGAATCTTACTTGAATCTGTTTTAGATGGTCTTGCTGAATATTATTCTGCTGACCTTGCAGAAAAAGTTAAAAGAGGAATGACCGATAATGCTTTAAATGGAAAGTGCAATGGTGGTCCTTTAACTTTTGGTTATGATGTTAATAAAGATAAAAAGTATATTGTTAATGAAGTAGAAGGACCTATTGTTACTAAGATCTTCGAACTTTATGTAAATCAAAATTTGAATTGTTCTAGAATTGCTAGAAAACTTAAAAGTGAAGGATATAAAGATAAACATGGTAGAGAAATAAGCCATCAGAGAATTGAAAACATCATTCATAATAGGAGATATCTTGGTGAGCTAAGAATGAATGAAGTTGTAAATAGCACTGGCTTTTCTCAATTAGTTGACCAAAAGATTTTTGATATGGCTCAATTAAAGAGAAGCAAAGCACATGGACATCAAGGGACTCGTAAAGCTAAAGATCCCTATATTCTTACTGGTAAGCTTTATTGTGGTTATTGTGGAAGTCATATGGTTAGTGAGTCTTCCCAATCTCATACTGGAAAAGTTTATTTCTATTACAAATGTACTTTTGCTAAAAAGAAATCAGATGAATGCTTAGGAAGAGCTTTTGAAAAAACTCTTCTTGAAAAAATGGTCTTTACTGGTGTTGAGAGTATGTTAGCTGAGCAAGATATTATTGATGAAATAGTAAATTATCTTTACGAAAGACAAAAGGGTGGAAGTCCATATTTAAAAGCCATGCAAGCTGAACTAGATGATGTTAATTCAAGATATAAGAATATTCTTGAGATTCTAGAAACTGGTGGCGGAGCTTTTGAAACATTTAAAGAAAGATGCTCCGAATTAGAGAATAGAAGAAAGAAAATAGAAGCTGATATGGCAAGAGAAAGAATGCTAAATCCCTTTATTGAAAAGGATGGCTTTTATGCCTTAATGGACTTTTATAAAAGCCTAGATATTGAAGATGAAAATGATAGAGAAAGACTTATAACAGCTTTTGTAAATCAGGTCTTTGTTTATAAAGATAGAATAGATGTCTATCTAAATTTAAAGGGTCATGTAGCTCATGTAGGCTTTGATAAAGAGAAAGAAGAAGTTGAAAAAGTGGCTCAAAATGGTAACTTTTTGCCTCTTACTAAAGGTGGGAATTTTGCGTTAAATGGTTCACCATTAAAATTATAAATGTTTGAAATTTTTTGAACTGAACCCTATTTAGTTCACATGAAATGTATCGAATTAATTAATAGGAGGCTTAGGCTTCCTATTTTTTAATCTTTTTGTACTATAAAAAATAATCCAATCTTCTACAAGTTGAATATACTCATCTAATGATTTGATTTGATTATTGTATAAAGTTTCTTTTTTAAGAATCCCATGCCAGCTTTCCATAGGGGAATCATTTATTGGGGTGCCTTTTCTACTCATTGAA
>DKCH01000043.1 GCA_002449135.1 Caryophanales bacterium UBA6879 | reverse complement strand
GTAATATAACCATTTTCACTTTCAAATGAAGTAAAATGAGCAATTATTGGACTTGAAGAAACAAGATACGGGACCGCCTTAAGTTGAGAAGGTGTCAAAATCATTTCTCTTAAAACTTCATTAGTTAAAGAGACATCTAAATCTCTATTTTTTAAAACAAAATTTCTAGAAAGTTTTTCCATTTTGTAAGTATCCTTTATTAATAAAATATTCTTTAATAGGTCTAAAAACTAAACGAATATCAGGATGAGCATGAGGATCCAAACGTAAAGCAAATATCTTATCAAATTCTTCAATATTAGCAGTAATAATAATTGAAGCCTTTAGCTTATTTGGCAAAATAGCTCTTGCCATCTCCGCAGTCATTCTTAGATCATTAATCATATAAATATATTCTTTTTCTATAAAAGAAAAAGTTTTATCATAATCCTGTTTATGCAAATCATAATCTAAAGGAGTAATAAAAGTTAGTTCATTACCAAATTTATTTTTTGCATAGTTACAATATCTAGTGGACTCTTGTGCATAACTAGCTAATCTATGTCTTACCAATTCATGAGTAACACCTCTATCAGTAATTATTTTTAAAGAAACATCCTTTAGTTTATAAAATAAATCATATGGTAAATTATTTACTTCATCTTCAGTTAATAATTTGCCATTAAAAGAAATTGATTTCGTAAAATTAGGAAATAGTTCAATTATGTCATCAGGAAGTAAAGAAATTAATCCCTCTAAAACTTTAGATTTTTTACTCTCATAATCTTCTAAAAGAATCCTTAATGTAAAGTTAACATAATATTTATCATTTTTATTAACTAATATCAAAAACGGTGAATTAAAATTTATTAACTCTTGATAAAAGCTTTTAGAAATATCTGCTACAAAATGATAATGTTCAATCATAGCCAAATGCTTAAAACTAATTAAGCGTTTAACAAATTCTTTAGGTTTATCATTTCTATCAACCTGATAGCAATTATGAGCAACTAAAGCAATTTTAGTATAAAAATCAAGTTCACAAATTTCACTAAATGATGGGTTAATATATTTCATTATCTTAACTCAACTTTCAATTTACCTGTAACTTGCTTAATAATTTTATCCAAGATTTGATTTATTTCATCATCAGTAAATGACTTTTCTTCATTTACTAAATAAATAGCATAAGCATATGATGTAACATTATCTTTGTTAAAGACATCAAAAGTTTGAATTTTAGATATTTTATTTCCACCAGCTTTTTTAATTTCAGAAATTATTTGACTAGATGAAACATCGCCATTTAACTTAAATGCCAGATCTCTTCTAATTGGTTGTAAGCTTGATAATGGTTTAGCCTTAAACTTAGAAGATTTTTGACTTAACATAAAGCCTAAATCTAATTCGCCAACTAATAATTCACCAATTTTTAACTTAGGATTTAAATAACCAAATGTACCAACAAGTGTTTTACCAATAAAAATATCAGCAGATTTATAAGGATGGAAATTTTCATTTTTACTTCTTACTAGCATATAACGTTTTTCATCAAGATTGCATAAAGCAAAAATTTCTTCAACTAAGCCCTTTAAATCATAGAAATTATAATCTTCAGCATTTACTAATTCTCTATTTAACTTTTTACCAACTAAGCCGAGAGATAAATAAATATGATTACCTTGTTTAGTATCGATTGTAGAAACTTCAAATAAGCCGAAATTATCTTCTTTTCTATCCAAATTATAATTAATTGCTTGAACTAAAGAAGAAAGCAAATCAGAACGAACATATTCATGTTCCTCTGTTAATGGATTTAATAACTTATAAGATTCATTATTATTAAAAACTCTTAATTCATTATCAAGCTTTTTAGAAACTAAAGTAAAAGTAATAATTTGATTTAAATCATGTGCGATCAAATTATTTTTAATTTCTCTAATAGTTTTTTGCTCATATGTTAATGAGCCTATAGTAATTGGTAAATCTTTTAATGAAATATTAATAGGATCTTGCTTTAAACTTCTAAAAACTTCTTCATCTATATCACATTGTTCAACTAAGTCAAGACGATATTTGTTAAATAAAATTTTTCCGTTTTCATAAGTCAAGTTAAATCTTTTTAATAAATCAAAGACTTCTTCTTTTGAATAAGAAGCACCCAAACGATGATTTAATTTTTCTAAAGAAAAGTCAAAACCACCAGTTAAAGGTTTAACTTTATCAAATTTAGAAGTTCCTAAATACACAAAATCATTAACATATTTTTTAAGTAAAGCCAAGAAGTAAGAAAGATTCTCTTCAAGTAAATAAGGATTAACACCTTTAACAAATAAACTAGATGAAAATGAAGAAAGACCAAGATTGTTAGATGTATGACGAATACTAGCATGATAGAAATGAGCTACTTCAATACCAATATGAGAGGAATTTGAAGATATAGCAACATCTTTTCCACCCATAACACCAGCTAAACAACAAGCCTTTTTTTCATCTCTAATTACAATATCGCCATTTTTTAAATTATATGAATTATCATTTAAAGCGACAAAAGGACCATTAAAATCATCGACAACAACTAATTTTTTCCCTTCGACCTTATCTAAATCATATAAATGTATTGGTTGACCAGTCAAAATGGTAAAGAAATTTCCTAAATCAACAAGTAATGAAACACTTCTTTGCCCGCATGTTTGTAAAAATTGAACAATTTCATTAGGTGTTTTACTTTCTTGATTTAAAGTAACTTCGCTAAATAAAAACTTATCGCATTTATCAGTTAAAGAAGAAATAAAATAACTTGATTCTTTATTAGTTAAATTAAAACTATCTAAATTTAATAATTTTCTATTAAATAAACTTGAAATTTCTCTAGCTAAGCCTAAATGAGATAAACAGTCTGGTCTATTAGGTAAAATATTTATATCAATAGAATAATCATCTAAATTTAGTCTTTCTAATAAGTCATTGCATCCCAAAGGAATATCTTTACTAAGTAAGTGGATACCATTTAAATCTTCTTCAGATAAACTAGCTTTATCAACACCTAATTCAACAAGTGAACAGCACATGCCATTACTTACTTTACCGCGAATAACACCTTTTTTAATTGTTTCATTAATTGCAGGTAATTTGCAGCCAACTTTAGCTAAAATAACTCTAGCACCTTTAAAAACGTTTTTAGCCCCACAAACAACATCTAAAATATCTGTTCCTATATTTACTTTTAATACGTGAAGATGATCAGAATCTGGATGTGGTTCACATGAAATAACTTCGCCACAAGTTACATCACTAGCTTGAGCAACTTTTTTATAACCTTCTACTTCAAAACCAGAAAAAGTAAGCTTATTTACAAGTTCATCAATAGAAAGATCATTGATATCAACAAGACTTTTTAATAATTTATAAGAAAAAATCATATTAGTTCACCTTTCTAAATTGAGTAAGAAATTC
>DKCH01000027.1:5485-8210 GCA_002449135.1 Caryophanales bacterium UBA6879 | reverse complement strand
ACTTTAGCTGATGATGGTGATCCTATAGATGTTTTATTAATTATGTCTGAATCAATTCTTCCTTTAACAGAGGTTCATTCTTTACCTATTGGTGTTATTGTTATGTCTGATCAAGGAAAAGTTGATGAAAAGATTATTGCAATTTGTCCTGAGGATCCTACTTATCAAAATTTTAAAGATATTAGTGAATTACCTAAACATATTCTTGAGGAAATTTCTTATTTTTTTGAAACTTATAAATTTTTAGAAGGTAAAGAAACATTAGTTTCTAAACCAATGAATCATATAAAAGCAATTGAAGCGATCAATAGATGTATTAAACGTTTTAATGATACTTATAAGAAATAATAACAATGAGCTTCTTTAAAAATTTAACAAAAAATATTTCTTTAACTGATGGAAATATTAAAAAGAATATTTTTTTATTTGCCATTCCTATTTTCTTTTCTGGATTATTGCAACTGTTTTACAATTTAGCTGATCAATTGGTTTGTGCTAATTTTGGTTATACTAACATTTCGGCTTCTGCTTCTTATACTGCTATTACTTCTACTGTTACTGTTACTTCTTTGTTTGTTTCTATAATGATGGGTTTTGCTATCGGAGCTAATGTTATTATTTCTAATGCTTTAGGAGCAAATGAAAAGGAAAAGGGAAATAAAATAATTTTTTCTAGTTTTGTTTTGTCTTTGGCTGTTGGTTTCATTCTTTTGATTTTTTGTTATTTTATGACTCCTACATTTTTAACTTGGTTAGGAAATTCTTCTACGACTTTTGAATTAGCTAAAGATTATTTACAAATTTATTTCTTAGCTTTGCCTTTTATGATGTTATTTAATGTTAATGCGGCTCTTCTTAGAGGAATGGGTGATTCTAAAAGCCAGTTTTATTTTTTAGGTGTTTCTTCTATTTTGAATATTGGACTAAATTTTTTATTTGTTTTGGCTTTTAAAATGGGTGAAATTAAAGGGGTTGCTTGGGGTACTTTTATTTCTGAAGGTGTATCTGCTCTTCTTACAACTATTGCTTTAGTTAGGAATAAGACTTTTGCTCATTTAAACTTTAAAAGTTTTCAAGTTGATGGAAAGCTCATTTTAGAAATTGTTAAGGTAGGTCTACCTGCTTCTATTCAAGGTTCTTTGTTTTCTATTCCTAATATGATAATGCAGTCTTATATAAATGACTTAGGTGATTCTATTGTTGCTGGAGTGGGTGCGGCTTATCAGTTAGAGTCTTTTTTAAATGTTTCTCAGGATTGTTTTGGACAAGCTTGTATAGCTTTTGTTGCTGCTAATTATGGAGCAAAAAATATTAAGTATTTAAAAATATCGATTATTTATTCTTTAGGATATGCTTGTGTTGCTTCAATTGTAGTGGGTATACTTTTTTTAACAATAAAGAGACCTTTGTTAATGCTATTTTGCTCAAAGTTAGAAGGTGAAGAACTAAAACAAGCCTTAGAAGCTGGCTCTTTACGCATGAATATTGATTATTCTTCTTATATTCTTTTTGCTTTAACTAATTGTATTCCTTATGCAATAAGAGGAATGAAACATTCTACAATTACTATGCTTATTTCTGTTTTTGGTATATGTGGTAGTAGAATTATTTTCTTGTTGTTTTTATATCCGCTTCAAATGTTTCATACTTTAACATGGTTGTTTTTAGTTTTTCCTCTTTCTTGGCTATTAACTGCTGTGGCACAATTAATTTATTTAATTTATGTTAGTAGAAAAACCTTCAAAGAATTTCAAACTGTTAAGTCTTTTGAATAAATCTTTTTTCTTAAGGGAAGCGATATCATTAAATATCTTTTCTTTTTCACTTTTAAAAGATGCATTATATTTTGCCCAGTGATACCAAAGTAAATCAAGAATAACAAAGTATTCATCTTTATAAGTAAGATAAAATTCTTTTGATTCATTTTCGTCTTTAAAATATGTGTTAATAATTAATTCTTCTGTTGATTTACTAAATTCATTTTCTGAAAGTAAGCTAGAAAGATCAAAATATTTTGGTAAATAAGAAGCAAATTCAAAGTCTAAGAGGTAAAAGTTTCCCTCATTATCAAAAAGCATATTGTTTTTTACTAAATCAAAATGTGAAAGTTCTTTTGGTAAATCTAAAAGCTTAGAATTTTCAATTTTTTGAAAATATAGTCTATCTTTAGGGGAAATTCTTAGTCTAAAGGATGATAAGAATTTTGAGTAATTTAATTCTTTTAGATTATCAATTTTCCAATTTTTAAAGATTTTTATTGTGTTAATAATTTTTTCTATTTGTAAATAATTAAGTTTATTATCATCAATAGATTTTAAATTAGGTATAAATTTAGAAACAAAGAGTTTTTGATCTAAATCATAAAAAAGGTATTTGCTTGAAAAATTTAAATCCGCTAATTTGTTTTGAAGAATAATTTTTTCTTTTGTTAAGGAATAAAAGTTTGTTGATGAGACGATTTTTAAAACATATTTATCATTTATTAAATAGTTTGAATTTAGGATTCCTTCAGTTAATTTTGTGATTTTTTTTACTTGTATCCCGTTTTTATTAAGAAAGTGTATTCCTTTTTTTAAATCATTAGAATTTTTCATGAAATTATTTTAACAAATTTTATGTCATAAAGAATAAATTGTGATAATCTAATAATGTGAAAAGAGGTAAAAATTATGGAACAAAATGAAAAAATTTTAGTTGAAACTTCCGCTCGTCATGTTCATGTGAC
>DKCH01000027.1:811-5333 GCA_002449135.1 Caryophanales bacterium UBA6879 | reverse complement strand
CCTGTTAGAAAATTCAATCAAGTTGAATTATCTTTCACTGATGCAAGAAATTTAAATATTGTTGCTCCTGTTAGAGAATCTGGTGATATTGCTGGTTCTGGTGTTTGTACCTTAAAAGGTCCTAATGGTGAAGTTGATTTAAAAGAAGGTGTCATTATTGCTAAAAGACATATCCATATGACTCCTGCTGATGCTGAACATTTCCATGTTAAAAATGGAGATATTGTTAATGTTTTAGTTGATACTGGTAAAGGAAGAAAGACTGTTTTTGGTGACACTGTTATTAGAGTTTCTGATAAATTCTCTTTAGCTATGCACATTGATACTGATGAATCTAACGCCTGCTGTGGTTCTGGTGTTGTTTACGGTACTCTTGTTAAATAAGTAATATAAATAATGCCTTCTTTGCTAACTCATTATTTCTTCGCTAATGATTGTTTAAAAGAAGCGAGAAATCAAGTTATTGAAAGATATCCATCGGTTTTTGCCTTGGGAAGCCAAGGACCCGATCCGATGTTTTTTAGCTCCTTAATTCCTTTTATGGCTTTTTCTATTAAAGCTATTAAAGGTAGATATGGTTCAAAACTACATAGATTAGATGGCAAAGAATTATTTTTTGAAAGTTTAAAAACTATTGAAGACATTGAAGATCTTTTGTCAAAAGAGGTTTTCATGTCTTTTATTTTTGGTCAACTTGCTCATTATACTTTAGATTCTATTTGTCATCCTTATGTTTATTATTTTACTGGCTTTGATAAAAATTCTAAATTAAGTGGTAAGCTTCATTATGCTCATTCTCACTTTGAAGGAAGAATTGATTCTGCAATGGCAAGTAATTTTAATAGAAAAGATTTAATTTCTAAACCTAGCGATGTTTTAAAAATCAAAGAAGAATATTTAGATATTATAAACAGTTATTTTAATGCTACATTAGAAAGAATTTTTAAGACTAGTTTACCCAAGAATTATTATAAAAGCGGTGTAAAAAATATGATTAGAGTCTACAATTTTGTAAATGATAATGAATTTTTTGGCTCGCATTTAGGTAAAAATACTTTAGGTCAGTTGTTTATTCCACGTCATGATGATGGAAAAGTTTTAAATGAGGATCATCATTTATGGAAAAATCCTTTTTCTGGGGTAGTAAGTAAAGAATCTTTTGTTCAGTTATATTCTAAAGCATTAAAGCGTTTTAGTATTGGTGAAAGCATGTTATCTACTTTAGATTTTAATAAGGTAAAGAATTATTTTACTGGTATTAATTATTCTGGTGTTTTAGTTGGTCAGAAGATGAAATATTATGATGAAAATGGTGTTTTGCTTGACCATAAAGTATATGTGAAGAAAAAGTAAATTTTTAATGAATATCTTTCTTTAATTTGATAAAATAACATTGCTAAAAATTCCCCTCTAAATTTTTAGTAAATTTACATATATATATTTTGTTTCTTTATTCAAAATTTTAGGAGGTTAAAAATGGAAAAAGTAAAAATATTATTTACCTCAGAATCTGTTTCTGAAGGACATCCTGATAAAGTTTGTGATCAAATAGCTGATACGATTTTAGATAAATTCTTAGAGCAAGATCCTAATTCTAAAGTAGCTATTGAGCTTTTAGCTACTACTGAAAAATTAGTAATTGCTGGTGAAGTAAATTCTTTAGGTACTGTAGATTATGAAAAGACCGCTAGAGAAGTTTTAAGAAAAATCGGCTATACTGATAAAAAATTAGGTATCGGCGCTGATTCTTGTGATATTGAGGTTTTAGTTAAAACTCAATCTCCTGATATTGCTTTAGGGGTTAATTGTTCTTATGATTTAAAGACTTTGGGTGCTGGTGATCAAGGTTTAATGTTTGGTTTTGCTTCTAATGAAACTGAAAATTATATGCCTTTACCTATTGTTATGGCTCATAAACTTGTTCGCTATGCTTCTAATTTAAGAAAAGAAGGTAAATTATTGCATTCTCGTCCTGATATGAAAGCTCAAGTTACTATTGATTATACTGATAGTAAAAACCCTAAAGTTGATACTGTTGTTTTCTCTTGTCAGCATGATCCAGATATTGATATAGAAGCCTTTAGAAAAGAAATTTATAATCTTGTTTTGATTCCTGTTGTTAAGTCTTTTAAAATGAATACTTCTTTTAAGTATTTTATTAACCCTACTGGGCGTTTTGTTATTGGTGGACCTGAAGGTGATACTGGTCTTACTGGTAGAAAAATTATTGTCGATACTTATGGTGGTTCTTGTCCTCATGGTGGTGGAGCTTTTTCTGGTAAGGATCCTTCTAAAGTTGATCGTTCGGCCGCTTATGCTGCTAGACATTGTGCTAAAAATATTGTTGCCAGTGGCTTAGCTGATAAATGTCAAGTTCAACTTTCTTATGCTATTGGTGTTTCTAAACCAGTTTCTATTGCACTTGAAACTTTTGGCACTGAAAAAGTAGATAAGAATAAGATTTTGGAAGCAGTAGAAGAACTTTTTGATTTTACACCAGGTGGGATTATTTCTCGTTTCCATTTAACTGATTCTCATTATATTAAGTATGCTGATTTATCAAATTATGGACATTTTGGACGTCCTGATTTGGACTTGCCATATGAAAAATTAGATATGGTTGATAAACTTAGGAAATATATTTTTAAATAAAATGAATAAAAAAGAACTAGATAAGCTTGAAGAAAGAGAACCTTTTTTAGAAGCTTGCTTAAAATACATGAATTCTAATCCAACTCCATTTGATGTTCCAGGACATAAGATGGGACGTTTAACTAACGACTTAGTAAAGTTTGCTGGTAAGGATATTTTTCGTGCAGATTTTAATGCGCCTATTGGTTTAGATAATTTATATCATCCTACTGGTGTTATTAAAGAAGCTGAAGAATTAGCTGCTTTAGCTTTTCATGCTGACCAAGCAATTTTTTCTGTTAATGGTTCAACAGGTGGTATTTTAACTGGTTTAAATGCTTTATTAAGAGCAAAAGATAAAATTATTCTTCCTAGAAATGTACATAAATCAGTAATTAATGGAATTATTATGTCTGGGGCAGTTCCTATTTTTGTTAAGCCGGATATAGATAAAGATACTGGTATTGCTAATGGTGTTTCTTTAGATGTTTATAAAAAAGCAATCTTAGAAAATCCTGATGCTAAAATGGTGTTTGTTATTAATCCAACTTATTTTGGTGTAGCTTCTAATTTAGTCGAAATTGTTAAATTTGCCCATGAACATCAAATGTTAGTAATGACTGATGAAGCTCATGGTGCTCATTTTGTTTTTCATCCTAAAATGCCTATTTCTGGGATGGATGCTAATGCTGATATTTCTATTTTATCTATTCATAAGACTGCTGGTAGTTTAACTCAAACCTCCTTAATTTTATTAAAAGAAGGAAGAGTTGATGTTTCTCGTGTTAAAAAAGTTTTTGCTATGTTATCATCTACTTCTCCTAATCATATTCTTTTAGCTAGTTTAGATACTGCAAGAAAAATGCTTTATTTTAATGGTGAGAAACTTGTTCAACACGCTTTAGATTTAGCAAATTATGCTAGAGAAGAAATTAATAAGTTACCTGGTATTTTTATTTTTGATAAATCATATTGTAATTTACCTGGTCGCTTTGATTGTGATGAGACTAAGTTAGTTATTAACATCTCTCGTTTAGGTCTTAATGGATTTGATGTTATTAAATTGATCCGTGCTAAATTTAATATTCAATTAGAGTTAGCTGAGGTTAGTGAAGTTTTAGCAGTAGTTGGTATTGGTTCAACTATGGAAGATATTAAGCGTTTAATAGAAGCGATGACTTATCTTTCTAAGACTTACTATAAAGAAGATTTTGTGGTATCTATTCCTCATTTTGATTATAAGTATCCTGAACTTCTTGTTCGTCCTCGTGATGCATTTAACGCTCCTACTAAGATTGTTCCTTTTAATGATGCTATTGGTGAAATTTCAGCTGATTCTATTATGATTTATCCTCCAGGGATTCCTATTGCTATTCCAGGTGAGGAAATTACAAAGGATGCTATTGATTTAGTGGAATTTTATTCTGAACATGGTGGGGTTTTACTTTCTGATTCCCCAGATGGTTTTATTAAAGTTATTGACCAAATGAATTGGTATAAGGATATTGATACATCAAATGAATAATTACTATTTTCCTTTTGAAGGTGATAAACATTTAGCTACGATTGTTTTACTTCCCTATAGAGAAGATACATGGAGAAATAAGGCTTTACCTGCTTTAAAAGAATTTTTAGAAGTTTGTAAGGCAATTAGCCAATTTGAAAAAGTATATGTTATTTATTCAAAACATGTTGATAAGGATTTCTTACAAAATTTTAAGCTTCCTAATATTGAATTAATAAATATAGAATACGATGATAGTTGGGCTAGAGATAATACTCCTATCTTTTTAGCAAGTAAAAAACAGTTACTTGGTCTTGATTTTGGTTTTAATAGTTGGGGTGGGACCTATAATGGTTTATATAGTTCTTGGGAAGAAGATAATAAACT
>DKCH01000027.1:0-635 GCA_002449135.1 Caryophanales bacterium UBA6879 | reverse complement strand
TTTGTTCCTAATGGTATTTATAATGATGAAACTAGTGGACATGTTGATAATATCTGTTGTTTTTTAGATTCTAAAACAATTTTGCTTGCTACATGTTCTGATAAAAATGATCCACAGTATAAATTATCTTTAGAGGATGAGGAATTTTTAACTAAACAAACTGATCTTGATGGAAAACCTTTTAGAATTATTAAAGTTCCGGTTCCTAAAACCATGTATTTAACTGAAGAAGAAGCTAATGAAATTACTAATAATAACACCGCAGTAAAAAGAGAAGGTGGTAGAAGATTAGCAGGTTCTTATGTTAACTTCTATATGGGTGAAAAGTTTATTATTTTACCTAAATTTAATTGTAAAGAAGATGAAATAGCTAAAAAAATCTTAGAGGATTTTTATCAAGGAAGTAAAAAGATTATTCAAATATATTCTAAAGAGATTTTATTAGGTGGTGGAAATATTCATTGCATAACTAAACAAATACCAATGGAAAGTGAGGAAAAGTAAATGAGAAAAGTAAATTTATGTGCGACACAATTTAGCTGTACTACTAATTATGAAGATAATATTCAAAAAGCTACTGATATTATTATTAAAGCTAGTAAATTAGGTGCTAATGTTATTTTGCTTCAAGAATT
>DKCH01000045.1:6479-22023 GCA_002449135.1 Caryophanales bacterium UBA6879 | reverse complement strand
GTTACTAATAATTTAGATGATGTAACAATAAGAAAATTAGCGGAACGTTTAGACTATTTAAGAAAGCTTGAAGAACGTAAAAATACTATTTTATCTTCAATTAAAGAACAAGGTAAATTAACTGATGAACTATCTAAAAAGATAGAAGATACCTTAGTTTTAGCTGAACTTGAAGATATTTATCGTCCTTATAAACCTAAAAGGCAAACTAGAGGACAAATTGCTATTAAAGCTGGTTTAGCCCCATTAGCTAAATTTATCAAAACTGATTTAACTGGAAACTTAGAATTAGAAGCTAAAAAATACCTTAATGAAGAAAATAAGGTTACCGATACTAAAAAAGCTATAAGTATGGCTTTAGATATTTTAGCTGAAGAAATTTCTGATAAAGAAAACTATCGTACTTTTATTAAAAAGCTTATATATAGTGAAGGTAAATTAGAGGCAAAATTAGTTTCAAAGCCAGAAAAAGATACTTACAACAATTATGATAATTTTTCTTGCTTAGTTTCTAAAGTTAAACCACATCAGGTTTTAGCAATTTTTAGAGGCGAAAAACAAAAATGTTTATCCAAAACTATTTCATTAGATGAAGAATATGTTTTAAGTGAAATTTCTAAGCTGGAGATTAAAAAGAATTCACCTTATTTTGAATTGTTAACTCAAATGATTACTGATTCTTTAAAAAGGCTCATTTATCCATCTGTTTTTAATGATGTTTATAATGATTTATTTACAAAGGCTGAAGATTCATCTATTGAGACCTTTAAAGTAAATTTAGAAGAATTATTAATGGTAGCTCCATTAAAATCTAGCGTTGTTTTAGGCTTTGATCCTGGCTATACAAATGGTTGTAAATTAGCAATAGTTAATGAATTTGGAAAAGTTATTTATACTGGTAAAACATTTGTTACTATTCATAAAAATGCTGAGCAAATTGAAAAGGATAGAAATGAACTTTTAAATATTTTAACTAAATTTAAGGTTAAATATATAGCTTTAGGTAATGGAACAGCCTCAAGAGAATCTGAAGCTTTTATTATGGAAACTATTAAAGATTTAAAAGATGTGGATTTAGTTATTGTAAATGAAGCTGGAGCTTCAATTTGGTCCGCTAGTAAAGATGCGCAATTAGAATTTCCTGATTACGATGTAGCATTAAGAAGTGCTGTTAGTATTGCTAGACGTTTAATTGATCCACTTTCTGAATTAGTTAAAATTGCTCCTGAATCAATTGGAGTTGGTCAATATCAATATGATATGAATCAAGTAAAGTTAGCTAATGCCTTAAAAGGTGTTGTAGAAGATTGTGTTAATAAGGTAGGTGTTAATGTAAACTACGCTTCAAAGTCTTTATTGTCTTATGTCTCAGGAATAGGTCCTGCCTTAGCTAACGAAATTGTTGAATATCGTTTATCTAATGGTAAATTTAAATCTAGAGAAGATTTAAAGAAGGTTAAGAAATTTGGTCCTAAAGCCTTTTTAAATGCTGCAGGGTTCTTAAGAATTACTGATGGGACAAATCCTTTAGATTCCACTTCTATTCATCCTGAATCTTATCCAGTAACATTAAAATTATTAAAAGAATTAAAAGTTAATGATTTAAATGATGCTAAAAAGGTTGCTGGGGCTTTAAATGATAGCGAAATTGAGGTTTTATCCCAAAAACTAAGTGTTGGTTATCTTACTTTAAAAGACATTGTAAATGAACTTATTAAACCAGCTAGAGACCCACGTACTAAAGTTGTAAAAGCTCAATTAAAGAGCAATATTACTTCAATTGATGATTTAAAAGAAGGGATGATTTTAGAAGGAACTGTTAGAAATATTATGGATTTTGGTTTCTTTGTTGATATTGGGGTCCATGTTGATGGTTTAGTCCATATTTCTGAGATTTCTAATAAACAATTTATTAAAAACATTCCTGATTTTGTTCATATTAGTGATATAGTTAAAGTGAAAGTTATTGGTATTGATAAAAAAAGAAAGAGAATATCTCTTTCTATGAAACAAGTGTAAGGAGGTCAAAATGAAATATATTAGTCTTGATACTATTGGGGCATCTTATTGTGGAATTTCATCTAAAGCAATCGCTTCTATTACTAGTTCTTGTTTAAAAGAGCTTCCTTATATTAGTTTAGATGTTAATAGAAAAAACGATTCTAGCGATTTAATTACCGTTAAAATAAATTCACCAATATTAGTTAGAATAAATAAAAATAATTCATTTGACATTTATTTTCATGCATCCTTTAGAAAGGGTGAAAATATTGCTAATTTAGCTAATAATATTCAACAAGAAGTCTCTAATGTCTTGCAATCAATGCTTGAAATTAATAATTTTAAAATCAATATTAAAATTGATAATGTAATATTCTGAGGTAAAAATGGAAAAAAATTTATCGCGAACTCAAACTAGAGAAAATTTAATTGCGGCTATATATGATAATTTAATATTAAATGGTAAAGATACAGATATTGATGTAGTTTCTACTCTATTAAAAATTTTTCATAAATCATCTTTAGAGGATATCGATTTGTTTCCTAAGGAAATTTATTTAGCTTGCTATAAAAATTATGATGAAATTGTTACACTAGTTCAATCAAAATTGGTTAAATGGACTTTCTCTCGTTTAAATAATCTTGCTCAAGCCTTATTTTTGGAGGTTGTAGCTGAAAATGTTTATGCAAAATTAACTACTAAAAAAGTGTTAATTGATTTTGCAGTTGATTATGCCAAAAAATATTTATCTAGTACAGATTATCGTTATATTAATGCTGTTTTAGATAAGATTTTAATTGATTTATAAAAATGGAATTAGATAAAAAAGTATTCACAGTTAAAGAAGTTTCAAATCTTATTAGTAACGTGTTTTCTCATGAAGTTTTTCAAAATCTTACTATAAAAGGTGAAATTAATTCAAAATCTGTAAAAGGTGGAAATACTTATTTAAATTTAATTGAAGTTGAAGAAGGAAGAACTGTTGCTAGTTTAGCTGTAAATGTTTTTCGCTATGCTAGTTATTCTATTAAAACTAACTATGAAGTTGGTGATGAAGTTTTAGTTACAGGTGATCTTTCATATTATCCACCATTTGGAAAACTTTCATTAAATGCTAGAGAATTAGAATTAGCTGGTGAGGGATTAGAACTAATTCGTTTACAAAAGTTAAAAGAAAAACTTGAAAAAGAAGGCTTATTCAGTTTAGAAAGAAAAAGAAAATTACCAAAACATATCTCCAAAATTGGCATAATAACTTCTAAATCTGGTGCAGCTTATCAAGATATTTTAAATACTTTAAAAAGAAAAATTCCTGTTTCAACAGTGCTATTTGATGCAGTAGTGCAAGGTAATGATGCACCTGCAAGTTTAATAAGAGCCTTAGATAAAGCAAATAAAAGTGATGTTGATGTTATTATTTTCGGTCGTGGTGGTGGCTCTAAAACAGACTTATCTTGCTTTAATAACGAAGAACTAGTAAGAAAAATTGCTGCTAGTAAGAAAGTAATTATAACTGGAATTGGCCATGAAATAGATACTTCTTTATGTGATTTAGCTGCTGATATTTATGCTATTACTCCTACACAAGCCGCCAATTTAGTTTTACCTGATTTAAATGATGTACTAACAAATATTAATAATTTAAAAAATAAATTATATAGAGAGGTTACTAATTATATAAATAATAAAATTTATTTATTAGACTATTTAAATAGCGCATTAGAAAAAAATTCATTAACAAATAGATTAAATACTTATTTAAGTGATTTTAGAACTTATGAATTTAAATTAAACTCTTATTATCTAAATTATTTAAATAACAAATCACAAATGCTTGAAAAAAAGCAAAATCAGTTGGAACAAGTTTTTTTAAATTTTATAAGTAATAAACAAAATGAATTAAAAAATTATGAATTATCATTAGAAAAAGCCAATCCATTTAATTCCTTAAAAGAAGGTTACGCTTTAATTAAAAAACAAGGAAAGTATGTCTCTAGTGTTTCTAAATTATTAAAAAATGATGAAATAGAAATAGGCTTTAAAGATGGTATTAGTTTAGCTAAGATTATAGGGGAGGAAAAATAATGGCCGAACAGACATTTGAAGAAAAAATAGCTCGTTTAGAAGAAATTATAAAAAAATTAGAAACTAATAATGAACTTCCACTAAAAGAAGTTTCTAATTCTTTTTTAGAAGGGAAGAAATTGTTGAAAGAACTAAATGAGGAATTAGACGAATTGAAAAAGAATGCTAGTAATACAATAGTAGAAAATTAGTAATTATTTAGTAAAATGTCTAACCTAGATTTGGAAAATTTTGATTATCATAAACTAAAAAATCTCAATGATAAACAACTTAGTGAATTAGCTAAGCAAATTAGAGAGGAAATTATTTTAGATGTTTCAAAAAATGGTGGTCACTTATCTAGTAATCTTGGAATTGTAGAACTTACGATTTCTTTATTAAAGATTTTTGATCCTTTAAAAGATGATATATTATTTGATGTTGGTCACCAATGTTATACATATAAAATTTTAACTGGGAGAAATTTAAAGCTTCTACGTTTGAATAACGGAATTTCAGGTTTTCTTTCTAAAGATGAATCAATTTATGATAAATATACTTCAGGCCATTCTGGTTCAGCCTTAGGTATCGGTTTAGGTTTAGCCACCTATAAAAAGATTACTAAAAACAATTCTCATACCATTATTGTTGTTGGTGATGCTTCTTTAGCTAATGGTGTTTCTTTTGAAACTCTAACAAACTTGAATAATAATAATTTTGGTAAAGTTTTAATAATTTTGAATGATAATCAAATGTCTATTTCTCAGCATAAAGGGGGAACAAGTTCTTTATTTTCTCGCTTGCGTAATTCATATTTTTATCAAAATGGTGCCTTAATTTATAATAGATTATTTAACAATAAATATCTTTCTTGGTTTTATAAATTTACTGTAAAAATCAAGGATTCTCTAAAAAGGTTACTTATTCCATCTAATCTTTTTGAAAGCATGAATATTTCATATTTAGGCCCTATTGATGGCTATTCTTTTAAAAAATTAAACAGGTTTATTACTCATCTTGCTAATTTAAATCGTTCTTCAATTTTACAAATAGAAACTAAAAAGGGAAAAGGATATTTATTAGCCGAAAATGATAAAAATGGTTACTATCATGGTGTTGGTCCTTTTAATCCTAAAACTGGTTTAAAATTCCAATTAAAGAAGGATTTTTCTTATTATACTAGCCAAGCTCTTTATCAATTAATGGAAAAAGAAAAAGAGTCTATTATTATCACTCCTGCAATGATAATTGGTGGAAAATTAGAAAATATTTTTAAAAGTTTTCCAAATCGTTCATTTGATGTAGGAATTTCTGAAGAATCCTCATTAAATATTGCTGCTGGATTTGCTTTAAAAGGCAAAGCTATTGTTGAAATTTACTCCTGTTTCATGCAAAGGGCTTATGATCAATTATTAAATGAATTATCTTTAATGAATTTAAAGGCCTTAATAGTTATCGAGAGAGCAGGATTAACTGGACAAGATGGACCTTCACATCAAGGAATTTTTGATATGGATCTTCTTTTGTCATTACCTAATGGAGTAATTTATCAACCACGTTCCGCTAATGAAATTTCTAAGATAATTACAAGTTACGATTTTAATGACCTTTGTTTTGTTAGAATAGAAAAAGAAAATGATGGATTAGATTTAGATATAGTAACTAATTATAAATTACTAAATAAATCTTTAAATTCTACATTGATTCTTATTGGTGTAGAAGCTAATAAATTAGTGAAAGAGAAATTAGACTATAACATTGTTGAGTTAGTAAAGTTAAGACCAATTGATGATAAATTACTTCAATTCTTATTAACGCAAAAAGAAATTATTCTTGTAAATTCTTCTTCTACAAGCACTTATGCTTCCTTTTTTAATTTTGAACTAACTAAGTTAGGCTATAAGGGTTCTTTTAAAACTTATTCTTTAGAAAGAAAATTTAATAAGGTAGCAACAAAGCAAGAACAATTAAAAGATAATCATCTAAATTTAGATTACTTGTTGATGAAATTAAAAAAATAGATTGTTTTTCTATTTAAAATTCTCTTAATGCAGCAAAATTTGCTCTATTAGTTTATAATTAAAAAGAGGTATTTATGTTAGAAGAATTAATAATTGAAAATTTTGCATTAATAAACCACCTAGATTTGAATTTTAAAAAAGGTGAAAATGTTTTTTTAGGTCAAACTGGAGCAGGGAAGTCTATTATTATTGAAGCGATAAATTTATTAACAGGAGCAAGAGTTGAGTTTTCTAAAGTTAGAGATGAAAATAAAAAGGCTTTTGTGCAAGCTTGTTTTAAATTTTCCCCTGAATTTATAAAATCTCACCCTATTTTAAATGATTATTTAGATGGCGAAAATCTTTATATAACCAGAACATTATTTCATAATAAAAATACTATTAAGGCAAATGGTGAAATTATTTCTGCTAATACTTTAAAAAATTTAATGTCAAATGTTATTGATATTTTTTCACAAGGTGAAGCTTCATTTCTAATAAATGAAAGCAAACAACTTTCCTTGCTTGATTCTTATGGAAAAGATAAGATTAAAAATGCTTTAGAAAATTATCAAAAAAGTTATGACTTATATTTAAAATTATTAAAAGAAGAAAAAGAATTTTTGAGTACCTCTAAAGTTGAGATGAAAGATTTTTATGCTTACCAAGTGAAAGAAATTGAATCATATAATTTAAAAGAAAATGAAATTGAGGATTTAAATGATTTAAAAGATAAAATGTCAAAATATGAGGATTTACAGGAAGCATATAAGGGATTTATTGGACTTTTTAATGGTGAATATAATATTAACGATGCTTTAGATTCTTTGAAAAATAATCTTTATAATTTAAAAGATAGTTTATTAGACAAAAATGTAGATAAAATTTTAGATGATATATCTATATTAGAAGATGATATTAAAGATTTAGAATCAAATTATGATAACCTAGACTTTGATCCGCAAAAATTAGATGAAATTAATGCAAGGTTATTTTCTTTATCTACTTTACAGCATAAATTTGGTAAGACAACTGATGAAATATTAGCTAAATATGATGAATATAAAAAAGAATTAGAAAAGATTGATAATTATTCTCAAATTGTAAATTCATTTAAAGAGAAAAAAGAAGCTATTTTAAGCGATTTAAAAGCACAAGCATTAAAATTATCAAATATAAGAAAAGATGTCGCTGATGGCCTTAAAAAAGAGTGTAATGAGCAATTAGAATCTTTAGGTCTTCTTAAAGATGGCTTCAACATTGAATTTGCAGAAAAAGAATTGGACCAACATGGTATTGATAATGTTCAATTTTTAGTGTGCTTAAATAAGGGAAGTAAATTTTTAACTTTGAAAAATGCCTTATCTGGTGGCGAAAATGCTAGATTGAATTTAGCTTTAAAAGTTGTATTTAACAATCAAAGTAATTCCGATACTCTTATATTAGATGAAATTGATACTGGTATTTCTGGTTCAATTGCTTTAAAGGCTGGTAAAAAAATAAAAGAATTATCAAAAAAATCTATGGTCATAGTTATTTCACATTTACCACAGGTGATTTGTTATGCTGATAATGCATTTTTAGTTTATAAAAAAGAAGAGAAGGGTATAACTAATTCCTATGTTACAAATTTAAATGAAGAAGATTTTATTAAGCAAATCGCTCTTATTTCTTCTGGCTTGCAATTAACTGATTCTAGTTTACAAGTGGCAAAAGATTTAAGAAAAGCTGCTTTAGATAACAAATAATTTTATACTAAATAACTACTAATAATTAACTACTATTCTACTAAAATGAAAAATATTGTTCATATTGATTTAAATGCTTTTTTTGCTCAATGCGAAGAAAATAGAAATCCCGAATATAAAAACGTCCCATTAGCTATAGGTTATGATGGAAAAAGGGGAGTAGTTTCTACTGCAAATTATATAGCTAGAAAATTTAATGTCAATTCAGGAATGCCAATGTATAAAGCGAAGCAGAATTGTCCTAATCTTGTAATAGTTAAAGGGGATTATAATTTATATTCACAAGTTTCTAGACGTTTTATGTCGTTTTTAAAGAATAAATTTCCAAAACTTGAAACTGCTAGTATTGATGAATGCTATTTAGATATGAGTGACTATTTTAATGAAGAAAATGCTAAATCTTTCTTAACAGATTTACAGCTTGAAATTTATTTTAAGTTGCATTTAAAGTGCTCAATAGGTTACTCATATAATCGTTTTTTAGCTAAAATGTCCTCTGATTATAAAAAACCAATGGGTTTAACTATTTGTTTACATGAAGATTATAAAAAATTATTCTGGCCAATGAAAATTTCTAAAATGTATGGCATTGGAAAAAAGACTAGTCCTAAATTGGAAGAATTAGGGATTAAGACTATTAAGGATTTAGCTTTGACAAATTCAAAAGATGTTAAAGAACTTTTAGGTTCTGGCTTCCAACTTTTCCACAATTGGGCTAATGGTGTTGCCTCAGATGAAATTACAATTATCCCTGGTGAAAATAAGTCATTATCTAATATGGAAACATTAGAAAATGATGAAGATGATGTATCAATTTTAAAATCTGTTTTGCGTGTGTTGGTTAAAAATTTATACTTTGAATTAAAGAAAATGAATAAAACAAGTTCATCTATATGTTTAACTTTGCGCGACCAAAATTTTGTAACTCATTCTAAAAGAAAAACTATTAATAATTTTAATACTTTTGAAGAACTCTATTTTTATACTGATAAACTTTTTGATGAATTTTATAATGGGGAAAAAATTAGATTAATTGGTTTTGGTTTTGAAAATTTAAAAAATAAAGATGCTAAAAAAATAACAGATGAGTTTAATCTTTTTACTGAAGAAAATGAAAATACTGAAAATACAAACACTCTTATAAGGGATTTAGAAAGTAAATATAATTTAAAGCTTACAACTTTAAATAACATAAATAAAAATGATAATTAGAGATTATTTTGATGAATTTTTAGCTTATCTTAGCGTTGAAAAAGGGGATAGTAAAGCTACTATTAACACTTATCTTTCGGATTTAAAAAGATTTGAAAAATTTACTAACAGTTGTAAAATTGAGGAATTAAGCAAAAAAACTCTAGATGATTTTATTTTATATCTATCTAAACAAAATAAAAAAGAAAGTACAATTATTAGGGAAGTAAATACTATTAAGTCTTTTTATGTGTATCTAAATCATATGAAATTAATAAATGTTTCATTAATTGGTTTTTATCTTCCAAAGTTATCAAGAAAATTACCTCAAGTATTAAATTATGATCAAATTGAATCATTATTAAATGCACCTGATATTTCAAAAAAATTAGAATTAAGAGATAAGGCAATGCTAGAATTAATGTATTCAAGTGGTTTACGTGTTTCTGAATTAGTTAATTTAGAAAAAGGGAATATTAATTTAAGTGAAAAATATCTGAAAATAGTTGGAAAAGGGAATAAGCAAAGAGTGGTTCCACTAGGTGATTACGCTATTTCTTTTTTAATTAAATATGTTTTAGAGGTAAGAAATAAGTCAAAATTTAAAAATTCTAAATATCTCTTTTTAAATCAAAAAGGTTTACCTCTTTCTCGTCAGTATTTTTTTAATCAAGTTAAAAAATATGCTTCTAGGGCTGGTATTCCTATAAATATTTCACCACATACTTTAAGACACTGTTTTGCGACTCATTTATTAGAAAACGGGGCGAATTTAAAAGAGGTTCAATCGCTTTTAGGACACTCTAAAATAGAAACAACACAAATTTATACACATGTTTCAAAAAAGAAAATTCGCATTGATTATGATAAGTATATGTCTTAGAGATTTTTTATTAGTTTGCTATAATTAACTTGTGAGGTATATAAATATATGAAATTTAAAAGAATATTTGTTATAGTTTGTGATTCATTAGGTATCGGCTATGATCCTAAAGCCAAAGAATATGGTGATGAAGGGGCTAATACCTATTTGCATATTGCTAATAGTATGCCTAATAAAAAATTAGATATTCCTACTTTAAACTCTTTGGGGTTAAATGATTTAGAAAATATTCCAGGTACTAGTAAGGTAAATCATCCACAAAGTTATGTTACTACATTGTTAGAAGCTTCTAAAGGTAAAGATACAATGACAGGGCATTGGGAAATGATGGGTATTAAAACAGCTCATCCATTTAAAACTTTTACTGATACTGGATTTCCAAAAGAATTAATTGAAGAGTTAGAAGCTAAATGGGGAAGAAAAATTATTGGTAATATTGCTGCAAGTGGAACTGAAATTATTAAACAATTAGGCCCTCAGCAAATGAAAGATGGTTCTTTAATTGTTTACACTTCTTCAGATTCTGTTTTACAGGTTGCTGCAAATACTAGTGTTGTACCTTTAAGTGAACTTTATAAAGATTGTGAAATAGCAAGAGAAATTGTTAATAGACCCGAATACCGTTTAGGAAGAGTAATTGCTAGACCATATATTGGGACAGATCCTTCTAATTTTAAGAGAACTGCTGACCGTTATGATTACGCTTTAAAACCTACTGGAAGAACTGCCATGGATGATTTAAAAGATGCTGGTTTTATGACTTCTTGTGTTGGTAAAATTGCTAATATTTTTGATCAACAGGGTGTAACAAAAACCGTTCATACTGTTTCTGATCAAGAAGGTATGGAAATTACTTTAAATTACATTAAAAATGATAATTTTACTGGTTTATGCTTTGTTAACTTAGTAGAGTTTGATTCTGAATATGGCCATAGACGAAATCCAGTTGGTTATGGAAATCACATTCAAGATTTTGATAAATGGCTAAAACCTTTATTAGAAGCCTCTAAAGAAGATGATTTAATTATGATTACTGCTGACCATGGAAATGATCCTACATGGCATGGAACTGATCACACTAGGGAAAGAGTGCCACTTTTAATGTATTCTAAATTATTTAAAGAAGGGAAAGAACTCGCTCAAAGAAAGTCTTTTGCTGATATTGGTGCGACAGTTTTAGCTAATTTTAATGTTTCACCTTCCGCTAATGAAATAGGTACACCTATTGAAGAGATATTAAAATAAAAGTATTTCGATTGAATATTTTATATATGTTCAATAAAATATAAATGTTTTGAGGGGGCACAATCATGAAATTTAATAAATTACTTTTAATTCCGATTTTATTTGGTTTAGCTAGTTGCGAACAGACTATAAATTCGGCTTCAATTCCAACTTCAAGTTCGTCAAATAATGATAGTACTGGAACTTCTTCAACAATTTTAGATGATCGCCCAGTTTTAGATTTTAAAGTTTTATCACCTAAGGGTGCTCCATCTGTTTTATATTCTTCTTTTATGAAGAAATCTTTAGACAAGGTAACAATTGCTGCTCCAAATTCTATTCCAGCTGAGTTTACTAAAGGCGAATATGGCGCTATTATTTTTGATGCAACTAAAGGTGCAAATTTCGCTAAAAAGGGAACTAGTAAATATAAACTTGCTTCCATTTTAACCACAGGTAATGCATATTTAGTCTCTTTAGGAACTAAGGATGTAAATGATACTATTAGTGATGATGATGTAATAGTTTCTTTTACTAAAGATGCTATTTTTACTAAAATCTTTGAAAAGGTTCATAATGTTTCTATTGACCATGAAGTTAGTGATGTTTCATCAGCTTTAGTGGTGGCTAAAACTGGCAAAGTAGAGAATACAAATGTAGATTACGTTATTTTATCAGAACCAATGTTAACTAGTTTATTTGTTTCTTATAAGAATAATGATGGTACTGTTTTAACTAAACCTACTTTAAAAGAAAACATTACAGAAAGTTGGAAAAAATATTCAAAAGAACAAGGTTTTAATAATAATCAAGGTTTTAATGGTTTCCCACAAGCTGGTTTATTTATAAACGTCGATTTAGAAAATGATGAAACTAAAAAGGGAAGTGTTCAATCATTTATTGATGTTATTAAAAATAATGCGTTAGATTTTGAAACTAACAATGGTAATAATGTTATGGAAACAGTTTTAAACGATGTAAAAAATAATCTCTATCCAGAAGATCAATTTGGTGTTAAAGCTAATTTATTAAAGCAAATTACTAATAAAGAGACAAATATTAATAAAATAAATAACGCTTTAGCTTTTAATGGTGAAGCTTATGACTTTAATGCCTTTTTAAACGAAGCCAACCTTGATGGTTTTACTGCTTATCCTGAGACTATTTTCTCTAGCTTTTATTTAAAATAATTAAAAATTAAACATCTTAAGAGCATTATTTAAATTGATGAAATTCTTAAGTTAATGCTATTAAGATGTTTTTTATTGCTTTTAAAGATATAATAAAAAGGCAATGAGCAAGATTTTTAAAAAATACCAGAAGGGAATTTATCTATTAATTGGTATCCTTTTATTAATATTAATTTGGGAAATTATTTCTTTTTCAACAAAAAATCTCGTTTTTCCTGAATTTTTTTTAGTGTTAAAAAACACTTTTATATTACTTTTTGAAAAAAATGTTTTATTATCTACTGGATTAAGTATATATAGAATTTTTATATCTATTATTATTAGCGCTTTTTTAGGCTATTTTTTAGGCACTTTATCATCTTTTTTTAAACCATTAGAAAATATTTTTAAACCTATAATTTATCTATTAACTTCGTTTCCTACAGCTTCCTTGATTTTTATTTTAATTATATATACTAAACTAACCACTTATTTTTTAGTTTGTTTATTAACTTTTCCTTTAATTTATAAAGCCTGTCTACAGGGCGGAAACTTCATTTATAAAACATATGGAAATATTATGCTATTAGAAGGGAAGTATTCTTTAAAAAATTACACCAAAGTCATTTTACCTTTAGATTTACCTTATTTATCTTTAGGTTTATTGCAAACTATTCCTTTAGATCTAAAAGTAGAGATTATGGGGGAAGTTTTTGTTTCTAATAATCACTATATTGGTCTAGGTACTTTAATATACCAAGCTTATTTAAATGTTGAATTTGTTCAATTATTTTCATTAACATTACTAGCTATTTTGTTTACAGCTTTATTTGATCTTGTTTTTTCTTTTTTTAAAAGAAAATTTATTAAAAAATTCAGTTTTTAATGATAGTAGTTTAGTAGTAGATTTTTAGTAAGTTATTAGTAAGCATTTATTTTATTTGATTTTTTACTTAACATAATAGAGATTATACGAAGTTGATTTATATTAAAAAAATAAGCCCCATTTTAGAAGCTTATCACATTTAGATTTCACTTTCGTCAACAGTTAATTCTTCATTAAGGATATGAAGTAAAATACTTGCTGCCCTTCTAGCTGATAAAGAAGTAAATTCAGTAAAAACATCATCCTGAGCTTTAATATCATCCATTAATTGATCAGAAATTCCTCTAATAACATTAAATGGAATATTTAAGCGTCTAGCGATTTGCCCTACTGATGCTGATTCCATATCAATTGCTAAAGGATTATCAAAATTTGATAAAAGTTCTTTTGTTATATTCTTTTTTGTTGCAAAACTATCACCTGAAATTACTAGACCTTGTCTTAATGTTAATGTAGTGTTTAAAAAATTAGAAATCTTTAAGATTCTTTTATCACATTCAAAGTAAAGAGGTTCTCCAGCCATCTGCCCTATTTGATGTTTTCCATCAGAAGTAATATCAACATCGTAATAACATACTTTAGTAGCTAAAACGACATTTAAAGGCATAATATCATTTACTAAAGAAGCAGAGACACCTAAAACAAATAAATGATTAAATTCAATTTGGCTAGCTAAATAGCCTAAATCAAAACCAGTATTAGTCTTCCCTATTTTTCCTAAAAAGGTGAAACAATGCCCCATTTTAGTATCGAATTCATAAACTTTGATGCCTTTATAATCTTTTTCCTCGTATTTAACTTTTTTTAATAGCTCTTCTAATTCAGCTTCCATAGGAACTATAATTCCAATATTCATATGTTTTTTTCTCCTTTAAATTGTCTTCTTACCTTTATAAGTAGAATAATCTATATTAGGACAATCTTTATAAATCTCATCTAAACGATATTTAGCTCTAGTTTCAGATGTAAATATGTGTATAACTATATCATTAGCATCAATAACAACCCATGTTGTATTATTAGAATCTTCTACATGGTTTATACTGGCTTTACTATTTCCAATAATATCCAATACTTCTTGTTTTAAACCATTTAATTTTCTTTGGTTATCAGCAGAAACAAAAATGTAAAAGCGCGCCAAAGGTGTTTTATTTTCTACATTTTTAATAACAACATTTTCACCTTTATGAAAATCTAAGAGATAAGCAATTTTTTTAGCTAAGTGTTTTGTTTGATACATGTTAATTTTTTCCTTCTAAATAAGCTTTATAGCAGCTTAATGTTAATAAATTCTCGTCGGTTAATGAATATGATTTTTGAGCTTCTAAATATTCTTTATTCGCTTTAAGAACCATTTGGAACCCTGAATCAATATTCTCTATTAAATCTAAGTAAAAATCTTTAGAAATAAAATCCCTATTAGGCTCGATTTTGTCAACCGCAAAAATTATTTTATCAAGTTTTGACATATTTGTTGAGCCAGTTGTATGGAAATTTATGGCCTTTAAAACCTCTTTATTATTTATTTTATATTCTTTTTCTAAATATAAGGGTGCGGTAAACTGGTGATATAAAAATAAAGGTATTTTCCCTTTAAAATATTTAGCGAATTTCTCATCAACTTCCTTAAAATAATTTTCAGAAATTTTATTTTCTCTAGTTATATCATGATAATACCCTGCCATATAAGCAATATATGGGTCTACTTGGTTATTATTAGCAACATTAAAAGCGTTATTTGCTACAGAAATCATATGAAGATAACGATGTAAATTTACCATTTTTCTAACTTTACTGGCAAAAAATAATTGGTATTGAGTGAAAAAATTTAATTCAATCAAGGGAAAATGAAATTCCCTTCCCTCTAAACAATCATTTTTATCTATATATTCAAAATCTAAATAAAATTCGCTTCCATCCACTTTTTTATTTGAATAGCTAACTTTTTTACCAATAGATAAAATATTATCTAGATCAATTAAGTTCTCTTCTATATTATTAAAATCTTTAATTTCAATATAGTCTAAATCATATGAATTTTTAACCATTTTAAATAAAAGCTTATTTAATCTTTCTTCATTAGTTAAAATAACAAAACAAGCTTTTTCTTTTTTATTAAAATAATTATATGCGAATAAATCAGAATTAGTAAATGGTAAATTTTTAGTATATAAATAGTACATTTTTAGTCAATCAAAAGTTTTATTGCAACATTTTTAGGAAGATAAATCTTGAATTTTTGGCCAATTCCTTTAAAAGTGATTCTTAATAAACCAAAAATAACAAGTGTAACTTCTTTGTCAACATTAGGAACTTCAACTTCCTGAACACTTAAATCGTCTAAAGTTTTAATCTGTTCAGAAATTGGTTTTACTGC
>DKCH01000045.1:0-6315 GCA_002449135.1 Caryophanales bacterium UBA6879 | reverse complement strand
ATAATTTTTCTTAAATTAACTTCCTCACGAGGAACAATATATTTACTAGTATTACGTTCTAACTGATTTAAAATCGAATTTGGATTAAATATACCTGGAGTATCATACATAGAAGAATTTTCATCTAATGGAATTTCCATAACATCTAAATAGGTTCCTTCTATTTGCTTAGTAGTTATCATTCTTGAAGTGTTATTTACATATTGACGAAGCATCTCAGTAACAATAGAAGATTTACCAACTAAACTAGCTCCAATAAAATAAACATCCTTCCCTTTTCTTTCTTCATTCATAATATTAAACAATTTAGTAATATTAAGTTGAGTAATGGAAGAAAATAATAAGATTTTTCGAGGAATAATATTCTCAACTTTTAATCTTTTTAAAGCGTCTGAGATTAGCTTATCATCATTAAAAAGTGGACCTAAAATATCTCTTTTATTTAAAATTACAATTAAATTATCAGGCAGATATTTTCCAATATTAGGAATTAATGAAGGTTCAAAAGAGAAAAGATCCAAAACATAAACTATTAAGGCCTGATCATTTTTAGCTTTATTTAAAATTTTAATATAGTCAGCATTAAATTCATTATTATTAGAAGCATTAAAATGTCTTAAATTATAGCAACGATTACAAAACCCTTCTTCAATATGTTTTTCTAAACGATTTGGAGAAATATAACCTGATTTTTTAGGATCATCAGTTTGTAAAATTTGACCACAAGATGAACAGCGATTAATTCTAATTTGACTAGTAATAGTAGTAGGTGCAGTTTCTTTCTTTTTAAATAACATCTTTATTCCTCACTTTCTTTTAAATATGTCCCTAAACGATTTTCTTTAATAAGTCTTTTTTTATAAGCCTTATCAAAAGGACGAATAAGCTTAGTGTATATATTATCTTTTTTACTAATGGGGTTAACTAATAACCCATCAACTTTTAAGCTTCTAGAGAGATACATATCATTAATGATTTGATCTCCTACTAATAAAATTTTACTCTTATTTAACCCATTTTGTAAAATAAAGCGTTCAATTTTAAATTTAAATGGTTTAAAAGCATGGTAAACATAACTTACTTTTAAACGAGAAGCAAATTCTTCTACTCTTTTTTTATGATTATTTGAAATAATATAAGCATCTATTCCTAACTTATAAAGTCTTTCAAATAAATCATAAGAGCGTTTATCAGGTTTTTTAGAAAATGGACTAGTTAAAGTATTATCTAAATCAATTAAAAAAACTTTATACCCTTTTTTAGCAAGCAATTCTAAAGGTAAAGAAAATAATGAATTAGCATAATATTTACTAACTTCCCTTTTCATTATTTCTTTTCTTCTTTTTCAAACATAGAAAATAATGTTAAATTTTCATCATCATTTTCTTTTTTCTCTTCATTATTAGTTTCAATTTTAATAATTTCTTTCCCTAATTTAAAAGTCTTATTAATCACAGATGAATGATGATTAACACCAATAATATTTTCTTTAAAATCAATATTTGACTTAAATCCTGTACCAATTTCTGGAGCAAAATCAATATTATTAAATTTAATTTCCTTAGTAGAACTATTTGAGTAAATAACAAAATTCTCTTCATTATCTATAAAGGCATCAATTATGTTGCAAGGGTTAGACTTAAAGACTTTTACCAAGTCTAATTTTGCTTTTAATCTTCCAGTATTGCTAATCTTTTTACTATTGATACCTTTGATAGCAGCTTTATCACCTACTAAAATAACTTTAGAATCATCATTTTTATTTAAAACCAATAAAGAAGAGCAATAAACATCATCTTTTAAGTTATCAATAGCTTTAACACCACTAGCTTTTAATCCTAATGGGGCTAATTCACTTTCTGAATATCTATTGATAAAACCATTATTTTGAATAATTACTAAATCTGAGTCTCTTCTAGTAATACAAACTTTAATGACTTTGTCATCACTTACTAAAGACATATACTTTATTGGACGAGCAGTAAGCTTTTTTTGTTCAAATTCTTTTAATTTAGTACGCTTAATTTTTCCTTGTTTAGTTAAAAATACAAAATATGTATCTAAATCAAAATCTTCTAAAACAAAGGCAGATACAATTTTATCTTCAGATTTAAGATTCTTTACTAATAAGGATAGATGTTTCCCTTCTTCTTTCCATTTAGCTTCAGGAATTTGATAGACAGGAATTACAACATAATTTCCGGAAGCAAAAAAAGCAATTAATAAATCATGAGTTGAAGATTTTAAATTTAAAATGGTTCCATCACCAGGTTTTAATTTAGGTAAATCTTTTTCTAAATCACCAACTAAGCTAGCTTGATATGAACGCATGTTGGTACGTTTTAAGTAACAATCTTTACTTAAAACAACCATTGTTTCTTCTTTAGCAATAAGTTGAGTAATATCAACATCTTCTATGATTTTTTGCTCATCTAAAATTAAAGTTTTACGTGGTTTAGCAAATTCCTTCTTAACTTCTTTTAAGGCAGTAATAATAAATTTATCTAAATAGTTTTCATCTTCTTTAAGTTTAGTTAATTCACTAATAAAATCTTCTAATGTTTTCTTTTCATCTTGAAAAATTGAATAATCTAAAGTGTTGATTTTATATAAGTTAAGCATGACAATTGCTTCAGCTTGATCATTATCAAAACCGAATTTTTCCATAATCTTATTTTTAGCATCTTGCTTACCTTTACAAGTTTTAATTAATTTTATTAATGGATCAATAATATCAACACATTTAATTAAGGCGTTAACAATGTTTAATCTAAATTTAGACTTTGCTAAATCAAAATTTACTCTTCTTAATTCTGTTTGACGATAATGAGCAATATAAGCGTTAATAATATCTAGCAGATTCATAGTCTTTGGATGACCCTTATCAATTGCTAACATATTAGCGCCAAATGTTACTTTTAATAGTCCTTTTTTGCGTAAAAAGTCCAATATCGCTTGGGCTGATTGTCCTGGTTTAATATCTAAAACAATACGTATATCCTCAGTAGATTCATCTCTAATTTCTAAAATATTATCAATATTATTATCAATTCTTTGTTTATCTAAATTAGCAACAAAATCAGACTTAATTGCACCATATGGAATTGAATCAATGATAATTTGATTAGTTTTTAAATCAACATGAGCAGTAGAATTAATATAAAAACTTGCCTGTCCAGTTTCATATAGTTTATTTAAGGCATCTTTTTGATCAATATATCCACCTGTTGGAAAATCAGGACCTAAAATAAATTTTCTTAAATCCTCAACAGTTGCTCTTTTATGTGAAATAGCAAAAACACAAGCATCAATAACTTCACCTAAATTATGGGTTGGAATATTGGTAACAGCACCTACAGCAATACCTTGTGCACCATTTACAAGTAAATTAGGAAATCTTGCAGGTAAAACAGTTGGTTCATATTCTTCATCAGAGAAGTTTAACTGCATATCTACAGTATTTTTATCTAAATCTTGAACAAGGAGATTAGATATTTTAGCTAATTTAGCTTCAGTATATCTACTAGCAGCGGCTGGATCATTATCAATAGAACCATTATTACCTTGCATAATTACCAAAGGTACTTCCATTTTCCAATCCTGAGAAAGTCTTACTAATGCCTCATAAATTGAAGAATCACCATGTGGATGAAAATGACCCATTACATAACCGACACTTGTAGCAGACTTTTTAGTTGGTTTTTCAAAGGTATTTCCTTCTTTGTACATACCAAAAATTATTCTTCTTTGAACTGGTTTCATTCCATCTCTAACGTCTGGAATCGCTCTATCAGCTAAAACTGCTTTGGCATAACGATTAAAATCACCAGCCATTACTAAAGACATTGGAGTAGGCTCAATGATTTCTTGAGTTAAAATATTTGAATTTTTCTTATTACTTTTCATTAGCTTTTATCTCCTCAAAATGATCTTGTTTAAAAGTAAAATCAACATTATTATCAATCCATTCTTTTCTTTGTGAGGCAAAATCCTTATCCATAAAAAGTTTAACTTTATCAGTACACTCATCTAAATCATCAATAATAACTTGTATCAACTTACGTGAGTCTTTATTCATAGTTGTTTCACCGAGTTGGTTATAATTCATTTCACCTAAACCTTTATAACGTGATAAAACATATCCATTTCCCATTTTTACTCTTGCTTTATCTAATTCTTCATTTGTCCAACAATACATTTCATCACCATTTTTCTTTGCTAATCTATATAAAGGAGGGCAAGCAATATATAAACGTCCAGCTTCTATTAAAGGACGCATATGCTCATAAAAGAAAGCAATTAAAAGATTTTGAATATGGCAACCATCATCATCAGCATCAGTCATAATGATTATTTTCCCATATCGCATATCCTTAAGCTTAAAATCTTTATCACAACCTGCACCAATAGTATAAACAATAGTATTTAATTCTTTATTATCATAAATATCAGCATTAGTTTCACCTACTACATTTTTAGGTTTACCTCTTAAAGGTAAAATTGCTTGGTGTTCCCTATCACGACATTTTTTAGCTGAACCACCTGCAGAATCACCTTCAACAATAAATAACTCATTGTTTTTATAATCTTTTGATGAAGCTGGAGTTAATTTACCTGAAAGATTAGATAATTTTGCCCTATCTTGTTTTGATAATTTTTTAACTTGTTCTTTTGCTTTATTAGAAGCTAGTCTTTCTTCTAAGGAAGTTAAAATTTTTCCAAAAATGTTATTAGCATCTTTGGCATGTTCTTCTAAATAGTAATAAAGTTTATTTTCAATAACATCATCAACAGCATTTAAAGCCTCTTTAGTTCCTAATTTGGATTTAGTTTGGCCTTCAAAAATAATGTAATTTTCTGGAACAGTAATAGAAAGAATACAATTCAAACCAGTTCTAATATCACTACCCTCTAAACTCACATTGTTTTTAATTAGTTTATGGTTTAAACCATATTTATTAAAAACTATTGTTAATCCCTTTTTTAAACCAGCAACATGACTACCACCTTCGCTAGTCCTTACACCATTTGTAAAAGAAAAAATTTGTTCAGTATTTAAATCATCGTAATATTGACCGATAAATTCAACATGAATTATTTCTTTTTTCTTATTATTTTCATTTGGAATTAAATAATCACCTTCGATATAAATAGGTTCACAAAGAGGATATTTTGATTGTAAATGAGAAATAAAATATTCTTTTAGACCATCCTTATAATAAAAAACTTGCTTTCTATTAGATCTTTGATCTGTTAATGTAAAAGTAACTCCCTTATTTAAACCAGCACGATCATCTAAACTAGTAGCAATTCTTTCATAAGAAAAATTTGTATCTTGGAATATAGTTGGATCAGGTAAAAAAGTAACTTTAGTACCTGTTTTAAATTTATCTAATTTTTCTCTTTTAATGGGTGTAGCGTCTTTTTCACCTTTAGTAGATCCTTTTTTATTAGTATATCTTATCCAGTTATCATAACCATCACGATAAGAATGGATTTCCATAAATGATGATAAAGCATTAACAACAGCACCACCAACACCATGTAAACCACCAGCAGCGTGATAATTTGATTCATCAAATTTTCCACCAGAATGTAACTTTAAATAAACCATATCAAAGCCAGAAATTTTTTCCTTATGATTAATATCACAAGGAACACCTCTTCCTTGATCCTCTACAGTAATAGAACCATCTGTATTGATAGTAACATCAATTCTTTTTCCATAACCTTCTTTAGCTTCATCTACAGCATTATCAATTATTTCCCATGCTAAATGATGTAAACCATTTAAATCAGTAGAACCTATGTACATTCCTGGTCTTTTTCTGACCGCTTCCATTTCAGAAAGAGATTTCAAATTATCCGCAGTATAACTATTTCCCATATAAAAAATCCTTACTATTTAATCATTTTATTTTATCAAATTTGATAGATTAATTTAATACTCTTTTATTTATGTACTTTTATTTTTAAAAAAAGTTAAAAATGTAGATAAATTATCTCTTTTTCTTTTCCTTACTGCGCTTGTCATTAATCTCATTCATAACCTTTTCATCAATTAAGGTAATATTATTTTCTTTGGCATAATTTACACAACCATTTAAAACTGTTTTTAAAAAAATTCTAGGTACCCTAACTAATTTTTGGCAAGCTTCCTTAGTAAATTTAACTTTATCATCTATTCTATTTGCAGCATATATTACTGATTGAATATCCGCCTCTTTTCCAGCTGGTATAGGTTCTTTATGTGGTCTTCTAAATTTTGAATACCAGAAATTAGTAGAATCACGATACCCATAATCCACTGGTACT
>DKCH01000050.1:3616-5088 GCA_002449135.1 Caryophanales bacterium UBA6879 | reverse complement strand
TTGCATAATAATCAAAAGCAGCATAATATTTTTTCCTATCTGTAAACTTTATATCAATAGGTGGATAACCTAATTTCATAAGTTCTAAATTAACAATAAGTCGTCCTGTCCTACCATTCCCATCAATAAAAGGATGAATCGATTCGAAATAAATATGGAGCAACGCTAATTTAGTTAAAAAATCATCATTGCTATCTTTTTTGTACCAATTGATTAGTTTTTCAATATCTTCTTGTATTAAACAAGGATCTACTGGTGTTATTAAAGCTCCAGCTATTCTTACAGGGATTTTTCTATAAATTCCTCTATCTTCTCTGCTATTAGCTAAAACTAGATAGTGAATTTGTTTTATAATAAATTCACTTAATGAATTTTTTTCTTTAACTAAATCACAAATGTAATCAAACGCTTCCTTATGACCTACTACTTCAAGATGATCTTTTAAAGGCTTTTTATCAATAGTTAAGCCTCTTAGAACTAACTCTGTTTCTCTTAAAGTTAATGTATTACCCTCAATAGCATTTGAATTATAAGTATATTCAATAGAGAACTCACTATTCAAAGCTTTTACTTCTTCTTGTGTTAAAGGCCTAAGAGAATCTAATTCTTTTTTCATTGTTTTTATTTTACTTAAATATATTGCTGTTGCTTCTCTTCCGTCTTTTGGCTTTATAGCATTTTCGGGAATAAGCCAAGTTTTACCATCCAAGAATGCACCCTCAACCTTGCCTTCAGAGCAAAGCTTTCTAACTCTTCTTTCAGATATTCCCCATTTTAATGCAATTTCTTTAGTACCTAAATCCATATATATTAAGCATCCTTACAAGACTATTTTATCATTTATCGGAATAATATATATAAAAATTTGCTATAAAAATCAATTATCGGAATAATGTCCTGCCTCCTAAATATATTTTGACTTTAACTAACTTATAAAATAATATTTAATACCTAATTTATTTTAAAACTATTAAGAAATTGCAAGTTATGCATATTTTTAGAAATTGTGAAACTTTATTTTAGAAACAAAAAACTCTCCTAACATACTTGTCAGGAGAAGTATTTAACTAACTAATGGTGCCTAGAGGGGGACTTGAACCTCCAAGCCCTTGCGGACGTTTAATTTTGAGTCGGATTCGTTTACCAATTCCTTCATCCCAGCTTATCTAATTTTATACTTTCAATATTGAAATTTTTAAATCTTACTCTATTTTTAGTACTTTACAAACTTTTAAATATTACTTTTAAAATTTAATTTAACGCTAAAAATTAAGGCTTATTCAAAATTTATAGTAAAAGAAAAACTTTCATTATTATCAAAAATAGCACCATTAGGAAATTGTGAAGAATAAGTATTAATATCAAAAGAAAAACCACTTAAAAATAAATCATCAGAACTAGCTTGATAAAAACTAGACATATATCCATTAATATCTGATGATATAAGTCTTATTTCATCAAAAGCATTATCT
>DKCH01000050.1:0-3537 GCA_002449135.1 Caryophanales bacterium UBA6879 | reverse complement strand
AAGATTGTTTTTTTCTGTATATAAAGCATTATCAGGATCATCTAGTATTTTTGCTTTAGAATAAATATTATCAATTTCAGCTAAACGATTATCAACATGGTAAATTTTGATACCATAATCTTTTATAGATGAAACCATATAAGGAGAATAATCAAATGAATTTAAATCATTAGGAGTATAAAACTCTATAATTAAATATTCATCAAAAGGATTAAAAATCACTTTACCATCATTGTCTTTTTGATAAGTTTTAGAATCATAAGGAAAAACAATAATATTATCTTTATTATTTGAAGTCTTTAATGTGATTTCACCAAAAGTATTTGCAATATATGGTTTAATCCACCCTAACATTAATTTAGAATAAGCGTTTTGATCACCAACATTATTATCCATCATATCTGCTTTTCCTAAGGGAGAGTAATTACTATTTGTTCCATAAGAATAGTAATCAGTTAAGCCTAGCATATGACCAGTTTCATGAATTAAAACATGTGCATCAGCACTAGCATTTTCATCTCTTAATTGTTCTGAGAAAGCTTCTTCATTCAAAAATTGAAAAGGAGCCCACCCATAAATATTTACTACAGGATTATTAAGATCGCCTGTTTCTGAAGTAGTGGAGGTAGTAAAAGCCCAGGTGTAAGTATTAGAAGCAGAAACTTTTGATCCTACTGAAATCAACCATAAGCCATCAATAAAGCCATCATTATTAGAATCAAATTTTGTCATGTCCAATTTATATTTATCTTTAACCCATGTACTTACATTATTAGCAATAATATTAGTAACATTTTGTGCGTTATTCTTAACATCTTCTTCAGTTTTTATATCAGTAAATTCACTGACATTAAAATAATCAGTGAATTTAAAAGTAAAATTTAATTGACCATAACTTGATTTGTAATAATAAGAATGAAGCGACTCAAAATAAAGACTAGAACTATTTCCAGCAAAGGTTTTTTCAATTAAATCCAAAGAACTTTGATCTGCTTTACTAGTATCAGCACCAGGTAAAATAACTGGAACAACAAGCAAAGGCACATTTCCTGTTGAGGGTAAATATCGTTGATTTATATATTTTTTTACACCATATTCTTCATATGTAAAAGGCATACTTACTTCAGAAGGTGAATAATATGATTTATCTTCTGTAACTTCATATCTTTTATCAGAATAATTAGTAAAAGAAACCTTCATTTCTTTCTCGTTTTCATTATTTAAAACGAGAGTAGGATCAGTATATTGATTAGGTCCCTGCTCATCATAAACATAAATTACAAATGAATTTGTCAAATTTTCTAAATTATAAGAATAAGAAACATCCACTTTATATTCACCTGCCCTTAAAAAAGTAAAGTCTGTAACAGCTGAATTATTAATGTTTAACTCATAATTAAAAACTTCATTTTTAGTTGTATTAATTTTATTAGATATTTCATGTTCTTCTAACAAAAAAACTTTTAATCCATTAGAATTAAAATGCTCGTTAACTTTATATTCTAATTTCACATTTTTTGTATCAAGATTTAACTGACTATTAAGAATTAAATCATTATTACTTTTTATATTATTATTACAACTAACAATTAATACTAAACTAAATAAAGATAGTAAAATTAATTTTCTTTTCATATACATACTTCCTTTTATAAAATAATTTAATAGTTTCCAAGTTTTAGATATGTTTTTTCCTTTAAAACTTGTTATCATATTATATGATATGAAACAAGAATGCAACGAAAAAAAGACTCGCGTTTCTTTATACGCTGATCTTAGAGATAAAATTTCTAAAATGGATACACTTTCATTAATTGAAAAAGGTGCAAAAGATGAGCAAAAACCATCAAACAATACTTTAATGCCTGAAATCCATTCGCAAACTACTGAAATTAATACTAATAGTACTAAGAAAAACACTCTATCTATCTCCATTGACGAAATTATGAAACAAAATGATGATTATACAATGATGATGGAGAAAAAAGAAATTGATAAGAAATATAATAAAATTAAAGGTTTACCAATTACTAAAAAGCAATTATCAATCATTTTTTTAATTTTATTAGGTCTTGTTTGTATATCTATTATTGTAACTTGTATCGTATTATTACTTAGAGGAAATTAAAATGTTTGTTATTGCTTTAGATGGGCCTTCTGCTTCTGGAAAATCAACTGTGGCTGACTTACTAGCCAAAAAATATAATTTAATTCATATTGATTCTGGTGCTATGTATCGTGCCTATACTTTATATTGCTTAAAAAATAATATTGATATTAAAAACGAGAAAGAATGCTCAAAAGTAGCAAATAATATTCATATTAATTTTGGTAAAAATAAAGAAGTTTTTTTAAATGATGTAGATGTTTCAAAAGAAATAAGAAGTATAGAAGTTTCAGATGCTGTTAGCTTTGTTTCATCTTATAAGGATGTTAGACTCTATTTAATTAATGAACAAAGAAAATTAGCTTTAAAAAATCCAATAATTATGGATGGTAGAGATATTGGTACCTTTGTTTTTCCTAATGCCAACATTAAGCTTTATACTGTTGCTTCTTCTAAAACTCGTGCTGCAAGAAGATTTAAGGAAAATCAAAAAAAAGGAATCAAATGCTCCTATGATGAAGTCCTTTCTAATATTGAAAAAAGAGACTACATTGATTCACATCGTAGTTTTGATCCTTCTAAGCAAGCTGAAGATGCGATCTTAATTGATACTTCTAACCTTAGTATTGAACAGGTAGTTAACAAATGCATAGAAATTATTGATAAGAAATTAAAGGAGAATATATGAAATTATTAGGTAAAGTTGCCTTAGTGGGTACTCCTTCAGTTGGTAAATCAACTTTGTTTAATCGTATGATTCAACAAAGAAAATCAATTATTTCTGATGAAAGAGGTATAACAAGAGACCGTTTATATGGTAATTGTGAATGGCTAGGTCATGATTTTATATTAATAGACACTGGTGGTTTAGAAATAAAAGATGCGCCATTTCAAAAAGAAATTAAAGCTCAAGTAGAACTAGCAATAGATGAAGCAGACATTATTGTTTTTGTAACTGATGGGAAAATTGGTTTAACTAACGATGATGAATATGTCGCTTCATTGCTATATAAAGTACCTACTAATAAACCGATTATTTTAGTAACAAATAAAATAGATAATATTGAGAGTAAAGATCGCGCTTATGATTTTTATGCTTTAGGTTTTGGAGAACCTATTATTACTTCTGCTAGCCATGGTATAGGTGTAGGGGATTTACTTGATAAAATAGTTTCATTATTACCTAACAAAGATTACCCTGATTTAAAAGGGGATATAACTTTTACCTTAATTGGTCGTCCTAATGTTGGTAAATCTTCCTTAGTTAATGCAATACTAGGTGAAAAAAGAGTAATTGTTTCTAATATTGAAGGTACTACTCGTGACTCAATAGATACACCTTTTAAAAGAGATGGGAAAAACTATGTTTGTATTGATACTGCAGGGTTAAAAAGACGTGGAAAAATCTATGAATCAATTGATAAATATGC
>DKCH01000018.1 GCA_002449135.1 Caryophanales bacterium UBA6879 | reverse complement strand
TTTCTAACTTAAGTCTCACATAAAGGTTTTTCTAATTCATTCCATTTATGTTTGAGACTATTGCTATTTCTAACTTAAGTCTCACAATCTTCTTGTAAGAAATCAAACAACTCAGTTTGAGACTATTGCTATTTNNTTTCTAACTTAAGTCTCACGATTCGTCAGAGGGTATTCTTCTTTTAATTGTTTGAGACTATTGCTATTTCTAACTTAAGTCTCACCGAAAAAAACTTGGCAAAAATTCGATTGTGTTTGAGACTATTGCTATTTCTAACTTAAGTCTCACCCATATTACACATTACACACCGCACATTGTGTTTGAGACTATTGCTATTTCTAACTTAAGTCTCACATTATACTTAAATGGATAACTACCAATTGCGTTTGAGACTATTGCTATTTCTAACTTAAGTCTCACTTCTCTACACATTCCACACAACACTATTGTGTTTGAGACTATTGCTATTTCTAACTTAAGTCTCATAACTAATTAATTAATAATTAAATGCTTATTTTAATTATTAATATTTTAAAATGGTTAAAATAAGCTTTTAATCTTAATTCTAATTTTAAATATTTTTTTCAAAGAATTCAAAATTCAAAAATAAGTTTAAAGTTATCTAATTTTTATCTATACTTCAACCAAAGATTTTGAATTACATGACGTATATTATTTCTTGTTGAGTCAGGGGAAATTACTTCAAACAATGATCCATATTGTAAAGCCCAATAAATAATAGCTTTTTCATCACATTTAACTGTAGCAATATAACAGTCATCAGAAACTTTTTCTATTCTAGCGTTTTTACCAAACCATTCAAAAATATATGTAAAACAATTTCTAGATTCAAATCTTATTTTAGCTTCAACAACATCTCCACCAAATATATAGATATGTTCAGAAAGATACTTACCAATATTAAAATTATCACCAAATCCAATTATTTTATTTAAAGGTTTAACACTAGAATCATTAACTATTTTAATATCTTTCATATATTCTATTCTAAAATTTGAAACATTATCATATTTTTCATAATTAGCAAGTAAATAATATTTACCATAGTTATTAACTAAAAAATAAGGATTGACTTTATAATATTTGCCTTCTCTTTCTTTTAACAAACCATTTATATCATATTGAAGATATTTAAAAGTTATTTTTTTCTTTTCTTTAATAGCCTCAGAAAGAATCTCAATATTTAAAAAAATATCAGCATTATTAGATCTAGTAGAATCAACAGATTTATCAATATAATCATGATTTTTTCGATTATTAACACTTAATAAGGTTTGAAGTCTTTGTATTAAAGATTTAGCCATATTGCTTGTTAAAGTTTTAGCAGATAAAATACTATCAGCTAAAAATGTCATCTCACTTGGATCAATTAATCTTGAATATAAAGCAAAACCAAAACCACCTTCTTTTTTATTAACATCATATCCTAAAGAATTTAATAATTCCAAAGAATCACCAATCGCTTTTCTTTCAACAGTTAATTGATATTTATCTTCTAAAAACTGAGCTATTTCCCTTTGGGTTAAAAAATGATTTTCATCAGTATATTCTTTAAGAATCTCTAATATACATAAAGTTAAGGCTTTCTTTTTATTCATTTTCTAATTTCTCCTTAATATTATTATTTCACAACTCAGTGTACAAAAAAAAGGACTATTAATTAGCAATTAAAAAATATATAATTAAATTAAATTTCAAATTAAAATAAACAAGCATCGATAATAATATACATATTTATCCCAACTTTTTTAAACCAATAAGAAAACAACATTAAATTTAATATATTTTGAAAAAAAGTCTTTTATTTTGCTACTAATTAGTATATACTAATAAAGCATTTGGAGGAATACCCAAGAGGCTGAAGGGGCGGGCTTGGAAAGCTCGTAGACAGTAACATGTGCAAGGGTTCAAATCCCTTTTCCTCCGCCATGTATATTATTAATAATAAAGAGTCGATATATATCGGCTCTTTTTCTTTTATAAATAAAAAATTTATTAATAAAACTTCTTTATCTATGAAAATATATTTTTAAATTAACTTAAAAACAATAACAAAATAAAAAGGTGCTATTAACAGCACCTAAATTTATTTATTATTAGCTTCGTTAGAAACATTTGTAGCATCACTAGTGTTAGTTGCATTAAGATTATCATTTGCTTCAATGAGCTTCTTAAGCTTTTCTAATTGACGTGATTTTCTAGAATTACGCTTATCAACTTTATTAGCATAGTGATAAATAAAGATTAAAAACAAGCACATTGCTAATAGGCAAATAATTGATCCTAAAACTCTGAAATCAATCATGTTTTTCCAACCTAAGAAAGTTGTAAAATTCTTTTGAGCTTGATAGATAGGATTATTAGCTAATTTTCCAGGTCCATTAAAAGCATAGACACCTAAAATACAGATAGCTAAGCCACCTAACCAAATAAGACCTACTACTATATAAGCGATAATTTCTCTAACTTTTGAATACTCTTTTTTCATCCTTATTTACTTTGATTATCAGCAGCTACTTTAGCTTGATTAATTTTATTTTGTTCAATCACCTTTTTTTCAAATTCAACTAAATCATTGTGAACTTTGTTAAATATTCTTAACCAAGCATCACGATAACCAGGAATTAAAGGTAAGAAAATAGATTCGAAAGCTTGCATAACTTGACCCATGTTACTTCCTTCAGGAATCTTTCTAGAACCATCAAAGAAGTGGAAAGAGTCTTCCATTCTTCTAATAGAATCTAAGAAGATAACATCAGTGGATTTATTGTGGGCTCTTAAAAAGGAGAAGAAACCAACAACTCTATTCATTTCATTAGAAATAAAAGCACAGGATGGATCAACTTTAGGATCAAAACCAGGTTGAGTAGAAGGATCAACACCAGTCTTTTCTTTTTCTTGAGCAATATAAGTTCTTACTGCATTGTTATATTCAGCAAATTTAACATTGAATAAAGAAGCAACAGCTCTAAAAGCAACTGATCTATAGAAAGGATCATCAGTCTTAACTAATTCTTCTAATTCAGGTTCTAAGCTTCCTTCTTTCTTAAAAGTAGCAATAAAACCTAAACAAATATCAGAAATAGTTTCATGTAAACCAATAATATAGTCAACTAATTGGAGTAATAAGGAAGATTCAACAACAACCTTATCGTTTTCAACTTTAACAATACGAGAATCTTCACCATAAACATCATCGTAAAGTTCATGAACTTGCTTAGAAATTTTTTCACCAATTGTTAAAGAAGCATCTTCTTTAGATGGTTGCTTTGAATTATTTTGGCAAAATAAAGCAAATGGAGATTTTTCTTCAATTAAATGAGAAAACATATTCTTTCTTTGCTTATAAATATCTAAATTATAGCCTTTTTCTTTATCATTAGCAGGTAAAACATACTCTAAAGTATCTCTAATGATTACCCCTAATTCATAAATGGCCATAACATATCTTGATTGTTCGTTCATGTTTTAATATATCCTCCTTAGCAAAAGTGCTTTTCTATATACTTATTAATTATAATATCTTTTTTTTACTATAACAATAATTACTTAATTAATTTGTTATCTTTATCAAGAACAAAAGGTCTAATATCAGAAACTTTATTAACAATATGTTTTGCTAATTTTAATACTCTTTCATCCCCATTAGCCATAGCAAAAGAATTATTAAAATTATCAAAAAGCGGGATATCATTTTCAGAATCACCAACAATAGCCACTTCATCTTCTTTAATATTGTTTAATTTAATATATTCTTTTAAAGTAATAGCCTTATTAGCTTTTATAGATGTTATTTCTAAACCAATGGATGTCGCAGAAATCGTCAATTTATCTTTATATTTGTCTTTTAAAGCAAAAGAAATTTCACTAGCCTTCTTTTTAGCGGACTTAGAAATACCTACAATTGGTTGCAATTTAAAAACTTTTCCTTTAGCAATAGCAGAAACTAATTGTCTTTCAGAAACAATATATTTTTCCTTATAAGCCATAGAAAACAAATTAATAAAGACTCCAGCATAGGGAATTAAAGAATCTTTTCTTACGACAGATACTTTTAAATTAGGGGTATCATCAAAAACCAAAAAACCTAAAACATCATAATTAGCCTTTAAATTCAAATAACAATCAAACAAGATTTCTCTAGGAATCGGCTTAGATTTAATAAATTTATGGTTTTCATAAATAAAACCACCATTACATCCAATAATTGCTAAGTCAATATTGCATTTTTTACTAACTTTTAAAGGTAATCTATAATCACGCCCAGTAATTAAAACAACTTTTCCCCCAGCCGAATGAAAATCAATAAGAAATTTTTTATTAGATTTATCTATCAAACTAAGATATCTTTTAGGATAAAATAAAGTACCATCTAAATCAGTTGCTAAAAGTTTAATCACAAAAATATTATAGCAAGAAAAAAGAGCTATTAACAAAATAGCTCCGTAAATTAACTATTCTATTTCAATAACACCATAGGTGCCATCTTCTCTTTTATAAAGAATAGAACGTTTATTAGTCTTAGAATCAAGATAAATAAAGAAATCGTGATCAAGAGCATCCATTCTAGTTAAAGCTTCATCAATATCCATTGGAATTAAACTAAGAGCTTTTCTTTTTACAACACGGTCAATAGAAGGTTCTTTTTCCGATTCAATTACATCTAATAAAATATCTTTAGCAATAGAATTTCTCTTTTGAAGTTTTAAAACTTGAGTTTTCATTTTTCTCATTTGACCTTCAAGTTTATCAACAACTAAATCTAAAGCTGCATAAGCATCTTTTTGATTTGTCACTTTAGCTCTTAAATAAATATCGTCAGCTTTTATTGAAACTTCAACAATTTGAAAAATCTTCACAAGAGAAAAAGTAACAATGCATTTTACATGTTTGCCATCAGCAAAATACTTTTCCATTTTAGATAACTTGCTTAAAGAATAATCCTTTAAAGCCTTGGTTACCTCCACGCCGTGACCTACAAATTGATAATTCATGATTGAATTTTTTCCTTTCATCAAGGGTTACCCCTATTTCTAATCTAATTATAGCATAATTGTAAGCCCTTAACTAGATTAATAAAGAAAATTAACACTTAATTTTTTATTCGTTTGAAGCGTCTTTTTTCAAAATATCTTTATATAATTCAGGACGACGATCACGATAAATTCCCCAGTTTCTTCTCTTTTGACCAATTTCATCTAAATCAAAAGAGTGAATAAGAATCTCTTCTTGATCCCTACTAGCTTGTTCAACAATATTTCCACATTCATCAGCAATAAATGAAGAACCAAAGAATGTCATTTGGGAATTTGTTTCCTTTTCTAAACC
>DKCH01000002.1:37983-76215 GCA_002449135.1 Caryophanales bacterium UBA6879 | reverse complement strand
TTTTTTATTTGATCATTATTATTAAATTGGTCTTCAGTAAGTAAAGAATGTAAATGTAGTGTATCTCCATTTTTAAATTTACCCTCAGTTTGAACATAGTCTTTTGCATCATTTATCTTATATTCAAATTTATAAGTATCTATTGATAAAAGAAGTTTATTAGTGTTTTCTTCTTCAACAGCTTTCTTATCAATATTTATGGTGAAAGTAACTGGAGTTGTAGGCATAGTAAATGAAAAATACAAAGTTACATCAGTATAGCCTTGGTCTGTTTTACTTACATTCAAATTAATATTTTCAACAGAACTTGTTACTTTAAAAGTTGAAGCATCAACAGTATCTTTAGTAGCATGAACATAAATGGTTGCTTTTTCACCAACAGGAAAATCAGTATATGGGAATTTAATTCCATTTTTTCTTCCTACTGAAGTTGAATAAATATCATAAGAAGTAAACAATTTGGAACTATCAGTAACATTAATAGCAGGATAAGTAACCTTCTGACCCTCTAAAGTAATATCTAAAGTATCATCCATTTCTAAAACTACAAATGTATATTCTAAGTCACTTACTTTAGTAAAGTTAACATTAGGGTTATTAGAAGTTAATGATTTAAATTCATAACCAGTATTAAAACTAAATTTTAAAGTAATAGTAGAACCAACATCGACAGGAGTAAAAGAATCTATTTTAGTATCACCATTATAAGCATCAAATGATTTAACAATTTTATTATCTTTTTTAAGATAAAAACTAACAGTTTTTACTTTTTCAGTTTTTACAGTAATACTTACATTTTTATTAGGCATAGTAAATACATATTTACCATCTGTTAATGTTAGTTCTTGTCCATCTAAAGTGACTGAAATAATCTTATACCCTTCAGTAGGATTAATACTTAAACTAACCTGTTGTCCTTTTTTATACATTGTATTTTTATTAGGGACACTAAATGTTTGACTATCACCAACAAAACTAATTGCATAATATTTATCAGCTTCACAAGTAATATTAACATCACCATCCAAAGGCATAGTAAAGCTAAATCTTACTTCACCTGAAGCATCTGTTCTCTTTGTTAATTGTTTACCTTCTTGATAATAAAAAGTAGCATCAGATTTTAAATAACCATCATTTAAAGTTGGATCAAATTCAACATCATCAGTTGGGAATGCACTAGTTACTTCTAAACTATTTACATAAAATTTACCTGACTTTAAAGCTTCAGAAGAAGTATAAGCTAAAGCCTTAGGAGTAGCAATTTCAAAATCAATTAAAACATTAGACTTAGGCATAGTAAAAGTTAACAAGCCGTTAGAAGGAATAAAGTTTGAATTAACTTTACTATTCTTATCATCAGTAACAGTGGCAGAAATAGGTTTATATCCAGTTAAACCAGTAACAGTAATAGAAATAAATTCTCCATAAAAGACATTAATTGTTTTACTAACATCAATTTTTAATTTATCTTGATCATCTTTATTAAAACTAATATTACCAGCACCAACTAAACTAGCTTCAATATTAATTCTAACTGTTTTAGTATTTTCAGATAAGGAAATAGACACCTTACCATCATTAGCAATATTTAAAGGCATACCACCGGCATTATCTAAAACATAATTGCCACTGACTTTTACACCATATTTACCAACAATATAAAATTCTAAAGTATTAGTAACTTCATATGTTTTGTTATTTTCAATACCATATACTTTATAATTTACATCATTACTATTAAATGTAACTGTAACGCCAGTTGAAGATTCTTTATAATATTCATATATTTCAATAGCAAATTCCTTATTAGGAACAACAAAGGTAGCCTTAAATTGATTATTATCAAGCTTTTCAGCCTTATATTCAGTATCATTAACAAAGAATTTATATTCTCTATTTTCTAAACCATTAAAGTTAAAACTAAACTCTTCACCTTCATAAAAAACTTTTCCAGTTAAATCAGTTATATTAGTAACATTAGAAGAAAAAGCCTTAATAGAAGTTAACTTAACTTCTTTTTTAGCTTCAGTAACAACAGAAATAGTAACATCCTTATTTGGCATGATAAATGAATAAACCTTATCTTTTTCAACCTCAGTAAAAGTTAAATCTTTATTAGAAAATTCTTTAAACTTATAACCATCAATAATAGTTAAATAAACATTAACTGTAGCACCAACTTCAGCTTTATCAACTTCTTTTTCATTAACCTTAAATTTGACATTACCATTTTCAATATTTGAACTAAGTTTATATGTTTTTACAACACTCTCAGAACTATTAGAAACACTAGTGCTCAATTCACTATTTATTGAATTACTAACTTGACTATTATTATTTTGGCAAGAAACTAGTAATAAAAATGGTAATAATAACAAAATTCCTTTTTTCATAAACGACTCCTTTTTCCTGGTCTATTTTAACACAAAACAAATATAATAAAAATTAAATATATTATAAAGATAAATAAAGCAAAAATAACATATATATAAACATAATTTAAAACCATAATTTGATATACTTTATTTGAGGTAATAATAATGTTTTTAAAAAGGAAAATGTTAAATCGTTCAAAACCTAGTTCAATGTTCGGCTTTGCCTTTTTTATGTTTGGTTTAACTTTACTTACTCAGCTTTTTCACGGCTATAATTTCTATTATTATTTAGATCAAGGCTTAGTAGATATTACTTGGGCTACAATATGCAAAATTGCCTTTGTAATTGTAGACTGGTTAAATGATCTTTTATTTGGTTATCTTTCTGAAAAAACAAAATCAAAATTAGGAAAAAGAGTCCCTTGGTTAATATATGGCGCTTTACTTCTTCCTTTATTTATTATCCTTACATATGTAATTAATAAAGGTGCTAATTTTTCTATTGTTGGTTTTGGTTTATATTATTTAATTATTTCAATTGGAATGGAAAATGCGTCTACTATAATGTATACAAATTACAACGCTTTATTACCTAATTTATTTACTACTTCCAATAAAAGAAGAGAAGTTTCTTCAGTAAAAAAAGGCTTAGAAATACTAGGTATGATTACTTGTTATCTTTTAACTCCAGTCTTAGTTAGTAATCTTAACTTACCTTACTATGTAGTTGCAATAATTTACACTTTTGTTTACCTAATTTCCTTATATGTTTCTTTACGAACAATTAAAGTAAAAGATGATATTAATGCACAAACAATAGAAAACGGAAAATATTCTTTTAAACAAACAATAAAAGATGTTAGTAAAGAAAAACCTTTTATTTTATATAACATAGCTCAATCTTTCTTTGCAGCTATTTTATCAATTATTGTTTCTTTATATCCAATGTATTGTAAATATCTTTTACATATTGAAGGTTTTCAACAATCCCTTTGTTTTGGTATCTTTTTTGCAACATTAATTTGTTCTTTACCCTTATGGTATTTCCTAATAAAAAAATATGGGCATACAAAAACATGGTTAATAAACTATTTAATTAGTCCTTTTGCTTTAATTCTTTTTTTAATACCAAATAATTTTATAACTGGACTTATAACTTGTGGAATTATCGGAATATTTTTTGGAGCATTAATGATTTGCCCAGATATGATTTCTTCCGAATTAATTGATATTGATAAATTAAAATATAAAGTCTCAAGAGAAGCTGCTTTAGGATCTATTGCTAATTTAATTGGAAGAATATCTGTTATTTTATCAGCAATAGCCACAGCAATTATTGCAATTATATTTGGCTATAAATCAGGAAGTGAACCAGGAGATAATCCTTACTTAACTTTCAAAATACTTTTTGGAGTTATGCTACCAATAATTGCTGCTTTAGGAGCAATATTTGCATTTATTTACTATAAATTTTCTAAAAAAGATCGTTTAACGCTCTTAACATTAAAAAAAGAAACATCAAATAAAACTAGTGAAGTTTCCATTACTGAGATAATTAAAAATGAAAAAAGAGAAAATATTAATAAGTAGTTGCCTACTTGGAAATAATGTAAGATATAACGCAAAAATATTAAATAAATTAGATTTAAGTTGCTTAAAAGATAAAGTAGAACTCATTCCATTTTGTCCAGAAGTTGCTAGTGGGTTACCAATACCTCGTTTACCTAGTGAAATTAAAAACAACAAAGTAATTAATATAAAAAAAGAAGACTGGACAAGTTATTTTATAAATGGAGCTAACTTAACATTAAAACTAGTAAAAAAACTAAATATTAAATATGCAATATTAAAAGACAAATCACCCTCATGTGGAGTTTACAAAATTTATGATGGTTCATTTCAAGGAAAATTAATAGATGGAAATGGATTTACATGTAAATTATTAAAAGAAAACAATATAAAAGTTTATTCAGAAAATGAAATTGAAAAATTAATCATTGAATTAAAAATAAGTGTGTTAAAATATAACGATGAAAATTAAAGTATTTATAACATTTTTATCATTATTAAGCCTTACCTTAATATCTTGTGATAAAGTATTTTCTTCAAATTCAAGTCAAAATAATAGTAGTTCTGATTCCATGACTTCAAGTGTTGGGAATAGTTCAAGTTTTAATAGTTCCTCTAGTAATTCTATAAGTAATTCTACTAGTACTAGTAAACCTACTGAATCAAATTATTTAACTGTTTTTAGTGTAAATGATTTTCATGGAAAAATAGAACAAACATCTTCTTATCCTGGTATTGTAGCTTTACAAGGGGCAATTAGAAACAACAAAAATTACAATGATAATTCTATTATTGTTTCTAGTGGAGATATGTTTCAAGGAAGCTACTTATCTGGTAAAGACTATGGGCTTTCTACTACTAAACTAATGAACAATTTTCCTTTCGAAGCAATGGCATTAGGAAACCATGAATTTGACTGGGGAATTAATAAGATTAAAGATAATATTAGTCAAGCTAGTTTTCCGTTTTTATGTGCTAATTTATTAGATAGTAATAATAAACAAGCTGATTTTGTCACAGATCATGTAACAATAGAAAAAGGTAATTATAAAGTTGGTATTGTAGGAGCTATTGGTGCAAATTTAGAAAGTTCAATAAAAGCCTCTGCTTTAGAAAACTACTCTTTTTCAAGTAATTTAACATATTTAAAAAACGCCTATAACAAATGTATAAGCGAAGGAGCAGACATCGTTTTACTTTCTTTACATGATGATGAAGATTCAACATATACTAATTCAATTCAAAACTCTTCTATTCCTTTTGCTGGTATTTTAGGTGGCCATTCACATAAATTTCAATTAGAAAATTCTAATATGCCTTATGTACAAGGTAGTTCTGATTCTAAAGGATACTCTTACATTAAAATAGATACTACTAACAATACAGTAAACGAAATAAATTATGTAAAAGTTAACGCTACTGATAACAAATACGCCACAAGCTACTTTACAGAATTGGTAGATGATTTAATAAGCAAAAATCCAGTACAAACAATTGGTTATATTAAAGGTTACTGGACAAAAGAAAAAGCTGCTAATTTGGTATTAAAAGCCATGTTTCAAACAGCTATAAACCTTTATCCAGAGAAAAATTATTCTGAATCAAATTTAATTGCAATCCATAATACTGGTGGAATTAGAGGATACTTCCCTAATTATGACACCTCAACTCCTATTACTATGAAAGATGTTCAAGTAATAAGTCCTTTTGATAATAAAGTAATGCTTTTAGAAAATCGTCCAATAGTTTCTAGTCAAGTAGGTGATTCAAGTAAAAACTACTCTTATCCTAATAAGGCAAATTTAAACTTAAATAATAAATATGACATAGTAACTATCGATTATTTAGTAAGTGATAAATATGCTCCTAGTATGTTTACCCCTAAAGGTGCAAAACCGATAAGAGGTGAAAATCAAGAAGATTATATTATTTATGATTTAGTTGCTGATTACATCAATAATAATTCTTCTTTTGAAAATCCTATAGATGCTAAAAATTTTTAAAATCATCTAAGGCTTTTCTAATAATTTTATCCATATCCATATATCTATATAAGCCTAAGCGCCCACCAAAAACTACCTTATTGTCTTTTTTAGAATAGTCTAAATACTTTGAATATAAGTCATTATTTTTCTTATCATTTACTGGATAATATGGTTCTAATTTATTATTCCAAGTTACTGGATATTCTTTAGTAATAATAGTAATTTTTGATTGATCATTAGCAAAGTGCTTGTGCTCAATTATTCTAGTATAAGGAACTTCTTTTTCAGTGTAATTTATAACAGCATTTCCTTGATAATTTTCTATATTAAGTTTTTCTTCTTCAAAACGTAAAGAGCGGTATTCTAATTGACCAAAAATATAATTATAATATCCATCTATCGAACCAGTATATACAACCTTATCAGCCATTTTTAAATAATCTTCTTTATTATCTAAAAAATTTGTATTTAATCTTACTTCAATACCTTCTAACATTTTTTCAATAATAGAAGTATAACCATCTAATGGAATACCTTGATATAAATCATTAAAATAATTGTTATCAAAAACAAATCTTAAAGGTAATCTTTTAATAATAAATGATGGTAAATCCTTACAAGATCTTCCCCACTGTTTTTCTGTATAACCTTTTATTAAAATTTCATAAATATCTCTACCAACTAATTTTAAAGCCTGTTCTTCTAAATTTTTAGGTTCTTTTATATTTTCTTTTTCAATTTGTTTAGAGAGAATTTCTTTAACTTTATTAGGATCTTTTTCACCCCATAATTCATAAAAAGTATTCATATTAAAAGGTAAAGAAAAAAGTTTACCATGGTAATAAGCTTTAGGAGAATTAGTAAAACGATTAAAAGCAGCAAATTTATTTATAAAATCCCAAACTTCTTTATCTGAAGTATGAAAAATATGAGCGCCATATTTATGAACATTAATACCATCAATTTTTTCAGTATAAATATTACCAGCAATATGATTTCTTTTTTCTAAAACCAAGACCTTTTTTCCTGTTTTATTAGCTAAATAAGCAATTACAGCTCCATATAACCCACTACCAGCCACAATTAAATCATATTTCATAATTCATACCTCCACATATTCAAAATAAATATATATAAGTTTAACAAAAATTACAAATAAAAATAATAAAAAAGCCTTGCAAAGCTTTAAACCTTACAAGGCCATATTTTACTTACTTAATTCTTCTTTAACAGCTTTTTCAATTTCATTAATTGGAGCAGTAGGTTCAAATCTCTTAACTACTTCACCAGTTTTAGAAATTAAGAATTTAGTAAAGTTCCATTTAATTGAACTATTTTTATCCCAATTAGGATCTTCTTTTGATTTAATATCAATAAGAATTGGGGTTAATTTGTGATTCTTATCAAAACCAGCAAAACCTTGTTTACTCTTTAAATAAGTATATAAAGGAATTTCATGTTCACCATTAACATCAATCTTAGCAAATCTCTTAAAAGTAGTACCAAACTTTAATGAACAAATTGAATTGATTTCATCAATACCTTCTGGTGCTTGATTACCAAATTGATTACATGGGAAATCTAAGATTTCAAAGCCTTGATCCTTAAATTCCTTATAAAGTTTTTCAAGCTCAGTATAAGTAGGAGTAAAACCACATCTAGTAGCAGTATTAACAATTAATAATACCTTCCCCTTATAATCTTTTAAACTGACATCATTATTTTTTGAATCTTTAACAGTAAATTGATAAATAGACATATATAATTACCTCCAATTGATTATTATAATGACCTCATTTTCAATTTGTTATTAATATGCTTAGGAATAATATTATAAAAAATTATTGATCTATCAGTGGATTTAAAATATCAAGATATTCTTGTAAAGTATTAGCTCTAACTAATTGCATTCTAATATTCTTAACATCATCTAAATTTTTTAAATAAAATGAAGAAATAGAACGCATCATTAAACAAGCATTTTTTTCACCTTCATCTTCAATTAACATTTTTAAATGCTCAATTAAAAGGTTAATTTGCTCTTTTAAATTACGTGGTCTAATTGGCTTACCTTCTTCTTTATTAATTAAATCTTCAAAAAGTTTAGGGTATCCAATAGCATCTCTACCAAACATAAAAGCATCAGCATTAGTAATTTTTCTTACTTCATCAATATTATCAACAGTAATATTTCCATTAGCAATAATAGGAATATTAACATTCCTTTTAACTTCATTTATCAAATCATAATGGACAGGCCCAGCAAACATTTCTTTTTGTAAACGACCATGAATAGCTAAACCTTTAACACCTGCTTCTTCTAATGTCTTAGCAATAGAAACATGATTAAATGTCTTATAACCTAATCTAATTTTTGCTAAAACAGGATGAGAAGAAAGCTTAGTAACTTTAGAAAAAATATTATATAAATCATCCTGGTGATCAAGTAAATAAGAACCAGCATGTTGTTTAATAACTTTTGAAACAGGACAACCTAAATTAAAATCCAAGAAATCAAAAACAGCATGTTCTTCCACATATTTTACAGAATATAAAATCTCTTCCAAAGAAGAGCCAAAAAGCTGTAAAGCGACTAAACCATTTTCTTTTTTATGTGGTAACATCGTTTCCAAAGTTTTTTTATTATGATAAGCAATGGCATTACATGAAACCATTTCAGTATAAGCTAAAGAACATCCATATTTAAAAGCTAAAGCACGCATAGGATAAGTTGTATACCCTGCTAATGGGGCTTGGACATATTGATTTTTTATTTTAATATTTGAAATTTCAAATTCTTTCATATAGTGAAATTATAAACTTATTTTAAATAATCAACTAATTCCTTTAATTGATTAATACTTAATTGATGTGCTCTAATTGTTCGATCAAGTTTTAAATCATCAAAAACTTTTAATTTATCTTTTAAAATCGAGTTTCTCAAATTGTTATATAAATTCTTTTTAGTATTATTAAAAATAATAGAAAGAATTTTAAAAGTTTCTAAATTAGCATATCTTAAATCAGTAGGTTTTAAAGTTAAAAAAGTAGAATAAACTTTAGGAGCCGGAGAAAAATATCTCGGTAATAAGTCTAAAGTTCTTTCTAAATTACCAACTATTGATAAAAATGCTGAGTAATTATTATTAGAAGGATTATTTACTTTATAAAATAAATCATCAGCTAATTCTTTTTGAACCATAAATCCGAAAAAAGAAAAATGTCCAGAAGAAACAATCTTTTTAATTAATTCTCTAGTAATTTGATATGGCAAATTACCAATATAACCAACTTTTTCATTATTAAAAATAGTTAAATCTTGTTTTAAAAAATCATTTTGAATTAAAGTAAAATTTGAAGAAACAATTTCACCTTTTAAAACCTTGACCATGTCATTATCAAATTCAATAGCAGTTAAATGCTTAGCTTTTTTAACAATTTCAACAGTTAATGAGCCAAGACCAGGGCCTATTTCTACTACTTCATCTAAATCAGCATATGGAATAGAATTGACAATTGTTTTAATGCTTTTATCATCTATTAAAAAATTTTGAGAAAAACGTTTTTGAGCTCCAACACCATATTTATTTAATAGATAGATAGTTCTTTGATTGGCATTCATAATAACTCCTTTTTATTTAAATTAAGAATATTTAAATCTAAATAAAAATTATTTAGATTGTCTATTCTTAAATGATATTTATTTTTTAACTTAAAAAGTAAATCTTTATTTTTATAAATTTCATTTGCATCATCTAAATTTATAGTTTCTTTTTCCTTATTAAGAGAATCAAAAAAATAACAATTATTTAATTTATATCTTAAATATTCTAAATCAGTTTCAGCAACTCCAACTTTATTATGTTTAATTGCTCTCTTCTTATCAATTTTAATTGTTATTGTATTAGTTAATTTACTTTGTAGAAGTTTAGTTAAAATATGTCCAGCTACATCAGGATCTAAAACTAAAATTATTTTCCTTACTTTATTTGCCAAATTTAAAAAATCCAATTCTTCTTTATTAACTTGTAAACCATTTAAAGGATAAATATAAACAAAGCCTAAGCTTTTTAGTTTTTGAAGATCAGAAGTCCCTTCTACAACATATAAATTAAGCATTTAAATGATAAACCTCTAAACTTCTTAAATAGATTTCTTCTGCTAATTCATTAACATCTCTATTTAATAACTCAGCTAACTTTTCTAATGTTTTAACAATATAAGCTGGCTCATTTGTTTTACCTCTATAAGGTACAGGAGCTAAAAAAGGAGCATCAGTTTCTAAAAGAAAATGAGAAGGATCTACTCTATTTACTACTTCTACTAATTTCTTTGCATTTTTAAAAGTTAAAACACCACCTATTCCAAAATAAATATTTTTCTTATGTCTTAAATAACGTAAAGCCATTTGAAAAGAAGCAGAATAGCAATGTAAAGTGACATTATAAGGAAACTTAGAATCAATTAAAGTATTAAAAGTATCAGCTTCAGCATCTCTAGAATGAATAATTAATGGTAATTTATATTTTTCAGCTAATTTAATTTGAGCTAAAAATAAATCTTTTTGCTTTTTTCTAGTTTCTAATGAATTATCTAAATGATAATCTAAACCTATTTCACCTATAGCTACTAAATTTTTACAGGTTTTAATTTTTTCTTCTAATTTAGAAATTTCTTCATCAACTGATTGATATTCTGTAGTAGGAAATATACCAATAGCTGAATAACAAAAATCAGGATACTTTCTTGCTAAAGAATCAATAACATCAAAAGATTCAAAAGTATCGCCATTATTAATTACTTTTTTTACTCCAGCTTCTTTTGCTCTTAAAATAACCTGATCAACATCATTAATTAAAGGCTCAGCATTTAAGTGAGTATGAGTATCAATTATGTTCATATATGCCTCCTATTTACCTACGCAAAAATGTTTAAAAATAGTAGAATAAATATCTTCCAAAGAAGAATCAACACCTAATAAAGAATCAATTAATTTAGTAGCTTCCACTAGTTTAATTTCTACCACATCAATAGTAATTTGATTTTCTAAATCATTATGAATTTCTTCAAGTATAGATATAAATTTATTTAAAATTGTCACTTCTCTTTCAGAAGTTAAACCTTCTTCATCTAAATTAGATATATTTAGTTTTTCATTAATTTTTTCATATATTTGATTATAATTTTTATCCTTATTAGAAATAGTTAAATCAGCTTTTAATGTTTCACCATAGAGATCTTTTTTAGTAGCGATATAGATAACTTTATTACTATTAATTAAAGATTCTAAATTAAGCTTTTTTAATTCTTCTACACCACTAATTTTAGTTGATAATACTAAAACAATATCAGCATTTATTGTGGCTTTATATGATTTTTCTATACCTATTTTTTCTATTTTATCATCAGCTTCTCTAATTCCAGCTGTATCATAAAAATGATATAAAAGACCATTATATTCTTTTTCACCTTCTACCACATCTCTAGTAGTTCCAGGTATTTCAGTTACTATCGCTTTATCTTCTTGTAATAAATTATTTAACAAAGTAGATTTACCTACATTAGGTTCACCAACTATTGCAACTTTAATACCATTAAATAAATAAAGAGATTCCTTTGATTTAGTAAGTAAATTCTTCGCTTTAATTATTAAATCAGGAAGAAGAGTTTCTACTTTAGAAACTAAATCAACATCCTCATCAAATTCAGGATAATCAATATTAACCTCAATTTCTGCTTCAATCATATTCAAATCGTTTTTTAATTCTTTTAATAAATTAGAAGTTCTTCCTTGTAAAGAATTTAAAGCAAACTTTTTAGAGCGATTAGTTTTAGCATTAATTAATTGATTAATAGCTTCTGCTTCAGTTAAATCTAACTTTCCATTGTAAAAAGCCTTCATGGAAAACTCACCATTAGTTGCTTGTCTTGCCCCATATTTACAACAAGCTTGAACAACTTGTGAAATAATAAGTAAAGAACCATGAAGATAAAACTCTACTGTATCTTCACCACAAAATGACTTTTTTCCTTTGTAAATAACATACATGGCTTGATCAATAATAGAATCTTCATTGTCCTTATCTTCATATATTTTACCTAAATATGTTATTCTCTCTTCCATTTTAGAAATATCTTTTTTAACTAAATGCGAAAGAATTTCAAAAGCTAAAGGGCCTACTAATCTAACTACACCGATAGCTGCCTTAAAATTAGCTGTGGTTTGTGAAACAATCGTATCAAAAATAATCATAATTTTATCTTTTAAATTATATCAAATTTAGGCTTAAAACGTGATAAAATAGCAACTATGAATATAACTAAATTCTTTAATAAAAGTGAAATTGATTTAACTACTGGTGATACAAAAACATTAATAAAAAAATTCATTTTATTCACTTTACCTATCCTTTTAGTTGGTATTTTAGAACTACTTTATAATTCATTTGATTTAATTGTTGTACAACAACATGATGGAACAATTTATGGAGCAGCAGTCGGATCAAACGGTTCATTAATTGCGTTAATTACTAATGCTTTTGTTGGATTATCTACTGGTTTAAATGTTGTAATAGCTAGATACTATGGTAAAAAAGATGCAATTTCAGCTTCAAAAGCTTTACATAGTGGAATGATTTTGGCTTTAGGAAGTGGGATTTTCTTGGCAATTTTAGGATTCTTTTGCTCTAGATATTTCTTAGTTTGGATGAATGTTAATCCACAATATTTAGATATTGCTACATCATATTTATCTATTTATTTTTTAAGCATGCCTTTTATGCTTATATATAATTTTGGAGCTTCAGCCTTTAGAGGAATAGGTGATTCTACTAAACCTCTTTTGTTTTTATTTATTAGTGGTTTATTAAATATTGCTTTAAATTACTTATTTGTTTATGCTTTTCAATTAAAAGAAGTTGGAGTTGCCATTTCTACTGTTATTTGCCAAGGTGTCTCTGCTTTTTTAGTTATCCTTTTCTTATATTTAAATAAAGGATTTATAAATTTTCGTTTTAATAAATTAAAACTTAATAAAAAAGAAACAATACAAATAATAAAAATCGGCTTACCTGGTGGCTTAGAAGGTGTTATTTTTTCTATTTCTAATGTTTTGTTACAATCTAGTGTTAATGCTTGGCCTCCTGAAGTGGTTACCGCTAATACCAATGCGGCAAATATTGAATCTTACACATACACTTCCATGTTTGCTATTGCCTCTGCTACTCCTTCATTTATTAGTGCAAACTTTGGCTGTGGTAATAAACAAAATATAAATAAAATTCATATAATTGCCTTAGTTTCTGTAATAATTGTTGGTATTGTTCTTGGCTATTTATCTTTAGCCTGTGCTGATTATTTATTAAAAATTTATATGGGTAATAATTACAATTTAGAAATAATAAAGTATGCCAAAGAAAGAATGATAGTTATTCTTCTTACTTATTTTCTTTGTGGTCTAATGGATACAGAAACAGGAATTTTAAGAGGTTTAGGCTATTCTTTTATACCTATGTGTTTTACTTTACTAGGTTGCTGTATTTTTAGAATAATTTGGGATAATTTTGTTTATTCTCCTATTGAAACTAGTAATATGCATTCATTAGGTATTCTTTATCTTTGTTATCCTATTAGTTGGATTATGTCTTTTTCGTGTGAAATATGTACTTTTTTAATTTTAAGAAAACGTATTTATAAAAAATGTGAAGAAAATAAAATAAATTTTGAAAAAAGATTAAAAAATAATTTAACTAAGTAATTGATTAATTTTAATTAAAAAATATAATACTATTAAATGACAGGGATTTTTATGAAAAAAAGCAATCTTATTTTACCTTTATTATTAATTAGTTCATTAGTTTCTTGTAATCAAACAACAAATAAACCATCAACTTCTTCTAGTGTTATTAGTAATTCAGTAGAAAATATTACTAACTATGATGAAATCAAAGCAAATGGATTAACAACTAAATATTTAGAAAAGTTAAAAGAATCTTATTCTTTTTCTGCTATTAAAGATGAAATCATCGATAAAACATTAGAAGGTTTTCCAATTCCTGTTCAAAGAAGTGTTTTTACTAAAATTGGAAGTATATCTAATGATTCTGCTTATTTTAGAAACTTTTCAGAAAAAGGTGCTTCATATGATACTGTAGAAAAAGCATATAAAGACTCACATATTTATACAGATAATACAATGGTTGAAGAATTAGATAGTGAACTTTATACTGCTACTAAAGATGGTGTTACTAATTTAAATGGTCCTGTTTTGATTCCAACATTAACTTTAGAAAACAAAATTAAATATACTGAATCAAATAATTACACAACTTATAATGATAGTAAATTACAAAATGCCTTTAGTTTCTTACCTGATAATATTCCAGCTAATTTAATTACTGAAAATAAGGAAAAAACTGAATTAACTTTTTTATTATTTGATTCAAGTAAAGAACAATTAAGTAGTTCACCATATAAAACTTTTATCGAAAATTTAGCCTCTCAAACATGTAACTTAGAAGAATTTGATAAAACTTACAATTTAAAAACTGTAAAACTAATTACAGATGGTGAACATTTTAAAGTTGAATATGACATGCAAGGAATTTCAAGTCAAGAATATGATTTTCCTTATTATACTAAGCTTTTTATTACCATTACTGAAACAGGTGATACTGCAAAAGAAAGTATTAAGTTACCTCAAATTAAAACCGGTACTGAAGATGAAAAATTAAAATTAGCTTTTAGTAAAGTAAATACTAAAAATTATACATTAGATATTGTTAATCATTCATTATATCTACCAGCTGGAACAATTGATGGAAAACTTAAAGAGGAATTAAGTTATACACGTATTTTATCTACTGAAAAAGGTCAAATAAAATATGAATATGATAAGGATAATAATTTATTATCAACTTCTGGTTTCTTAATTGTTAATAATAAAAAGCAAAAATTTATTGGCGCAAATATTAATGGTGAAATTAATTATTTCAAAAATGGTGCTTTAGAAGAAATAAATGAAAATGATTATCAACAAATTTATAAATTATCACCACTTTTCTTTAGTTATAAAGAATCTAAAAATGGTTATATTTATGATAATTCATCTTCTTTAACAGAATCAGACTTAAAACTTGGCTATGAAAGTAAAACTCCATTAACTGATTTAGTTGTAAGTCCTAAATTTGATACTGCTTTTGGTGCTCAAGATAATTTATTAAGTATAGGCTTTATCAATACAATTTATTCTTCTTATAGCTCATATGCTAGCAATATTGTTCTTTCTGCTTATGATGTTACTACTTTACCTGAAATAACTTTACAAGATAACACTGATAATATTCCATGGGAAACTATTTTAGGAAAAGAAAATTATCAAAACATCCCTACTGATCTTGGTATCAATTATAATTTGGATGATCAAACAACATCTTCTATAGATTTTAAAGATTACTTAGTATTACCATTCTTTTCTCAAGGATATTTAGATTGGGACTATTATTCTTATAATAAAGAAGTATTCCTTTCTAGTAAATTAAAAGAAGGTGATAATATTGATACATTAATTAGTAATTATCAAAATGTATTAACAACTAAAAACTACTTTAAAGAAAATGGAACAACCACTATTGGAGATACAATAACTACTAAACTATATACAAAGACCTTTGAAGATGAAGATACTGGTGATACTATTAAATTTAACGTAGCTGTATATCCTTCACATTCGATTCCAAAGGAAATTTATATTAGATTAAGTGCAGAAGTAACTCCTGCTGAATAATAATTATATTAAGCCTTCTTAATGAAGGCTTTTAATTTATAAAAATTTTATTAAAAAAATAAAAAAACCGACTTTTATTTGTCGGTTTCTTCTACTGATTCTTTAGTTTCACTATCTTCGGTTTTTTCGGTATTAGGAACAAAATTTACATATTGAATTGTAACATGTCTATTTTTACCGACACCAACAGATAAAGTTTTAATATGAGTATCATCTGCTAATGCATTATGAATAACTCTTCTTTCATCAGATGGCATTGGATCTAATTCAGCAGTAACTCTAGTTCTTTTAACAGTAGCAGCAACTCTTTGGGCTAAAGATACTAATTTATCGTATTTTTGATCCTTATAATTGTTAATATTAACTAAGACTCTAATATGTTGATCAAACTTATTAAAAACAGCAGATCTTACTAATTCATTTAATGCTTTTAAGGTTTCACCACCACGACCAATAATTTTAGGTGCATCAGATTCAGAAGTCATATTGACATGCATAATATCATCTTGATGGACAATTTCAATATTAGCTTGTAAACCTAAAGCATTTAAAATTCCTTGTAAATAGTCTTTAGCAACCTGATCAGCATCAGACAATTCTAAAACACTAATTTTAACTGATTTTTTAAATAAGCTCTTAACTTCAGAAACAACAGTATACTTAATTTCTTCAACTTTTTTATTAAGTTCATTAGATGCTTTTTCTAATGCTTCTTGTAAAGTTTTACCTTCGAATTCCTTCATATTTATCTCCTATCTAATTTTCATATGCTTCTTGTCTACTTTTTTATAAGAAGTATATTTATCTTTGTTTCTAGGCTTTCTACCCTTGGAGCAAGAACGAATAATTTCTGTAATAATAGTTTGAAGAATAGAAATAAGCGCACCAACAAACCAATATATACCCATAGCAGCAGGTAATTGGAAAGACATAATAATAACTACAATTAACATAATCCAAGGCATATATTTCATCATACCCATTTGTGGATTATCTTGAACTTTAACTGTCTTTGCACCAACTATTTTACTCTTACGCCAATTTTGCATCCATTGAGGTAATAAAGTAGCAAAGAATTGAGCAATAGCCATTAATATTAATAAAACAATAGCAAGTGGGGCTTCTGAACCACCTTGTTGAATAGCGGTCCAAGAAACAGTAGAAAGTTGTAAACCTAAAACGTTACCTTGAGTTAAAATAGCTGAACCTTGTAAAGCACCCCACACACATAAGAACAATGGGAACTGAACAATTAAAACTAACATTGATCTAAATGGATGAATCTTGTTTTGCTTATAAAGTTTCATTTGCTCCTGAGAAAATTGCATTTTTTGATTTTGATCAGTAGCAACATTAGGATACTTAGCTTGAAGCATTTGAATCTTTGGTTGTAACTCAGCCATCTTATATTGAGTAGAATAAGAACCTATTGAGAATAAAACAATAATAGATCTAGCTATTAAAGTGACTAAACAAATAGCACCAACTTGGCCCCAACCTCCAACACCAAAAGCAGTAGTGAAAGTATAAAGTAACCAACCAATAGGATAAACTAATAAACCTTCTAAGAAACCATATTCACTAAAAGCTTGACCCCAAGTTTTACCTTGAACATAAGTATCTTTATTAATACCAAAGTATCCAGAAACAGGAGTTAAACCAGTTCTAACTTGTCCAACACCATTAGCAATTGAGTTCTTATAATAATCAATAAACATTTTACTAGGAGAAGTATTAGGATTGTTAGTAGTATATTCCTCAACCCATTTATCATAGTTAGCCCATAAAGTTTGCTTATTATTAGCATCTTTACCGGTAAATTCAATTAAATATTTTATTGTAGTAGTGCTAACATAGCCTTTTTCTAATTTAACTTCTTCAGAATCAGTTGTATCAGTTAAATATTCATTTTTATGAGAAGTATACATATCAAAAGGAATATAACTAAAATCTGAATTATTATATGTATCTTGATTTTCTAAAGTATTATCAGTTATTAATTTTTGATAATCGCCTTCTATTTTCTGATCAATAAATTCAAAGAATTTATCATCAGGTAAAATAATATTATTAGTAGTTGCATTCTTTTTAATAGTATCAATATTTTCTTTTGCATAAGCACCATATAAACTTGCATTATCTGAAGTATTAACAAAAGACTTTGTACAGCTAGTAAAAATGAATAGACCTAGCAAGAGTACTAGACTAAAGATGCTTCTCTTAAGGTATTTATTTAATTTTTTCATGCTATTCTCCTTGTGTAGCTTTATTTAATAAACTAATTAAGCTTTTATAGTTAGTTTCAAATGGTTGTGTAGTGAAAACCCTTTTAGTAACTATAACAATATCGTACCCCTTTTGATAATTATTGTAAATTGCAATAAAAGCACGAATCTGTCTTCTAACTTTTACTCTTATAACTGCATTCCCAATTTTCTTTGAAACAGAAATGCCAATTCTTAAACGATTTAATTCGTTTTTTTGATAAAATACATTAAAAGTCTCGTTTTTTAAAACTTTATGATTTTTTAAGACTTTTTTAAATTCCTCATCTTTTTTGAGGCGGTTAATAACTTTCATATTCCCTCCTCTTTTAAAAAATACCACTAGAAGCAACGATTCTAGTGGTATCTACTTACATTTTAGGCAGATAATCTAGTTCTACCTTTACGTCTACGTCTAGCAATTACTTTACGTCCACTGGGTGTGGCCATTCTGGCTCTAAACCCATTGACCGATTGATGCTTACGCTTACTCGGTTGATAAGTTCTTTTCATATTTAAACTCCTCTATGTGAAACAAAAATTTTCACGCGTGTATATTATAGATAGATAAAAGGTATCTTGTCAATTATTTTTAAGGTAAAAAGGAGTTAAAAATACCTTTATAATAAAGCCATAGAACGAAGGATTAAAACAATAATAAACAAAGAAACAATTGAAAGAATAGAAGTCCAAACAACTAATTGTCCAGCTAATTCTGCATCATTATCCATTTCACGGGCCATAATAGCTGAACTAACAGCCACTGGTGAACCAAAAATAGCAACTAAAGCAGGATAAACTGTCTTATCAAAATTAAAATAAGAAGTGTAATTTGATAGCAAAATTGCAACAGTTAAAGCAATAGCTGGAACAATAACTAATCTAGATAAAGTAGCGCCTACTAAAGGCTTAATCATTGACTTAATAGAAGAGAAATTAAGCTTACCACCTAAAACAATTAATGCTACTGGATTAGCAGCTTTAGATAAAGTTACTATTGGTAAAAAAATAAATGGTAAATCTCTAGAAAAAGAGAACACTAAATTACCTTGATCATTAACAGGAATTAATTCTCTAAATCCTAAGAAAATCAAGCCTAAAACACTAGCAATAATTAAAGGATTAGTAACAATGCTTTTTAACATTTTCTTATAATCAGGTTTAACACCAGCTTCTTTATTAAACATCATTAAAGCGAACACAGATAAAATATTAAAAGGAATGATTGTAAATCCCATTAAAACAGATGCAACTTTTAATCCAGAAGCTCCACCTAAAGCTTCTGATAAACTCATACCTATAATTGCATAATTAGATCTAAAAATACATTGTAAAACTACACCCTTTTGCTTATTATCCTTTACTGCAAATTTACATATTATAATACCTAATACAAAAGTAATAATAATAGAAGACACAACGAAAACAACAATAGACCAATCAATTGAATCAAAAGATTCTACTGAATAAATGTTGTAAAACAACATGCAAGGTAAAAAAACTTTAAAAACAAGTTTATTAGCAATATTTAAAAAATTGTCATTTAAAAGTTTAATCCACTTTAAAAAATATCCTAAGAAAATAATAACAACAATCGGAACAATTGCATTAAAAGCAAATAAAAAAGTATCTAACATTCTAATCCTCCTCAATCTTATCTACATTAAATAAAACAAATTTTTCACTTGGTGGTGATTTAAAAATAACATTTTTTAATGTGATTTTCTCTATATTTTTAGCATAAATCCCAATATGATTAAATTCTAATTTTTCACCACTCATCGCCATTTCACCTGGTGAAGAATCTTTTAAATATGATACAGAAATATTTTCAAAATTTACTTCCTGAATTTTTGATTCTGGTAAACCTACTAAATAAGCTAAACCATAAGAAACATCTTCACACTTAATATTTTTAAAAGTAAATGATTTAAAAATTGGAGTGTATTCATCAAATTTACGGTAATTTTGATCATATCGATAGTCAAGAATATCTCTACCTGATTTATAAAAAGCATTAATAACAAATGGAGATTTGACACCTAACATTTCAATGTTATTAAAATCAATTTTTTCAATTAATGCGAGGTTTCCTCTACCTCTTTGAGACTTAATTCTTAAGCCGCGATCAGTAGAAATAAATAAGCAATTAGAAACACTAACATTATTAATACCACCACTATTTTCACTTCCTAAAGTAACACCAGCATGTCCATTTTCCATTAAGCAATTTCGAATAGTAATAAAACTAGATGGTGTTTTATATTCTCTAGCTAAAGCTAATTTTCCTGACTTTATAGCGATACAATCATCACCAACAGAAATTTTACATCCTATAATCAAAACGTTTTTACAAGACTCTGGATCAATACCATCAGTGGTAGGAGAATTAAAAGGATTTTGTAATGTTAAATTTAAATATTTTAAATTATTAGAATAAAAAGGATGTTGATTCCAAGAAGGAGTATTACAAATTGTTATCCCCTCTAAAACAATATTATTAGAAGTGTGAATAAAAACACCTTTAGGTCTATAAGCAATCCTTTTTTGTCGATGATTAATCCACCAATCAGAAAGATTGGCTTGCTCATCAATTTTACCTTGCCCATAAATCATAGAATCATGACTTCCTAAAAAATTAATAGTTGAAGCAAAGCAATCTTCTTTTTCACCTTCCCATGTTCCTAAAGGTTTTCCATTTAAAAAAGAATCAGACTTAAAAACATGATATTTATTGCGATCAGTTTCTCCTAAAATTAAACCAGTTCTAGTTAAGTTAATAATTTTAAAACTACTAATAAATAAAGAAGTTACTTTATAAGTTTTATCAATAATTAAAAACTCATCTTCCTTAAGATCATCAATTGCTTTTTGCATATTAAAAGTATCATCATTTAATCCACCTTCATTAATAGATGAATAATAAACAGGCTTCTTATTCAAAGTAGTAAATTCAATTTTATAATTAACTTTACCTTTAATTTCTAAAATATAATGTGTCCCACTTTTTAAATCATATAAACTCAAAACATTTCTTTTACTATCAAATAAATATTCATCATTTAGATAAACCTGATACTTATCAGTAAAATAACAAGACGTATTTTTTATTTCAAAAGTAACAGAATTAGGAGTAATAAGTAAAATCTCAATCATAATTTCCCCACAATAAAAGATTACAAGATTAATTCCTTAAAAAGAAACTAAAAAAGTTAAAAAAGTGTTTCATTTTGAAACATTTATAGTAAAATAATAAGTATGAACACATTATTTGTTTTACCATTTAAAGAATTAGAAAAAGAAATACAAAAAATAAATCACGACAAAGATGATCAAATCTCTTTTCTATATGCTGAAGATTATCAAAATAATATAGATAAGATTTCAAATTTAATTAATAAATCATCTGCCGACATAATCATATCTAGAGGTGGATTATACACAAAATTAAAAGAAAAAGTTATTAAAACAATAATTCAAATACCTATTAGTGTATTTGATATATTAGAGTTGCTGAACTTAAAACACCATAAAAAAACATTATTTATTGGTTTTGAAAACATCATACAACCAGTATTAGAAATTGAAAAAAGGTTAGATTTACCAGTAAAAACAATAACAATAAAAAAAGACAGTGATATAAAAGAATATTTAAAAAAAATAAAAAAATACCATCTGATTTATACTGATTATCATACTTACATAACTTTAAAAAAATATAATCTACCTGTTAAATTAATTACTTCTTCTTTAGAGTCATTCAAATTAGTTTATAAGCAAGCTAAAGAAATTTATAAAGAAATAAAACAAAAAAGTATTGAAAATCAACTTCTCTCTTCATATTTAACTGAAGAAAATAAAAACGTTTTAATATATTTAAATACAGTTTTTTATCAAGAAAAAATTGTAAATACAAGATATAAAGAAGAAATAGATGATTTTATCAAGCATCATTTACACGCTTTATTAAGCAAGAGAAACATTGAATATTTTATTTTTAAAGATGATGTTAAAATCACAATAAAAAATCGTACAATCAAACAAAATACTAATACATTTAATATAATTTATATAAACTTTTCAAAAGAAAACAATAATATTAGTAAATTTTACTTTTTAAATTCTTATTTAGATAATAATACTTATTTGGATAATATATATTTAAATAAAATTCATGAAATGGCTAAAAGTGCTTTACCTATCTTTTTCATTTCTAATAATAGTTCTCTAATAAATAAACTATCATATAATATTTTTTCTAATAGCGAGTTTAATGAATCTAGCTTGATATGCATAGATTTTAGCCTTGTTTTACCAGCAGAATTTAACTTTTTAATTAAAGACTTTAAATCGCCATTAAATACTTTAAATCATAATATTTTCTTATATAATTTAGAATCATTGAATCAATATCAGTTAATCTTACTTTTAAATTATTTAAAAAATTCGTTGATTTTAACAAGTAATAAAGTAATTATATACATAAAATCTCAGAATAAAATTATCACTGATTTTTATAATAGTATAAGTGCTTTGAACTATAAAATAGCAAATTTCTATGAAGAAAATTATTATTTAAAAAGAATAAAAGAAATACTTGCTTTAAATAATATTCAATTTAATGAACAAGATTTTAATAAACTAAGTTCCTTTCCTTTTAATAGCGAACTAGATTTTAATAATTTTATTAATAATTATTTAATATCAAAAGACTTAACTAATTCATTAAATAATTTAGAAGAAAATTATAATTTTTCTACAAATTTACTAAATGAAAACCTTCCTCTTAAATTACATGATTATTATTATGTATTAAAAGTTTTAAATGAAAATAAAAATAATCACCAAAAAGCTGCCAAAGAACTTAAAATTGGAAGAACTACACTTTATAGAATTTTAAAGAAAGATTGAATTAAATAAGCTTTTTATATACTCCTAATAAACTTTGTCCGTATTTTTTTATTGTATAATTTTTAGAAAATTTATATGCACTTTGAACACAATTATTAGTATCAATGTTTTTTAATAATTGATACCATTCCTCTACATTTCTTCCTATTAAACAAGTCTTTTTATCAACTAATAAATCAAAAATAATTGGATTAGGTGCACTAATTACTGGAATTTTTGCTTTCATGGCTTCTAAAACTATACAAGAATCTGTAGAAAATTGATAAGGAAGATATAAGGCTGAAGCATTTAATAATAATGAATGATAAAGTTCAGCTGGAATATTATCTTCATAGTGTAAATTATTGATCTTATTTGTTTTTTCATAAGATTTTGAGTTTGATAATACACCTGCTTTTCCTCCAAAAAAGAAGAATTCATAATTTGGCATAATTCTACTAATAGCCTCTAAATAATCAAAACCTTTAGAATAAGCATATTCACCATATGAAAAAATTATTTTATGCTTATTAGGAATTCTATAATATTTTCTAAAAGCTTCTTGTTCAACTTTTGAATATTTTTCGTTTGAATAATCTTTAGTTCCTATATTAACTACTTCAACATTAAATGGAACATCATTATGTTTTAATAGTAAAGATTGTGAATACCAATTAACTAATAAAGTATCTATCTTATCAACTTTTTTGAAAATTTTAGAAAAAACAAGTTTCATTTCCCCTTCTTCATTTTGATCAACTTTAAAATCAGCGTAATCATTAAAGGTAGAAAGAATAACTTTCTTTTTTTTATTATGGTGATTCTTTAAATATGCTTTATATTGATTTAAGGAAAGCAAATGAACTAAGTCATAATCGCTTTTTAAATCATAAGTATATTCGATATTTTGACTTTCTAAAGCATAACGGAGTAAAACTCCGTTACGATCTAGAACAAAGCGATTATCATCTTTTTCACCATTTAAACAAAGTAAAACTTTCATTATTCTTCGTTATCTTCTTTTTCAGTATTTTTTACGTATTCTTCTAATTTTTCTTCATTTTCTTCCTGAACATCACTAGTATCTGGCTCAGGTTCTATTTCTGTAACATCCTTTTTTACAACAGAAACTGAAGAAATCTTTTCACCTTCTTTTAAGGTTATAATTTTTACACCGATAGTTTGTCTATTAGCTTCATGAACATCTTCTAATGTAGTTCTTAAAACAGTACCAGCATCAGTTACAATAATTATTTCATCATCTTCATTAACTGACTTAATACAGACTAAGTTACCACCTTTTTCTGTAATCTTTAAAGCATAAACACCTTTTGAACCACGTGAAGTAATTCTAAAGTCTTCAAAACGCGATCTCTTTCCTAAACCATTTTCAGATAAAGTAAAGATTTGGCTTCCACCATCTTCTGAAGTACAAATACCGATAACTTTTCCACCATCTACATCAATACCTTTAACACCAGTAGCTGTTCTACCAGTAGGTCTTACATCTTCTTCTTTAAATGAACAAACTTTACCATTAGAATTAGCTAAAGAAACTACTGCTTGACCATCAGTTAATTTAACATCAACTAATGAGTCACCTTCTTCTAAATTAATTGCCTTTTTACCATTGCAATTGATGTTTTCAAATTGAGAAGTAGGAGTCTTTTTAACTAAGCCTTTTTCTGTAGCAAAGAATAAATAATGATTATCATCATAATGAGCACAAGAAATAATGGATTGAACTTTTTCATTATCTTCTAATTTTAATAAATTAACTACAGGAAGACCCTTCCAAGTACGATTACCAGTAGGAATTCTATAAGCTCTTAAACGGAATATCTTTCCTAAATTAGTAAAGAATAAAACATCTGTTTTGGTTTTAGTATGTAAAAGAATATCCACAACATCTTCTTCTTTTGTTTGCATACCAATTACACCTATTCCGCCTCTATTTTGTAATCTAAAAGCATCTGGAGATATTCTCTTAATAAATCCAGTTTTAGTAAGCATAATCAAAATATCTTCATTTGGTATTAAATCTTCATCTTCAGTAGTATAATTACCTTCACCAATTTCGGTTCTTCTCTCATCTTTGAATTTATTCTTAGTTTCTTCTAATTGATCCAACAATGTTTGTTGTAAGACTTTGAAATCAGAAAGAATAGAATTATATTTTTCAACATCAGTTCTAAGTGATGCCATTTCATCATCTATTTTTTCAGTTTCAATATTAGTAAGTCTTCTTAAAGTCATATCTAAAATGGCTTTGGTTTGAACTTCATCAAAACCAAATTTTTCCATTAAAGTTTGACTTGCAGATTCAGGAGATTCAGAAGATTTTATAATTAAGATAACCTCATCAATTACATCATGAGCTTTTCTTAAACCTTCTAAAATATGAATACGATCTAAAGCTTTTCCTAAATCAAATCTTGTTCTTCTTTCAATAATTTGTTCTTGGAATTTAATAAAGATTTCCAATGCTTTTTTCATATTTAAAACACGTGGAGTTCCATCGTCAATAGCTAACATATTAACTGGGAATCTTGATTGTAATTCAGTGTGTTTAAATAAGTTATTTAAAACAATATCTTCATTTGCATTACGTTTTAAATCAATTTGGAAACGAGTACCAGCAGAATGAGAAGAAAAATCATTAACAGCGGCAATTCCTTCAATAGTTTTATTATCGCATAAATCAATAATTTTTCTAGCGAGGTTCTTTTTATTAACCATATAAGGAATTTCGTTAAAAATAATTGAGCAACGATCACCTTTTTTGACTATTTCGTATTTTCCTCTAACTTCTACTGTTCCCATACCGGTTTCAAAATATTTTCGAATACCAGAACGTCCTAAAATTAAACCACCACCTGGGAAATCAGGACCTTTAATCCAAGTCATTAAATCAGTAGGAGTTAAATCTGGATTTTTTATTAATTCTTGGCAGGCAGTTAAAACTTCGTATAAATTATGAGAAGGAATGTTTGTAGCCATACCAACTGCAATACCAGATGTACCATTAATAATTAAATTAGGCACTTTTGCTGGTAAAACTGTTGGTTCTTTTTCTACTCCATCATATGCATCAACAAATAAAACTGTATCTTTATGTAAAGATTGTACATACTCTAAAGAAATTTTAGATAATCTAGCTTCAGTGTAACGCATAGCAGCTGGTTCATCACCATCTTGGCTACCAAAGTTACCATGACCTTCTACTAATGGATATCTAGTTGCAAAATCTTGTGCTAAATGAGCCATAGCTCCATAAATAGCAGAATCACCATGAGGGTGATATTTACCCATTACTTCACCAACAATTCTTGCTGATTTTTTAAATGGTTTATCTGGAGTATTACCAGAATCATACATTGAATAGATAATTCTTCTTTGAACTGGTTTAAAACCATCTCTAGCATCAGGTAAAGCACGAGCAATAATTACTGACATTGCATAATCAAGAAATGATTCTTTTACAATTGGTCCCATTTCTAAAGGCTCAATACCGCCTTTAATACCTTCACTAACACCAGTTAAGCCACTGCCTTTTTCACTTTTTGCTTCTTCTTCAGATTCTTCAACAGGAGAGTTATCGTTATTCTCTTCTGGATTTTGATTTTTCTTTTCTTCTTCAGCCATAATAATTCTCCTTTTTAGTTAATATCAAGATTTTTAACAAATTTAGCGTTAGCGGAAATAAACTCTTTTCTTGGTAAAACCGCTTCACCCATTAAATTAGTTAAAGCATTATCAGCATCTTCTGCATCATCAACTGTAACTCTCCACATTAAACGTTTTTCTTTATCCATTGTAGTTTCTGCTAATTGAGAAGCATCCATTTCACCTAAACCTTTATAACGTTGTAATGCATATTTAGCTTTAGGAGGAAGTTTTGCTCTTAATGGATCTAACTCTTCTTCTTTAAAACAATAATAATCATGTCCTTGATAAGTTAATTTATATAAAGGAGGTTGAGCAATATAAACATAACCTTGCTCAACAAGAGGTTTCATATAACGATAGAAGAAAGTTAAAAGTAAAATACGAATATGAGAACCATCAACATCAGCATCTGTCATAATGATGATTTTATGATATTTAATTTTAGAAACATCAAAATTATCACCAACACCACCACCAATAGCTTGGATCATTGTTTCAATTTCAACATTTTTTTCAATTCTAGTAGCTGAAGCTTTTTCAATATTTAAGATTTTACCTCTTAAAGGTAAAATTGCTTGAGTAAAAGCATCTCTACCATTTTTAGCAGAACCACCTGCTGAATTACCTTCAACAATAAATAATTCTCTTTCTTTTGGATCTTTAGAAACACAATCAGCTAATTTATCAGAAATTGCACCACCAATAGAAGATGAAGAATTTACGCTGTTTCTTGCTCTTTCAGAAGCTTTTCTACCTTTATATGCTAGTAAAACTCGATCATAAAAAGCTTTACCTTGTTTAGGATGACCTTCTAACCATTCTCTTAATTGATCACCAACAATTGAAGAAACAATCTTTCTTACTTCGGCGTTTCCTAATTTATCCTTAACTTGTCCCTCGTATTGTGGATCAGGATGTTTAACAGATATAACAACAGTTAAACCTTCAGAAACATCTTCAAAAGGGAAATTTTCTTCATCCTTTTTTAACCAACCTTTAAGTTTAAAATAATTATTTAATGTTCTTCCTAAAGCTAAACGGAAACCTTCTTCATGAGTACCACCACCAATAGTTCTAATGTTGTTACAAAATGATTTTATTGTATAAAGTTGGCTTTTAGTTGGTTGCATAGCAGCTTCAACAAAAACACCTTCATATTTACCTTCAAAAGATAAAATATCATCAAAAATAACTATTTTTCCTTCATTTAAAAATTTAACATATTCGGCAATACCACCTTCATAACAATAAGTTTCCTTATGAGGAGGTTCTTCACGATTATCAATTAAGCTTAAAGAAAGTCCTTTATTTAAATAAGCAGTTTGACGAATATATTCTCTAACTTCAGAATATTGAAAAACAGTAGTTTCTTTAAAAATTGTTTGATCAGGTAAAAAATTAACAGTAGTTCCTGTTTCTTCTATCGGGCAAGTTCCAATTTTAACAATACCAGGAGCAACAGTATGTCCACCATTTTCAAATTTTATTTGATAAACACCGCCATTTTTATGAACAGTTACTGTAACTCTAGTAGATAAAGCATTAACAACAGAAGCACCAACACCATGTAAACCACCTGAAACTTTATATCCAGTAGATCCATCAAATTTTCCACCAGCATGTAAAACAGTATAAACAGTTTCTACCCCTGATAAACCAGTATCAGCGACAATATCTACTGGAATACCTCTACCATCATCATTAACAGTACAAGAACCATCTTTTTCTAAAGTTATTACAATATTATGGCAATAGCCAGCTAATGCTTCATCAACTGAGTTATCAACAATTTCTCTAATTAAATGATGTAAGCCACGAGAAGAAGTAGTACCTATATACATACCTGGTCTTTCTCTTACTGGATCTAGTCCTTTTAATACTTGAATATCTTTACCAGAATAATCAGCTTTAGCTTTTTCTTCTTCTTTTTCTTTTTCTGAATCAATTCTTTGATAAGAAACTTCTTCAGTGTCTTCCTGATTTACTTTCTTTTCTTCTTCCATCTTAATAAGCTCCTTTACTTAATTCTGTAACTTTTATGATATTATCGACATTTGAATATTCTTTAGTTGTTGTAATAAAAACCTGTTCTTGTTTTTTTAAGTAGTTTAATAACCTTTCTTGCCTATCTAAATCTAAATCTGATAAAACATCGTCTAACAGTAATATTGGTTCTTCTTGGTAATGTTCTTTTAAAATTTCTTTAAAAGCCAAATGCAAGGCTAATACTACTAAACGATTTTGACCTTGAGAAGCATAAGAATAAACTTGTTTACCATCCAAGTAAGCTACTAAATCATCTCTTTGTGGTCCGATTAAAGTACTTTTTTTAATACGTTCTTCAGATTTAATATAATCAAAGAGGAGGTTAGTTTTTTTAATAAACTCCAATTGATCTTCTTCTAATGGCATTTTAGTTTGATACTTTAAAGTAAGTTTTTCTTTAGTATTAAAAAGTTCTTGATAAATAGTATTAACTTTTAAATTCAATTCAGTTACAAACTTTTTTCTTTCATAAGTCAACCGATAAGCAGAATTAATTAACTGATCAGTTAAAGCTTTAATTACTACTTCATCACCTTGAATAAAAGCGGCGTTTCTATTTTTTAAGATCTTTTTAAAATTACCTAGTGAAAACAAATACTTACTTGAGATCAATGAAATAGAGGAATCCAAGAAATTTCTTCTTGTCATAGGATCTAATCTAAACAAATTAACAGAATTTGGATAGTAACTAATAGCTAGAAGTTTACCTATAAGACTAGAAACTGACTTTAGTTTTTCATTATCAAAAGTAATAAGTTTACCTTTAGAAGATAATTTAGCAGTTATAAGATGCTTATTTTCTTTGTTTTGATAAGCTAATTGAATTTCAGCAATCTCTTCATTAAATCTAATAAGATCCTTATCCTCAGCTTTTTTAAAAGATCTAGCTAGTGATAAATAATATAAAGCTTCTATTAAATTAGTCTTACCACTGGCATTAGGGCCTACAATGAGATTTAAACCTTTAGGAAATTCAATATGTAATTCCTGATAGTTACGAAAATTAACTAAATCTAGTTTTGTGACATACATATTTTTAGTTCAATCTCATGTACTTTTACTAAATCACCTGGACGTAATTTTCTTCCACGACGATTTTCCATTTCACCATTTACTAAAACTGAATTATTAGCTAAGAATGCTTTTTCTTCGCCACCATTATTAATAATATTAGCGAATTTTAAAAGCTGACCAAGAGTGATATATTCAGTTGTAATAAATATCTCTTTTTGCACTATAAAAGCTCCTTATAACACTATAATTATAACATATTATATATTATATTTATAATATATAAAAATTGCTTAAAATTAAGTATTTTATAAAGAAAAAAATCATAAAAAAGTCTTAGTATTTAACCAAGACTTTAATAAATAAATTATTCTTCTAACGATCTTACTGGAGTTATCACTTGAATATTAGTAACATCATCAGAACAAACCAAGAAAGCTCTAGTATCACTAACAAACTTTATCTTTGCTTTTTCTACATTTAAAGCATTAATAGCATCAAGTAAGAAGTCAGCACGACAAATAATAGAAAAATAATCATTAGAAGAGAATGTTGCTTCAGGAAGCTTTTCAGAAGCATTACCACTATTAGGATCCTTAGTAAGAATTTCGATTCCACTATCTGAATGAACAATTTGGATTTTCTTATTACCTAAAATAGTAACTCTAGCAATAGCTTCAGTTAATTCTTTAGTATTTACTTCTAAAGTATAAACAATATCATTTGGAATAATACGATCAACATTAGGGAAATCACCATTATAAAGTTTAGTAGAAATAGTATAAAAACCAGTCTTAAATAAAACTTTATTGTTATCAATAATAAGAGTTAAATCATTTTTAGTTTCAATATGAGAAACAGTAGATAAAGCCTTTAAAGGAATAGTAACAGAAAAATGATGATCCTCAGGTAAATCAATATATTTTTTAGCTAATCTATAAGCATCAGTTGCGACAAAAGTTAAATGATTCAAATTAGCAGAAACATTAATTCCTTTAAATAGTTCTTTTGGCGTTTTAGTAGCAGTAGCAAAATATGTGCAATTATATAAAGATAAGAAATCAGACATCTTTATATCTATTTTTTCAGAAGAATTAGAAGACAAATCAATAGAAGGATATTCTAAAGCGTTAATTACTTTTAATTCGTATTTAGTAGATAAATCATCACTAACATAGAGTAAAGATTCATCAACTAATTCTAGTGTTAAAATTTCAGCTTTTGATTGTTTAATAATGTCTGTAATAATTTTTGCAGGAACTTGAATAGCACCAGGTAAAGAATTAACAATAATATTAGATTCAGTTAAAGGGATATTAGCTTGAATTGATAAATTACCATCAGAAGCTAAAATAGAACAATTTAATTCATCTACATTAATTAAAAAGTTTTTAAAATTTGCTTCTACTGTAGTAGAAGGAATAACTTCACCTAAAGTAGATAAGATTTTATCGAAAGCTTGTCTTTTTAATGTTAATTTCATTTATTATAATATCCTTTCTAAAAATAATAATAATAAGGGCTGTGAATAATGTGAATTATGTGAATAAGTAAGCGAATCATATAAATTTTACATTTACTATTATATCAAATTTTGACTTCTATATATAGTATATATTATATATATATTAATATAATCAATGTTTTAGCTTGTTAGTTAGAGTCTTTATAACCTTTTTTGTGTTTTCATCATTTTTTAACAAGTTATTCACTTTTTTCATTGAAGCAATAACAGAAGTGTGATCTTTTTTATTAAAAGAGGCTGCAATAGAAGTATAAGGTTCATTAAGAATTGTTCTTGCTAAGTACATTGCTATGCTTCTAGCTAAAGCAATTTGTGAGGTTCTAATAGCACTTGTTAATTGGCTGGCAGGTAAGTTGAAATAATCAGATACAACATCAATAATTTTTTCGGTTGTTAATTTCTCACCTTTTTTGATCGTTTCTATTTCGTTATTAAATGCGTTAGCAACAATATCTTTAGTGATTTTAGAAGTATTATTAGCAATTGAGATGTTGAATAGTAAGATACGGTTTAAACTTCCTTCTAAAGCTCTAATATTATCCCCATTTGTACTAGCTAAATAATCTAAAGCTTCTTCTTCAAAGTTATTAGGATCAAAGCCAGAGGAAGCAATTTTCATTTTTAAGATTTCTATTAAAGTATTTTTTTCAGGTGGAATAATTTGTAAAGAAAGACCTTGTCTAAAACGTGAAACAAGTCTATCTTCAAGCCCGGAAAGTAATTGAGGTGGACAATCTGAGGTTAAAACTATTTGTTTATTAGCTTTAATAAGAAGATTAAAAATATTGAAAAACATTAATTCAGTTTCTCTTTTATTTGTTAATTGTTGAATATCATCAATTAATAAGTAATCAATATTTCTAAAGAAATCTTTTAGATCATCTTCTGAGTTTTTAAGGCGTACATATCGAATAAATTCAGAAATAAAATCATCAGTAGAAATATATAAAACCTTCTTTTCAGGATTAATTTTTAATACTTCATTACCTATAGCATTAAGTAAATGAGTTTTTCCTAAACCTGATTTAGCATAAATAAATAAAGGGTTATATTTTCCTTGATTTAAACTAACAAAATGACTAGCGTTATAAGCCTGTGAATTAGAATTACCAACTACAAAATTCTCAAAAGTAAATTTTTTGGATAAACTAGAATTTTCAAAAAATCTTTTCTTTTTTTCAACTAATTCAGTAGGAGTATTAGATTTAGTAACAATTTCTAAAGAATAATTAGATTCTGTTATTTTATTAATTGCTTTAACAATTTCATCCTTTTTTTGTTCAAGTAATCTAGTATTTAAACTTGAATCAGTTTGAATAACACAAGTATTGTCTTTAAGACTAATTAAACTTGTGGGACGGATAATTTGACTATAGAAAGAATGATCTTCAATAGTTTTTTCTAACTCAGCAAGTATTGAGCTCCAAATTGAGTTAAGTGGCATATTTGATATTTTCATTTTAAACCTCAGTTTCCATTAAATAATAACATGAAAAATAAAAATTTTTAGAAAATAAAAAATATAGTTTTGATAATAAAAAGTTATTCACATTTTAAAGGTAAAAAAAGGCGATATGTTAGGCTAAAATAAAGTTATTCACATAATTAACTGTGAATAACTTGTTATTAAATTTTACTTGACAAGCTAAAAAGATGACAAGTGAATAACTATTCACATTTTAAAAGTTATTCACCATAAAAATAAACCATATATATCGAACAAAAATAAGTTATTAACATACTTAAAAAACACTTATTCACCATATGTGAATAAGGTGAATAATAGGTGAATAAGTCTATTTTTGCTTAAATAAAAAGGTGAATAACTTGTTAATTTTAAGTTATTCACACATTTATTGTTAAATTATTGATTTTCTTTATTGTTCTTTGTAAGGATGTTTTGTGATTTATTTAGTATTCTTCGAATAGAATAATTGATCTTTTTTGTTCGAGGATATATATGTAAATATACTTCTTTAAAAATCTTTGTATAAAGTTTTGCATTGGTTTTATTCGGGTAATAAGTTTTTGAAATATGAACCATTTTTTGAATAGCTTCTTTATAAGAAGAATAATATTTACTAGCGGTAAATACTATAATAGCGGCTCCTAATGAGGCTGATTCAAATGTTTGAATTTTCGAAACAGGTAAGTTAAAAATATCAGCAGTAATTTGGCATATGGCTTCTGATTTAGAGCCACCACCACTTATTCTTATTTCTTTTATTTTTTTGCTTTTTCTTCTTTTTTGCATATTTATTAAACCTTCTTTTAAGGCAAAAGCAATTCCTTCAATAATAGCTCTATAAATGTGGTACTTAGTATGAAAATCAGAAAAGCCTAAAATTGCCCCTTTAGCCAATGGCCTTTTTAAACCTGGTCCCCAGTAAGGTTCTAAGATTAAGCCATCTGCACCAGGATTAATGCTTAACATTTTTTTATTTAATATTTCTTCTACTGAACTTTTTTGAATGTTAGCATTAGATATTTCTTCTGCAGCAAAATTTTTGGCAAACCATTCTAACATCCAATATCCACGATAAATTTGAATTTCCATATTGTAATGATTTGGAATAGGAGAAACATATGCAGGTAAAAAAGTTTCTGGTTCACAATATCTTTTAGTTAAAATTTCAATAGAACAAGCAGTTCCATACGAAAGAGAAGCTAAAGAAGAATCATACATTCCTACACCAATACTTTCTAATGATTTGTCACCACCGCCACCATATATTTTTAAACCAACAGGTAAACCAGTTAATTTACTTGCTTCTAAAGTTATTTCGCCTAATGGTTCACCAACTTGTTTAAGTTCTGGTAAAAGATTTAATGGAATATCAAAAACAGGATAAGTTAAAGAATGTTTAGTTTGCCATTTTCTTTTTTTACAATTAATAGGATAATGGCCAGTATAAGAAGATGGAGAATCAACTGCTTTATTTGTTAAACGATAAATAAAATAAGTAGAAATTGAAAAATAATGTTTTGTTTTGGCCCATATATCTTTTTCGTTTTCTTTAACCCAGTTAGATGCAGTTCTTCTAAAGTTAATACTAGCTGCTTCAGTCATTCCAGATAAAAAGAATAAAATTTTTTGTTTTAAAGGAAAATTAGGTTTACTAGCTAACCTTTGATCTAACCATAAAATACAAGGTCTTAAAGGTTTATAATTTTCATCAAGAAAAACTGCAGTATCTCTAAAACATGAAATAGAGCAACCTAATAAGTCTTTTAAAATTTCAGGGTGATTTTCTGCTAATTTTTTAGTAGTTTTTAAAAATTTATTAAAATAATAATCAACATCTTGCTCAGCATAGCCATATTTTTTTGAAAAATATGGTGTTTCATAAATTTCTCTATATTCACATATTGTTTTTCCATTTGAATCAAAAACAATTGAGCGGACTGATTGAGTGCCAAAATCTATTGCTAAAGCGTATTTCATATTAAGAATTTAAAATTGCTAATTCACTTTCAACATAATAAGCTTGATAATGAGGATGTTTTTTTACATTAAAAAGCTCAACTAAATATTCTTTTGTTTCTTCTTTATATCCGATTATTGCACCAATAGACATTTTAGGTGCTGGACCTTTTGTTACTAAGGTTGAAATTAATGAATTAATAGGGTATTTCATAAAAAAATAAAAAGGGAGTTAATTTAAACTCCCTACAAACATTTTAGACTAAAATCTTAGTAGAGACTTTTTTCTCTTTCTAATTGTTCAGCTTTTTTGATTTCTCGCTTCTTTTTTAAAGATGCCAGTCTTCTTTTTTCGGCAGCTTTTTTCTTGTTTCTTTCATTAACAAGGGTTTCGTATTCTTGTTTTTCTTCTTCACTAGAAAATTTCTTTCTTGGACGTCCTTTTAGTGGAGCAGATTTAGAAGTTGCTAAACCTCTTTTATCATCAAAAGCTTTTTCACCATGTAGTTGATATTTTTTAACCCATTGTAAAATGGATTCTTGAGAAGCAATTTTATTGTGATAAGCAAGTTCTATTAAAGAAGTACCTTTTTCTAAATACTCTTTAACTACTGCTAGTTTAAGTTCAGGGGTGTAGCTGTTAAATTTTTGACCTTTTGATGCCATGTTTTTCTCCTTTTTCGTTAATATCAAGTATGAAATACTTGAAAGCATAATAATACCACATTTTTAAACTTTACACTAGATATTATTATGTAAAAAATAAAATTTATCAACTGTTTTAAATAAAAATTTGATGGAATTTTTATTGTCTTAACTTAAAAAATTTATTGCGTTATTATTTATAACTAAAAAGTTTAATTTTAAATTTTATTAATAAAAGTGTGTTCGGACATACAAAAATTGATATTAATAGAAAAATAAAAGTCTTTATGTTGAGTTTTTTTTATCTTAAAGATATATTAAAATAGTTTTTAATGGAGGTTAAAATGGATTTACTTGAAAGATTTTTAAAATATGTTAGTTATCCAACTACTTCTTCAGAAGAAGCTGATACTACAAACAAAGCATCTTCAGAAGGTCAGTATGTTTTAGCTAAAGAATTAGCTAAGGAACTTAAAGAATTAGGTGGAGAAGATATTTATATAAATAAATTTGGGACTGTGCATGCTTATTTTAAAGGCGACTTAGAAAAGCAACCTATATTTTTAAATTCTCATATGGATACTTCACCAGCTTGTAGTGGTGAAAACATTAAACCAAGAATTATTAATAAATATGATGGAAAAGATATTGTTCTTAACAAGGATACAATAATGAAAGTAAGTGATTTTCCATCTTTAAAAAGATCAGAAGGACATCAATTAGTAGTTACAGATGGCAATACTTTACTTGGGGCAGATGATAAAGCCGGTATTGCAATTATTATGGATGTAGTAAATTATTTTGTAGCTAGTAAAGAAAAACATGGGCCAATTGAAGTGATTTTTTCAACAGATGAAGAAATTGGATTAGGAGCAAGCCATATTTCCACAGATAAAATAAGATCTAAATTTGGTTTTACTGTTGATGGTGGGGATATTAAATATGTTAATATTGAAAACTTTAATGCTTCAAGCATGAAAGTAGAAGTTACTGGGCGTTCAGTTCATCCAGGCTCAGCTAAGGATAAGATGCTAAATGCTTCGAATATTGGAATTGAGTTTCATAATGCTTTACCTTTATTTGCTAGACCAGAAGATACTGAAAATAGAGAAGGATTTTATCATTTGTGTAATATTAATGGTAACGAAGAAAAAGCCGAATTATCTTACATTATTAGAGAACATGATATTAATAGATTAGCTTTCTTAGAAGATTATGCTAAATTAGCAGCTAGAAGAATAAATGATAAATATAAACAAGAAGTAATTAAACTAGAAATAAAACCTCAATATAAGAATATGTATTATGAGGTGGAGAAACATCCAGAAGTAATAGATTTAATAAAAAAGATTTATAAAAATCACAATCTCAGTTTTGAATTTGAAGCATGTAGAGGTGGAACAGATGGAGCCACTTTAACATATAAAGGATTCGTTTGCCCAAATTTAGGAACAGGTGGTTATAATTATCATGGTAGATTTGAATATCTTGATGTTGATCAAGCAAGACAAATGTCACTAATGATAAGAGACTTATTTAAATAAACAAATAGCACTTAGTTAAAAATTCTAAGTGCTTTTTTTAAAATTTATGTTGATACATGATTAATATTTCTATTCAAAAAAATATAAAAATTAATAAATAGCCATTGTGCTATAAGCACAAAAATAAATAAATATTAAAAAAATTAAAAACGCTTCATAATCTAATTATTTTTATAATTTGAATTAAAAAATAAATTTACAATATAATAAAATAATTTAGCTTGTATATTTACACTAAAAACACATAAATAAAAAGTATTTGTTTAAAAATTGTACATATTTATTTTGTATGTTAAAAATTTAATTATTTTAAGAAAATATTAATAAAAGCGTTTTTAGTTTAAATCATTTTAACGATTAAATAAAATTATTCTTTATTTTTAAACATTTAATAGTTAGTAAACTAAATATATGTAAAAGTAAAAGCGCTTTTAATAAACTCTTAAAAAATAAATAATGTGTAATTTATTTTTAAAATATCTGTTTTAATTTAGTTAATAGGCTAATTTTTAGCACGCTAAGCTTTTATTTTTTTCTTTATTTAAGCGCTTTCAATTTAATAAAATCATAATTAGTACGTATGTACACAAAAGGAGAATTATTAATTTATGAAGAAAAAAACAATACTTCTTACACTGTTAAGTTTGATGAGCTTAGGTCTATCTTCTTGCAGTTCTGTTCCTCAATTAAGTCAAAATATTGATAATAAGAATAATATTGAAGAAAAAGGCGAAACCGGCCCTAAAGGAGATACTGGTGAAAAAGGTGATACTGGCCCTAAAGGCGATACAGGAGCCGCTGGTAAAGATGGAGCAGATGGTGCTCAAGGCGAAAAAGGCGAAACTGGTCCTAAAGGAGAAACTGGAGAAAAAGGAGATACTGGTGCTAAAGGTGATACTGGAGCAGCTGGTAAAGACGGAGTAGATGGTGCTCAAGGCGAAAAAGGTGATACTGGACATGCTGAGCAACCTTCTAAACCTGTTTATTCTGTTACTTTAAATGTTAATGGTGGTAAATTACCTCCTTCTAGCAAGGATTTTTATGCTGTTAGTCAAGGCGATACTTTAACTTTACCTACCCCAAGTTATGATGGTTATACTTTTGCTGGTTGGGTTAATGCTTTTGATGGCTTAAAAGTTGAAGGTACTATTACTGTTACTGGTAATTTAGCTTTATTTGCTACATGGACTCAATTAAGTGATAAACAAGTCACTATTACATTAAGTTTAGATGGTGGGACTGTTAGTGGTGCTACTTCTATTAAGGTTAATCAAAATTCCGTTTTTGGTGATATTTCTTTACCTACTCCAACTAAGGATGGTTTTAAATTTATTGGTTGGTTTACTCAAGAAGGTGAACTTGTTTCTTCAAGTACTGTTATTTCTTCTGATATTACTTTAGTTGCTCATTATGAAAGAGTAGAAGTTACTTATACTGTTACTTTAGAATTAAGTGGTGGTACTTTATCTAGTGGTTCTGCTTCTTTTAAAGTTAAAGAAGG
>DKCH01000002.1:37288-37899 GCA_002449135.1 Caryophanales bacterium UBA6879 | reverse complement strand
TTCTGAAACTGTTGTTACTAAGGATTTAGTTTTAGTTGCTAAATTTGAGGTTCAAGCGCCTGCTGAAAAAGAAAAATTTACTGTTAAGTTTGTTACTGATAATCATGGTACTTTAGCAGATATGACTTTAGAAGAAGGTTCTACTCTTACTGAAGAACAATTAAATTACAATCCAAGCCTTAATAATGAAATCTTTAATGGCTGGTTCTTAGATGCTTCATTTACTAGGAAAGTAAGTTTCCCATATACTGTTAAAGGTAATGTTACTTTCTATGCCTCATTTACTAAAGTTAGTGAAACTGGTATTACTATTACTAAGGCTATTGGTGAATTAGAAACTTTAGTTGTTGAGTTTGCTCCAGTTAGTGGTTTTACTAATTATAATGTTTATTATAAAGCCAGTAACGGGTCTAATTTTACTAAGATTGATGGTATGTTAATTAGATCTTATGGTAGTTATTATAGAGCTGATATTTTAGGCTTAAAAGCTGGAAGCTATGATATTAAAGTAGTTGCTAATAAAGATGGTCAAGATATTGAACAAGTTCAAGCAACAAGAACAAATATTAATGTTTTAGCTCAAAGAAGAGAAGGTTATGCTTTTACTGGTA
>DKCH01000002.1:0-37155 GCA_002449135.1 Caryophanales bacterium UBA6879 | reverse complement strand
GGTTTACAAAATATTTTAAATGGTATTAAGAGTTCAAAAGGTGCTGAAACTAGACCTATTGCTATCAGAATTTTAGGCTATATTACTGATTCTTATTTTGTTAGTGAAGGTATGGTCATTGATGGTAATAAAGGTGATTATAATGCTGGTATTACTGTTGAAGGCGTTGGTAAAGATGCTGCTGTTAAATTTGGTATCATGTTTAAAGGAAGCCATTATGCTGAAATTAGAAACATTGCCTCTATTGAAAATAAATCAGCTAAAGATGATGCTATTGGTTTTGAACAAGATAATGATTATGTTTGGTCTCATAATAATGATATTTTCTATGGAGCTGATAGAGGTGGAGATAAAGCAAAAGGTGATGGTTCTTTAGATACTAAGAGTACTGATCATATTACTCATTCTTATAACCATTTCTGGGATTCTGGGAAAGCAAATTTACTTGGTATGGGTAAAGATGAAGGTCACTTTGCCACTTTCCATCATAACTGGTATGATCACTCCGATTCACGTCATCCTAGAGTAAGACATTATACTACTCATGTTTATAATAACTATTATGATGGTATTGCTAAATATGGTATAGCCTCTGCTGAAGGTGCTCCTTCTATCTTTGCTGAAAACAATTATTTTAGAAATGCAAATTATCCATTTATTACAGGTGGACAAGGTCATGATATTCAATCAGATGGTGGTTCAACTGTTTCAGGAGAACCTGGTGGTATTATTAAAGCTTATGGTAATGAATTTGAAGGTGGTAATTTCTCAACTTCTTATCAAGAAGATTCAACTAATTTTGATTATTATCAAGCAAGCTCAAGAGATGAAAAAATCTCTAGTAATGTTAAAGGAAAAGGTGGAGCTTATAATAACTTTGATACCGCTGCAGATTTCTACAAATATAATGTACAAACTGCTTTAGAAGCTAAAACAGAAGTTGAAAATTATTCTGGCCGTGTAGAAAATGGTGATATTTGGTACGAATTTGATGATGCTACTGAAGATAGAAATTATGTACGTATTCCTGAATTAGATAAAATCTTAACTTCTTATGAATCAAAGTTACAAAAAGCTGGTTTAGGAAGCGATAATTCCTTTGTTGTTGGTGGTGAAGGTGGTGGATCTACTACTCCTGTTGATCCAGAACCAGATCCTGCTAAAGAATATAAAATCACTTTAGATGCTAATGGTGGTGAATTACCAGCTGATAGCCAAACTTCATTTGTAAAAACTCAAGGTGAAGCTTTAGGTGAATTACCTACTCCAACTAATGCTAATGGATTTACATTTGCTGGTTGGTATAATGGCACTACTAAAGTAGATGCAAATACTAAAGTCGCTAGTAATATGACTTTAGTAGCTAAATGGATTGATCCTAATGCTCCTGTTGCTACTATGGAGAAGGTGTTTAGTGATGCTAATAGTGATGAGAACTTTACTATTACAGGTAATATGGATTCAAGAACATATAATGTTTCATACGGTGATAAAACTTTTACCAAAGGTATGAAAGTAGAAAGTTCTACTAATATTACATTTACAACTAGTTCAAAAATGAAATTAGTTTTAGTTGCTTCTTTACAAGATGGAAGTGCTCCAAATGGTAAATCTATTAAGGTTGATGGAAAAAAACAAACATTTAATGATTTTGTGGTAGAAATTGAAATAGAAGCTGGCTCTCATACTATTACAAAAGGTGATACTATGACCTTGTTATATATTTCCTTAACTCCTATTAACTAATTAGAAAAGGAAATTAATTATGAAAAAAGGTGTTTTAATGAAAGCAGTTTTATCAACTACTTTCGCCTTATTATGTTGCGGTTTATTAAGTACTGTTACTTCTTGTAACAGTACTGATAGCTCAAATATCAAACAAGCTGATAACAACAATAATGTTGGAGATAAAGGTCCAACTGGTGACAAAGGTGAAGTAGGAGATAAAGGGCCTACTGGCGATGCTGGAACAGATGGTAAAGATGGAATAGATGGTTCTAAAGGTGAAACAGGTGATTTCTATTTTTGGGTTACTTTAGCCTTAAATGGAGGAACTTTACCTTTAGGTTATACTGATCAATTTGAAGTTAAACAAGGTGAAACAATTCCGTTAGAAAAAATACCTGAATTAACTAGAGCAAATTATACTTTTGATGGCTGGTTTATTAATAATGAACAAGCTTTTGATGAATCCTATGTAGTAATGTCTAATACTTTATTAGTCGCTAGATGGACTTATGCTCCAGTTATGGATAATCAGCATGTTGTTACTTTAAATTTAGATGGTGGAACATATGATGGTGATACAACTATCATTGTTGATGATAATAAAACTATTACATTACAAAACCCATTTAAGACTGGCTATAAGTTTATTGGTTGGTATTTAGGTAATGAAGTATTTGATTTTAATACTAAAATTACTTCTAATATAACTTTAACTGCTCACTATGAAAAAATAAAAACTTTTACTATTACTTTTAATGCTAATGGTGGAAAATTTGTTTCAGGTGAGACTAGTGTAACTTTAAATGAAGGTGTTTCTTTATCTAGTTTACCTGTTGTTAGTAAAGAAGGTTATTCTTTTGTCGGCTGGTATTTAGAAGAAACTAAGATTGAAGTAGGTTATATTCCAACTAGTGATGTTACTATTTTAGCTAAGTGGAGTGTTAATCCTGTTGTTAAATTTAATGTTACTTTAGATGCTGTTGATGGAAAAATTGAAAACGAAAGTTTATCAACTAAATCAATAACTTATAATGAAAATCAAGTATTAGGTAAATTACCTAATGCTGTTAAAGATGGTTTTTCTTTCTTGGGTTGGTATTTAAATGATAATAAAGTTGATGAATCTTTTAAGGTTACTACTAATTTAACTTTAACTGCCAAATATGAAGAAATTAAGCTTCCAAGCCAAGCTAATTCTGCTACTGTAGAAGGAAAAGATAATCAAATTGATTTATCTTGGGAAAAGATTTCAGGAGTTACTTCTTATAATGTTTATTATAAGAAAACTGGTGAAAATGAATTTAAGAAAATTGATAGCGAATTAGTTCAAGCCAGTGAAAATCGCGCTTCTATTATTGGTATTAGTGCAGGCAGTTATCAAACTAAAGTTGTTCCTGTTATTAATAATAGTGAACAAGTTGGTTTAGCTATGGAAAATGTCGCTATTAATGTTAGTGAATATGATAAAACTGGTTATGCTCATTTTAAAGCAAAAGAAAATCCAGGAGCTTATAAAGAAGATGGAACTTTAAAAGATAATGCAGTAGTAGTTTATGTTAATGAAACTAATAAAAACACAGTTGAAACAACTATTAATGGTAAAACTTATAATGGTTTAGGTAATTTATTAGCTGATGCTGCAAATATTAATGTGCCTTTAGATATTGTCTTTACTAGTCAAATTGCTTCTGATCAATTTAAGAGTTTAAACAAATTTTCCTTATATAATGAAAGAGAAGGAAAATATGAAATCTTAGATGGAGCTATTACTAAATTATCTACTAAAGGAAATACTACTGATAAACGTATAGATACTAACATTGATAAAAACGTTGTTTACCGTGAAGATGGTAAAGGTGCTTCTAGCTCTTATCAAAATATGATGTATGTTAAAAATGCTAAAAATATTACTATTGAAGGTGTTTTTGGTGCTGGTTTATATCAATGGGGTTTAGATTTTGCTGAATGTAATTCTATTGAAGTAAGAAATCTTTCCTTTAAAGACTATCCTGAAGATGCTTGTTGCTTTGAAAGTAATGCACCAGATGGAACTGATGAAGCTACATATGTTCAAAATTATGGTAATTATTTCTTCCACCATAATGAACTCTATACAGGTAAAGCTAATTGGGTCTTTGAATCTGATAAAGCCGAAGGTGATGGTGGTTTTGATGTTAAACGTTGCCACTCAGTTACTGGTTCTTATAATAAGTTTGTAGGCTTACATAAATCAGGCTTAATTGGTAGTAGTGATAGTAGTATTTCTTATAATGTAACTTTACACCATAATTTCTATTTTGGTTCAAGTTCTAGATTGCCTTTAGGTAGACAGGCAAATATTCATTTATATAATAATTATTATTATAAGAGTGGAACATGCCAAGATATTAGAGCAAATTCTTATACTTTCTCTGAAAATAATTTCTTCTATAAATGTAAAGAACCACAAAAACTATCTAGTGGAGCAACTATTAAGTCATATAATGATGTAATTTATGGAAGTGATACAAGTAAAATTAATAGAACACTTGTTTCTTCTAGAAATGAAAATGTAAGTAATTCTTGTGCCCCTATAGGTATAGATTTCTCTAAGTTTGATAGTGATCCTGACTTATTTTATGCTACTGATGTTTCTTCAATTAAGAATTTCTTAAATCCTAATGAAATTGGACGTATTATTCCAGAAATTTCAGGGTACACTTCTTCATTTAGATCAGAATTAAGTCCAACCGAAGAAGATGCTAGTGATATTAAATCTACTATAAATGATGCTTATCAAGCTGATGATATTTCAACATTAAGTCCCACCACACCTATAATTGTTTATAAGTCAGAAGGTGATGGAAAGCCTAATGTAGCAGTTAAATATAGTAGTTGTGACTTCACTTTCGAAGGTAAAACATATAGTAAAGCTCTTAAAATGAATTCTACTAAAATTGGTGTTATGTTTAGAATTTCTAAAAAGATGACATTAAATGCTGTAGTTGCTGGAACAGATGTAAATATTAATGGAACTAATTATGAAATTAATAGTAACAAATTAACACTTACATTAGATCCTGGAGAATATGAAATCTCTATGGGAACTGATACAGCCTTACTCTTGTACGCTATTAGTTTAAAATAATAGTAATAATCTTCTTAAGCTAACTATATTGAATAAATTAATGTAGTTAGCTTTTTTATTTGTTTAAAATTTATTGATATATATGATTAATTTTATAAAAGTTTTAACTTTTTTGATAAAAAATAAAAATAATTCCAATAAAACGACACTCTAGTTTGTATATAGTGTGAAAGAAAATAAAACTCTTTCTAGGAGGAATAAAAATATGAAAAAAATTTTATCTTTAGTCGCTTTATCAGTCTTAGGAGCTAGCTTAGCTAGTTGTTCAAATTTTAATAACTCAAATTATTTAGGTGTTAATAATACTATTAACACTAAACAAATAGTTGGTTATCAAATGGTTACTTCTTCTACTTTATTAACTAATAATACTACTATTAGTTTAGTTAAAAGAGCAGCTAGTGAAATTGATCAAACAATTTCATTTTTAGGCTCACTTGACTTAGCATTAAATAATTCTAAAGAATCATTAAAAATAGAATCCGTGGTTTCTGATAAGGAAGAATACCAAACAAAAGAAGTTGTTTCTTTTACTGATTTACAAAATAAAGAGGCAAATTTAATAATTTATTATAATTCTATTAATAATACTTCAGTTGAAGATGATGAAAAAGAAGAAAAAAATATAATTACTGGCATTTTAGTTAAAGAAAATAAAGAATATTACTTTAATAGCATTAAAGAAATAGAAGAAGAAAAAGATGAAAGTGATTATGAAATTGAAACTAAAATATTTACTTCAGAAGATAAAAAATCATATGTTTATACTTCAATTAGTAGAGGAATTGAAACTAATGAAATTGAAGAAGAATATGAATATAAAGTGATTAAAAACAATAAAGAAGTTTCAAGCTATTCATACTCTAAAGAAGTAGAAGATAATGAGATTGAAATTGAACTTGAATATGATAATAAAGAATATGAAGTAACTGAATTTAGTAAAGATAATAAACAATATATTAAAATTGAAGAAAAAGCAGATGATTCTAAGAAAGTAATTAAAGTTTATGAAAAAGTTACTTTAGAAGATGGAACAGTAACTTATAATTTAGTTAAGTAGTTTAAAGCCACTAGAATATAGTGGCTTTTATTCAGTTCTTAAAGCTTTTACAGGGTCTTTTTTAGCAGCAAATCTTGCAGGAATTAAGGCTGAAACATATGTTAAAAACATTGAAATAATTATTAAAATTAAGGCGTGCAAAGGATTTAAGTATGCTATAGAAGTAAGACCTAAATCTGGATATAAAGAAGATAGTATTAAATTAATTGGTATACAAGCTATGTAAGTTACAATAATACCAAATAAACCAGAAAGAAAACCTAAAATAACTGCTTCTGTTTTAAACAGGTGTGAAATATCCTTTTTCCTTGCTCCTATTGCTCTTAAGATACCAATTTCTTTTGTCCGTTCAATAACAGAAGAATACATTATGATACCAATCATAACAGAGGAAACAATTAAGGAAATAGAAGAGAAAGCAATTAAAACTGCTGAAATAATATTTACTAATTGTTCTAAAGTACTAAATAGTGTTCCTGCTATGTCTGTATATCTTATTTGTTGATCCTTTTCTTTTCCTTCGTTATATTTATCCAAATATGCCATGATTTTATTTTTACTTTCAAATGATTTTGGATAAATAGTAATTGAATTAATCATTACATCTGTTCCAACTATTTTTCTATTGTTTATATATGTTTGTAATGAATTTATAGTATTTTGAGCATAAGAAGTTAAAATAGAATTTAAATTAGAAATGTTAGAAAGATCAATTTTTAATTCATTCATTTTATATGGAGTAGTTTGATTAGATTTAGGAGTTAAAGAATATATAAAAGGTAGAGGCTGGTTTAACATTGTAGAGGCTAATGAGTCATCCTCTAATACTAAATTATTTAAATTAGTAGTAGCAATAGTTGACTTATTAGCCTCAGTAATGGAATCATCTAAAAGTTCATGAGAGTAATAAATTCCTGTAGAAAGTAATTCTAAGGTAGTACTCTTTTTAGGTCTTAATATTCCAACTATTTTTAAATCTTCTTTGCTGGATTTATATAATTCTTCTAATTTTTCACTATCAGGTAATTTATATGCATAAATATCTCTAGTTTCTTTTTCACTTTTAAAATATTTGCTTTTTAATTCTGTTAAGGCTTCAAGTAATTCATTTTGTTTTCCATCTTTATTTTTTTGTATGGCATTTACTAATGATTCATATAGTTCAGCAATTGTTAAATTGTCTTTTTTTAGTTCATCTTGATCTTTTAAAAAATAGCCATTAACTTTAAGAGAATCTAATTGTTCATAGTATTCGTTGTTACTAATTTTTTTAAAAACCTTTGAAAGAACATCTGTAAAACTAATTTTATCTTTATTAGTATCGTATCCTAAAGCACTTAAAATATTTTCACTTATAGAATTAGTTCTAGAAACTACTAAAACTAATTCATTTGCACTAGAAGGATATGTACCTTCTATTAAATCGTATTTTTCTAAAACAAAGTCTTTATTAGCTGGTAATTCATTCCAATAAGTAGAGCTTGTTAAAGAATTAACTAAGGATTGTTGTTTAGTTGCTAGTGTGGCATAAGTTCCATCGCTTTTGCTTGTAATAACATTAGTTTGTAAAGCGTAATTAAATTGTAAAGATGAATAATATTCATTATCCATTTTATTTATATATGAAATATATTCATCTGTTATATTATTTGAATAAATTAAGTCCGGTGTTTTAGTAATATTAACTTCTTGGTCTGTAGGATATTTTTCTAACTCATTTGTTGTTTCTAAAGAATCAACATCCATCCACATTTCATCAACAGTTAATGGATAAGAGGCTAAAGTTTCTTCTTGCATATTACTAATATAATTAGAAAAACCATTAGCTATAGCTAGAATTAAAGCAATGCCAATAATTCCAAAAGAACCAGCAATACTAGTCATTATCATTCTTCCTTTTTTTGTTAACATTGAACGAATAGAAATAAACATTGCTGTTAATAAAGGCATAGAAGAATTGTTTTTAGTTTTTTTAGCTTTAGAGAGATTAGTAGAAATTATTTCTGATGAAGCTTCTGATTTTATTTGTTTTTTCGGTGTGTTTTTATAGTTTTTAAGAACTTTTCCATCACTCATTTCAATAATTTGTGTAGAATAGTCGAAAGCTAGATTTCTATTATGAGTGACCATAATAACTAATTTTTCTTGTCCTATTTTTTCTAGAATTTCCATTACTTGAATAGAAGTTTTAGAATCTAAAGCACCTGTAGGTTCATCAGCTAAAATAATAGAAGGATTATTAACTAAGGCACGTGCTATTGAAACTCTTTGCTGTTGACCACCAGAAAGTTGATTGGGATATTTATTAATTTCATTTTGTAAACCTACTGCTTCTAAAGCGTTAATTGCAACTTGTTTTCTAGTTTTACTATCTACACCAGATAAAGATAGAGCTAATTCAACATTAGCTAAACAGGTCATATGTGGGATTAAATTGTAGGATTGAAAAATCATACCGATTTGTTTGTTTCGATAAGTGTCCCAATCATGATCATTAAAGGAGGTAGTTGATTTATTATCAACAATTAAATCGCCAGAAGTATATTTATCAAGTCCACCTATAATATTTAAAAGAGTAGTTTTTCCACATCCAGATTGACCTAAAATAGAGATTAAACCAACCTTAGGAAATTCAATTGATATATCTTTTAAAGCATGCACAACATTTTCTTTTGTAAGAGGATAATCTTTTACAATGTTTACGAGTTTTAGCATTTTCCCTCCAATTATTTTTTATAATTTTATTATAATTTATGACTAAATAGTATATGAAAGTGTTTTTATTAAAAACTTACTAATATAGTAAGTTTAGTATATTTAAGTTAAAATCTAATTAGGAGGAATATTTATGCAAGAAATTGAAATAAATAGCTTATTAGAAAAAAGAAAAATACATGGTGTATTTTTTGATGCGGTAAAACCTAAAGCTAATGTAATATTAGTGCATGGAATGGCTGAATATGCCTTACGTTATTTAGATTTTATTAATTTTTTAGTTAAAAATGATTTCAATGTTTTTGCAGTGGATCATTTAGGACATGGCATGCAAGTTAGTAAAGTAGAAGGTGCTAGACTTGGAGTTGTTAGTAAAGATTCTTTTGATAAAAATGTTGAGCAAATATACGCTTTAAACTTATATATCCAACAACAGAATAATTTACCAATTTACATTTTTGGCCATTCTATGGGTTCATTTATTTCTCAAGCTTATTATCAAAGGCATTCAGAAACTATTTCTGGTTTAATTTTATGTGGTTCTGGTTTTAATAATTTTAATTATCGTTTAGGATATTTTTTAACTTCAATTATGTCTATTTTTTATAAAGGAAATAAAGGATATAAGATTTCTAGATTTTTAGTAAATTCTGCTAATCACACTTTTAATAAAGGAATTTCAAAAAAAGAATATAATAATTCTTCTGCTAGATGGATTTCTTATTCTAAAGAAAATATAAAAGAGTACGAAGATGATAAATTTACTGGTTTTGATTGTTCATTTAATTTTTATTATGCTCTTTTTCATGGTCAACAAAATATTTGGAAAAAAAGAAATAGAAATAAAATCACCCATAAAGTTCCAATGTATTTAATAGCTGGTGCAGATGATCCAGTTGGAGATTATTCTAAGGGAATTGATAAGCTCTATAATTTTTATAATGTGTTTCAACCTAATTTAGTAACTAAAACTATTTATCCTCATGCTAGACATGAAATCTTAAATGAAGATATTAAAGAAGAAGTAAAAAAAGATATATTAACATTTCTTAATAGTTTAGTAGATAAAAAATAAGTACAGGTAAAAAGATGCTTACTAATATGTGAAATGTACCACTTTCATTTTTTGCCTAGGATTAGTGTCACATATCAAGGTAAAGAAATTAATAAATTTTAGATAGAAAGCTTTATAAAAAATTGTTTTACTTTATTACTTGTTCAGTTTTTATGGAATTACTATTGAATTTCAAATTAATATCACTTTACTTTTTTCTATAAATAAATTTTTAATATAAAAAATTACATGAACCTTATTTTATATTGCACATAATATAATTGTATATTACTTGCAAAATAGTTATTTTAAGCTGAAATAATAAAAAAGGAGAAATCTTAAATGGCAAATATAAATGTAACAATTCGTATGGATGAAAATTTAAAGAAAGAAGCTGATACGCTTTTTACCGACTTAGGTATGAATTTAACCACTGCTATCAACACTTTCATTAGACAATCTATTAGAGAGCAGAGAATACCTTTTGAAATATCTAAAAGACCAGCAATACAATATATGACCAAAGGAGAAATTGATAAGGCTTTTGATAAAGAATTTTTAAAACATATTGAAGCATATAAGGAACTTGCTAAATGAAGTGGTTATCAAAAAAAGAAATAAGATTGGCCTGTAATATTAAATAAATAAGAGAAATGCAAAATTTTATCTAGTTTAGCTTTAGTAATCATTTCATCATTTGCAAAAAATAAATTAATGTATTATGTGATTGTGTGTGGAAATTGTAGAAAAGTGGAAAATAATTCTAAAAATTATTGGATAGATAAAAAAAGCCATGATTAATGTGTACCACTTTTCATGTTTTTATCAATGATTATTGGTACCTTTAAACATGGCATATATTTTACTAAATAAGAATTATAAGAATTCTTATTTAATTATGATCTTGCTTTATAAACAGGTTTAGAATCGTCTGTAGGTCTATTTAAATTTGTTAATTTAGTAACAGAAGAAGAGATTCTTAAGGATAGAACAATTAAAGTGATAAATACAGCATATTGAGATAAGAAGAATGAGAAAATAAAACCAACTAAAGCAGGAGTTAATGATTCAAAGTAAGCAATTTTTTGTGCTTTCCAGAAAGTAATCTTAATATCATCAAGAAGTTTCTTTCTTCTAGTAACTAACCATAAAACAACACCAGCTAAGAAAATAACACCAACAGTAACAGCAGCATAAATACCTACTTGCATCCAAGTATATGGGATTCTAATAGCAGCATAAGCACTATTTAAGAAAACTAATAAGTTAGAAGAAATTTCACTATAAGATAGAACTTTACCATCTTTAGTAAACATATCTTTAAAATTGAAATAATCCTTGTTGTTATAAATACCAGAAGCAGTACCGATAGCAGAATCAGTAGATTTTCTATTAACTACTTTATAAGTTTCCATATAGACAGAATGCTTAGTAAAAACAATAAATGAAGTAGGAGTCCAAGTTTTATCACTAGTATTAGTAGAGCTTAATTTATAAATTGATTTATTAATAAAAGCGGTAAAAATAGCATTCGATCCAGCGGCGTTAGAATCAAAATCAGGGAAAGAATAAACATATAAAACATTTTGATCAGTATAGCCAGTTATTTCTCCGCTATCTGAATAAGCAGGCAAAGAATGAGTAGCAGTAAAATTAGGCTCAATAATTGAATTATTAGAATTTTCAGTTAAATTAGTTTGGCCTTCTTTATTAAAAATGCCAGAAGCAGTTAAAGTGCCATTTTCAATAATTAAATTGTTTTGATCGTTAATTTCTTTGCCAAGGCTTATTAAAGCAGAATCCATACTAGCATCGCTACTAGTGTTTATTACATTATTTACATTAGAAGTATATCCTGTATATAAAGTGCCAGAAACAGAAGCAACTACAGAGATAATTAAAACAATTATAGCAACAAACCATTTTTGTTCTTGCTTAAGAATAATTAAATTTTCTTTTAAAGATTTTAGTAAAAATAATAATGTTTTCATTTTGTTCTTCCTTATTAAATTTGGGTTAAACCGCTTTTAATTATAACATAGATAAATAATCTTTGTTTTATTTTTGTTTTTTAAAAAATCCCTGATTTTGTTTCAGGGATTTATCTTTTAATTGTTTTTATCAGTTTTTGTCTTGTCAGTAGCAACAGTATGAACAATATCAGTTAAACTGGCCGCTAATCCTGCAATGTTATTCATATCAGCAGGAATGATTAATTTAGTTGCTTGACCATTAGCTAATTTTCCTAAAGCTTCATATGATTTAATAGTTAATACTTCTTTACTTGCTTTAGCATCATTTAGCATTTCAATACCTTTAGCTTCTGCTTTTCTTACTAATATTTCACCTTCTGCTTGAGCTTCTTTTACTTTTTTTATTGATTCAGCTTGACCTTCAGCTTCTTTAATAGCGGCTTCTTTTTTAGCTTCAGCTTCTAAAATTTGAGCTTGTTTATTACCTTCAGCATTTAAAATTGCGGATTGTTTATTACCTTCAGCAAGTAAGATTTTTTCTCTTCTTTCTCTTTCAGCACGCATTTGTCTTTCCATAGCATCACGAATGTCCTTAGGAGGAAGAATGTTTTTAACTTCAACTCTTACTACTTTAATTCCCCAAGGATCAGTAGCATTATCTAAAACCCCTCTCATTTTAGAATTAATAGTATCTCTAGAAGTTAAAGTTTCATCTAAATCTAGTTCACCAATAATATTTCTTAAAGTAGTAGCAGTTAATGATTCAATACCATTAATAGGGTCTTCAACACCATAGGTATATAATTTAGGGTCAGTTACTGAAAAGAAAACGATAGTATCAATTTGAATAGTAACATTATCTTTAGTAATAACTGGTTGAGGAGGGAAGTCTTGAATTTGTTCTTTCATAGAAACAACCTTAGCAACTCGATCAACAAAAGGAATTAAAAAGTGGATACCTACTGACCAGGTTTTAATATAAGCTCCAAATCTTTCAATTACATATTTATTAGTTTGTTTAACAATACGAATAGAAGAGATAAGAATAATTAAAATAATAAGACCAACAATTGAGCAGACAATAATAGCAACTAAAGATCCATTTTCCATATTTAATTTTCCTTTCTAATTTCTTTTACAAATAGTTTATTACCTTTTAAAGAAATTACTTTAACAATAGAACCTGTTTTAATTATATCATTTTCATCTACGGGCAAGGCAGTCCAAATAACATCCCTAATTCTTATTTCACCAGGTTCTAATGAGGTAACTTTTTTAATAACTACACCTTTTTGACCAATAATTTCATCAATATTTGAATTGGAAAGTTTTCTTTTTAAGGCTTTATTTGCGATTGTTCTTAAAGAAGCTAAACAAATTATAGAAACTAAAAAGAAAACGATTAATTCAACAAACCAAGGAATGTTAGGAATAACTGATAAAATTAAAGCAAAGATAGCACCAACAGAAAACCATACTGATATTAATTCAAAAGTGCAAATTTCAACAATGATAGAAACAATAAAAATAGCTAACCATATATAGATAATGTATTGTTCAACTCCCATATTTATATCTCCTTTCCTAAATCTATAATTAAAGCTTGTAATTTTTTATCATATGATGCAAGAAATTTTTTAGGTTTTTTATTCAAATCTAAATTAAATTCGTTACTTAAAAATAAAATAAAATCAGTAGAAGCAATTCTTGCATACGATGAGTGAAAAGTAATATTAAATAAATAAGTTTCATCAATAGTGTTTAAATCACATTGTTCCTTAGTTAAAGGTGAAATAATAATAAGTTTCTTTTCTTTATCTAAACCTAATTTAACTTTGTATGCATTATTAATTAGTTCTAAACTAGATTTATTTAAAGTAATATTAGAAGAATAAATTGTTGCATAACATGTTTTATCTGTTTTTGAATACCAAAATATTGACATATGACCTCCTTTATTAATAATACATTTAAATTCAAAAAAATACAAATATATACATTTAAGTTATTTTGTGCTTGAAACACAAAAAGATTAAGGCAATCTATGTAATCGCTTTCATAAAATGTAAAATATATTTAGTTTCAGAAAGGAAACATAAAAAATGAAAAAAATATTAAAAGTTTTATCTTTATCTTTATTACTTCTTTCAGTTTCTTCTTGTACTCCAACAAAAGATAGTGATTCTAGTTCTTTAAATAGCCAAACTTCATCTCTTGTTAGTTCTTCTTCTTCTAAATCTGATAAACCAAATGTTTCTTCAAGTGAAAATATAGTTAGTTCTAGTTCCAGCTCTAGTTCAAGTTCTTCTACTAGTAGTACTGATGAAAAAGTTAGTTTACTTACTGAACTTGTTGTGGATAAATATTTTTCTTTTAATGGACAAACTGATGTTGTTTTTAATAATGCGTTTAAATTAATTGGAACTGCTAAAATTACTGCTAGTAGTAAAACTGTAACAGACATTCCTTCTGAGGAATATAAAGCAAGTTATCGTTTACAAATGGATAAACAATCTTTAGAAATTACTACTATAAGTGATAATGCTACTTTATATGTTAATGGTATTTGTGGAAATTCTTCTGATACTTCTAGACAAATTGCTATTACTGATTCTACTGGTGCTGAAATTTATAAATCCACTCCAGAGAATGGTTTTAATGGTAAAACTAATGTAACATTAACAATTAATTTACCTAAAGCTGGTGTTTATACTTTAAAACCTACTAGTAAAACAGTTAATTTTTATTATTTTGGTTTAACACAAGAAGTTAATAAAGGTAAAGAAGTTGACTTTGAAGTTGATACTACTTTAGTAAAGAAAGATTATTTTGTTGGTGATGAATTTGTTAAAGATAATTTAAAAGTTTACTCTATTGATGAAAACGGAGTAAAAACTGAATTAAATGATTCTGATTATGTTGTTGATACTTCGGCATTTAATAAAGATGCAGAAGGAAATTATGAAATTGTTGTTAAATATAAAGAATTTGAAAATAAGAAATTTATAGTAAATGTTCATTCTTTAGAAAATATTGAAGTTTATTCTGAGTTTTTAGTTAATTCTAAAGAAGCTATTAGAGTAAGTAGTGTTTATGATGTTAACGCAAGCTTTGATACTTCTGGTTTAGTTGTTAAAGCTATTTCTGGTTCTTATTCTGAAATTGTTACCCCAACTATTACTGGTTTTGATTCTTCTAGTGAAGGGAAAAAAACTATCACTATTAGTTTTACTAAAGGTAATGTTACTCAAACTAAGAATTTAGTAGTTAATGTTATCTCTGCTTCTAAATTAGTAAAAGATAATACTAATAAATATCAAGTTTATGTAGATAGTAGTAAAAAAGATGGTGAAACTTTTGAATCTAAATTATATTTTAATAGTATTCAGTCAGCACATGATTTTATTAAATATGCTAGAAAAGATAATACTGAGGCTGTTATTAATTTAGCTAATGGTGAATATCAAGAAAAACTATATATTGAGGTACCTAACATTACTTTAAAAGGTGAAAATAAGGATACAGTCAAGATATTTGAAAAATATATTGCTGAAGATGTTGATGCTAAAGGAAATACTTTATCTACTTATGGTTCTTCTTCGGTAACTGTTATTCCAGGAGCTGATAATTTTAAAGCTAGTAATATTACTTTTGATAATAGAGCTTTTACTACTATGGATGAATATGATAATTCAACTAAAGGCAGTAAACAAGCATGTGCAATTGTAGTTTCAGCTAAGGCTTATTTCAATTCTTGTGCCTTTAATGGTTTTCAAGATACTTTGTATGCTAGAGAAGGTGAACAAGTTTATGAAAACTGTTTTATTACTGGTATGACCGACTTTATTTTTGGTGAAAATAAGGCAAAAGTTTATATTAAAGGTGGCGAAGTTAAAGTTAAATATCGTGCTAAAGAAGCAAATAAAAACAATGGATATATTGTGGCAAGTAAAGCTGATCTTGAAAATACTGTTGGTTTCTTCTTCAACAATGTAAATATTACAAGTGAAGAACAAGTAGTAGAAGGTACTGTTGCTTTAGCTAGACCATGGGATAAAAATTCTTTAGTAACTTATGCTAATTGCATTATGTCTAAAGCAATTTCTAAAGCTCCTTATGGAACAGGTGAAAAGAATCATAGATTTGAAGCAATGTCAGGAAATTCACCAGTTAATGCAAGATTTAATGAATATAATAACAGCGGTGAAGGTTCAATTACTACTCCAGTTAACGGAGGTAAATTCTTAACTGAAGAAGAATATACAGTTATGTATAATGCTGTAGAAGCAATATTAAATAGTTTTAATTCATAATTCCTTTTATTTATAGTTTCCTTTCTTTATTGGGCTACTTTTAAGTTTGTAGCCCTTTTTAATTTAATTTTAGCTAAATACTTAGTAAAATATTAAAGAGGAAAGATATATGGAAAATTTAATTAAATTAAATATAACGACTTTAGAAGCATTAAAGAAATTAGGAATTAAAGAATTAAATATTAATAATATTGGTAATGTTTTGGATACTATTGATTTATACATTTCTCAAGTTATTAATTTACATAATGAGAAACCTATAGACTTAGATTTTTTAAATCAATTAGATCAAGCACATCTAGATTTACAATCTTTAAATAAAGAAGCTATAGATTATAATTACGCTAATAATTATTTAAAATGAGAAGATTCTTTGGAAATATTGTTAAAAATACCCCAGTGTTTTCTGATGAAAGTTTGAAACATATTAAAGTAATTAGATTAAATATGGGTGAAAATATTGAATTTTGTTGTAATTCAAAAATATATATATGTCAAGTAACTAAATTAAAGCCATTTGAAGCTAAAATTATTGATGATGTTACAGAAAAAGTTAATAGAGAATTACAATATAATTTAGTATTATTTTGTCCACTTTTAAAAAGAGAAAATTTTGAATTAGTTATACAAAAAGCTACTGAATTAGGTGTCAAAGAAATTTATCCTTATTTATCTAGTAGAGTAATTAAAAGAATTAGTAAGCAAGAGTTTGAATTAAGAAGAGAACGTTTTGAAAAGATTTTATTAAACGCTAGTGAACAATCTAATAGAACTATAATCCCAAAGCTATATCCTTTAGAAGATTTTAATAAATTAAGTGGTTTATATAAGGATAGTTCTAATAAATTTATTGCATATGAAGATGAAGCTTTAAAAGGACAAAAAATATCAATTGAAAAAAGTGATTCTAAGAATATAGTATTTGTATTCGGACCAGAAGGTGGATTTAGTAAAGAAGAAGTAGACCTATATAAAGATAATGGTTTTAAAATTGTTAGTTTAGGTAAAAGAATCTTAAGAGCTGAGACCGCTGCCTTTTATGGTCTTAGCTGTATAGATTATTTAATAGAGTAATAGTATAATTATTTTATATGTTAAACAAGGTTTTAGAAGCAATAAAGAATCCTGAAAGAAATGAAAAAGTTCTAAGTTCATATCCTTTTTTATTAATTGAAGGTTTTATTTTTTTAATCTGTTGGATTTTTTCTTCTTCTATTACTAGTTGTGTTTTTACTTGTTTATATTCATTTGCCATTTTATTTTTTACTAATAATGGTTTGCTTTTTGCTCCACTTATTTTTTATGTTTTATTTTCTTATTCAAAAATGCCATATTTTAATACTATTCCGATTGAACTGATTGTTGAATTAAGCTTTGGATTATTAGGTATTATTGGAATGTATGTTAAGCAAATTATTATAAATAGAAAGCTTAATTTTTCTTTTGGATCATGTGGACTTTCTTTTATTTTAATTGCTGTTTTATCTTTTATTTCTTCTATCTATAATCAGTTTGCTAATCCTACTTTAACGCCTCAATTTTTTAAAACAGAATTTATTTTATATGGTTATTTTGTTGATTTTCTAGTTGTGGCTTTTATTTTAATTTATCTTGTTTTTGTTAATACTGCTAAAACTGATAGATATGATTTGCTTTATAAAACATTTTATGTTTGGGCTTTAATTATTAGTATTGAAGTAATAATTGCTAATTTTACAAAAAATAATAATTCTGTTTTGTTTTATACAGATGATTTAGGTTGGTCTAATTCTAAAAACGTTACTTCGCTAGCTTTTGAAATTTCTCTACCATTTTTATGTGTTATTTTTAATAGAAATAAAAAGAGAATTGATGCTTTGCTTTTAATTTTATTTTCTATTTTTGTAATTTTTATTTCAAATTCTCGTGGTGGTTTAATTACTTTGATTCTTCTTTCTTTATTGATGTGTTATTTAATGTTTTATAAAAAAGGAGATATTATTTCCTCTCTTTCTACAAGCTTTTTAGTGTTTTGTATGATGGTGACTTTTTGTTTAGCACTAGTTGTTTATAATGATAATTTAAACAAATATTTTGTTGAAATTTTGAAAAGAGGCTTTAATTTAACAGATAGGGATCTTTTATGGAAATTCTGTATTGATAAATTTTATACTTCCCCTGTTATTGGTTGTAGTTATACTTCTTTGTTTGAGTTATATCAATTTTATTTTGCTAAGCCGGGCTCTGATATTGGTATTGCTTTAGCTCATAATACATGGATGACTTTTTTAACTAGTTTAGGAGTTATTGGTATTGTTTTATTTGTTATTAATTCTTTAGAGTTGGTTTTTACTACTTTAAATTTAAAGAATAAACAAACAACATTAGCACTTATTTATTTTTTATGTGTAGGTTTTATTCATGGTTTTATAGATAATACTTTCTTTTCTATTATTTATATGCTTCCTTTGATTTTTGTTTTTGCACAAAAAGATGAAATTAATATTTTGGAATACTATAAATATAAAAGAGTAGTTAAGGCTACTATATAGTAAGATTAATATTTAAACTTTTTGTTCAGTCATAAATTATGTTTTTAATTATTTAAATAATTAGAAATAAAAAAATCCTGCACTTACGCAGGACTTTAATTTTAAGTTTGGTTATATTTTATTTATAAGATGCAGCAATAAAAGTAATAATAGCGCAAATTAAGTTAAAGACTCCTAAACAAATTGCACCAGAACCTAAACTAGCAGATAAGTTACCATATAAAGGTACTGTACAGAAGTAAAGGATAGCACTAGTAACAAATAAGACAACTGCGAACATACCACTAGCAATAGCAACTTTATTTACATTAATTAAAGCAGTAAAGACAATACCTAAGATTGTGAAGATGAAGGCTATTAATAGACCGATATTAAGTGGGGCAAAAGTGTTATTACCAAAGGTCATAGCTCCTAAATTAAAGCTTCCATCAGTAGGATAAAAGCCAGTAGTGTAAGAAATGCCAGGTAAGAGTAAGAAAAGTAAGCTTAAACCACCAACTACGCTAGAAGTGATTGATAAGACATTATTAATATGAAAACTACTTTCTTTCTTTTTGCTGTACTTTGAAGGTATTTTATTTGTATATTCCATTATTTTCTCCTCATTATTAATGACTTATTTATTTTATACTTTATAATTTATTTTTACAATATAACTTTATTCACCCCAAGAAGCAATGAAGCTTAAAATCGATGAGATGATTAATAAAACACCACTTGTTATTGTTCCATAGGCCAAAGAAGCTTGTCCTTTACTACTAAGTAATTCAAGAGCAGAAGAGGATAAAGGTATAGCACAAAAATATAAAACAGCAGCAGTTAAAAATAAAATACCCGCTAAGAAGCCTATATAGTGAAAAGAAGAAGTTGCTAATACTATTAAACTAGCAGCAATTACTAAAAAGAAAGCAACAATCAATCCAGGATTAACAGAAAAAACTGAACCGCCCCAGATTACTTCTCCTAATGAAAAATAAGTGACTTTTGAAGAAATGGCACTTGTATAAACTAAACCAGGAGTTAATAATAAGAAAAGCGAAACGATACCAAAGATACAAGCAATGATAGAAATTATTAATTTTTTTGAAACCCCATGTGAGACTCTGAATGTTTTATTGTTGTATGTCATCTTGACCTCCTAAATATATGAATATATTTTACTATAAATGCTTATATTTAACTTCAAAAATTTTTAAAATCAATATTAATATAAAGTGCAATATATATTTTGTTAGTGTTAAAATATCATTGTATTTGGAGGAATTGTTAATGAATAAAACTTTAGTCTTATTAAGACATGGTGAATCTGTCTGGAATAAGGAAAATCTTTTCACTGGCTGGACCGATGTTGATTTATCTGAAAATGGTAAATTAGAAGCTGCTGATGCTGGTAGAAAATTAGCTCAAGCTGGTTATAGTTTTGATGTTGTCTTCACTTCTTATTTAAAGAGAGCTATTCATACTATGAATTTAGCTTTGGAACAAATGGATGAAGAATATTTACCTGTTTATAAAGCTTGGCAATTAAATGAAAGACATTATGGTGCTTTACAAGGTTTAAATAAAGCTGAAACTGCTGAAAAATATGGTGAAGCTCAAGTTAAACTTTGGAGAAGATCCTTTGATGTCAGGCCACCATTATTAAAACCAGATGATGTTAGAAATCCTGCTAATCAAAAACATTATGCAAAGGTTGATAAATCATTATTACCTTTAGCTGAATCTTTAAAAGATACTATCGCTAGAGTTGTTCCTTATTATGAAGCTAATATTAAGCCTTTACTTGAACAAGATCAAAAGGTTTTAATTGTTGCTCATGGTAACTCCTTAAGAGCTTTAGTTAAATATCTTGATAATATTTCTGATGCTGATATTGTTAATTTAAATATTCCTACTGGTGTACCTTTAGTTTATCATCTTGATGAAAATTTAAAGCCTATCTCTAAAGAATATGTTGGTGATGCTGCAGCCATTGCTAAAAAAGCTCAAGCTGTTGCTAATCAAGGTAAAGCTAAGTAAAAAATTAAATGCTGTAAATAGTAAATTCTATTTACAGCTTTTTTAATGCTAAAATAAAAAAGTATGATTATAGAAAATGATTTATTTAAGATAGAAACTACTAGCTTAGGTGGGCATTTAACTAGTATTTATTCTAAGAAAAAAGATAAAGAATATCTTTATCAAATTAGGAAAGATTCTTGGAATGGCCAAGATATTTTTATTTTTCCTTTTATTGCAAGAGTTAAGGATTATTTTTTAATTGATAATAAAAAATATACTTTTAAAAATCATGGATTAATAAGATATATGAATGGAAAAGAAGATGGAAATTCATATATATTTAATTCTAATGATGAAACTTTTAAGAATTATCCTTACAAATTTACGGCTAAAATTTCTTATATATTAATAAAAAATGAATTAATAATTAATTATGAAATTATTAACAATGATACAAAAGACATGCCATTTATGTTAGGAGCACATCCTGCGTTTAAATTACCATTTGTAGAAAAAGAAAATGAAAGTGATATTTCAAATAATTCAATTATTTTAAAGACTAAAAGTAAACTAATACAAGAATTACAGGATCCTACATTTTCTTTTATGTTAGGAAAAAAGCAAGAATATAAAACCAATATAATTAAACTTAGTAAAGAATTATTTAGAAAAACTAATACTATTATTTTAGATGGTAAAAATATTGATAAAATAATTCTAAAAAAGAAAGATAAAACCTCAATCATTTTAAATTTTAATCATTCTGATTTTATAGCTATATGGTCAGATAATTATTATGGTGATTATGTTTGTATTGAACCATGGTTAGGTTTACCAGACTATTTAAATCCTGTTTTAGAATTATCTAAAAAACCTGGGATACATATTTTAAAACCAGGAAGTGTTTTTAAATATCATTATTCAATGGTTTTAAAATAAAGAATTAAATTAATTTTATAAAAAAGACTTGCTTAATTGTATAAATCAAATTACAAGTCCTTTTTACATTTTTTGATTTTATTGATTTTATTTTTATAAAGTTAAGGCTTTATAAGGTAAGGTCATATTTACATTAATTAAGGAATCACCTTCCATGTAGTCTACACCAAAATCAATTGTTTCTTCTTCATTAGACCACATAAAGCTATAGAACCCTTCTTCACTTGTATCTGTTGGATTAAATTCAGTATTTTTAAGAGAGTTTAACATGTTATCAAATACATCTTTTAAATTAGAATTTGTCGGAGTGAAAGATAAAGAAACAGTGTATGAATGTACACTACTAGGATCATTTTGATCAGCTTCTTGCTCATCAATTGAGGAATAATTCTCAATTATTAAAGAAATATTATTTGGTAAGAAATATGGGAAATAATCTTCTTTACCTAAAACTTGTTTAAATAAGTTACCTAAAGTAATTTGATTTGTAGAACCATCAGCTAAATTAATAGGTAATGTAATATCATTCCAAGATTGATAAACCTTGGATTCAGCAGTAGTGAAATCTAGCCAAGAATCTTCACTGATTGTTGTACTTCCAACATTACTAAATTTTAAATAACCTGTAACAAATTCACCACTTATAGAGCCATCAGCTGAACTATTGGTATTAATTGTAGTTGCAAAGCTTATTTGTGAAAGTGTTTGATCTTTTACATAGAAATCAATAGTTTGAGCTTCTGAACCATTATACATGGAAGAGTATGAAACAGTATTAAAATCAACTAAATCTAATATTTCTAGATAAGAAGAATCAATAGAATAGACCTTAGTACCATCATCTTCAGTTTTACTTAAGGTAAATAAGTCTTCAGAAAAAGCCATACTAGGAGCGTGACTAGAAATACTATCTCCTTCACTTGCTAAGCTTCCAAACAATTTACCAATAGTTTCACTAGGAGCTTCGCTTTTGAATGTGTATAAAGTACTTTTATTTTCTTCATCTAAAACAGTATGGTATCCACTAAAATTAAAGGAATTATTATCACCTGTTGATGCTCTTTCTTGTAAAATTACATCAGTTTCAGTGACTAAATTCTTTTGGATAATGATTTCTTCATTATTGATATTTGCTGTTAAAGTAGAAGTATAGTTAGTAGCTCCTTTTAACTTTGTTAAAGCGGCTTGTAAATCATCATTTTCAGGAACATTTTCTTTTGGGGCTACTGGTGTAATAGTTGTACTATTTATATCTTTAAAAGTTAAAATGGCTTTTCTACCATACATGTAGCCTTCATAAACATCATCTGCTTCTACTTCCTGTAAGACTAATGATTCAACTTTACCATCTTTTATAGTAAAGTAAGAATTACTCGTGTCAATATCATAAGATGAAGTATTTAAAACTGACATAGCAATATGTTCAGCAACATTTTTATTTTTTAATAAATAACGGTCACCATCTTTAGTTAAATCACTAAAGTTAAGATCGTTAATTTGATTATAGTAAATTGATGCTTCCCATTTATATCTTAATCCAATATTGCTGGTACTTGCTTCTTCTTTTAACTGATTTTCTAAATCTACATAGGTATGATATGTATAACCATCTTCACCTTTTTTCATATCGAGTTGAGAGACTACCTGAGTAGTGTTAAAGTTATAGCCTACATATGAGTACATACCATCGTTATATTTTGCAATAGTATTAAAATGTTGAACAAAGGTCTTTTGATTTAAGTTGTTAATTGGATAATAGTAAATTTGATACTCACTAGAAATAGTGATGTTGTTAGTTTTTAAACTATCTAATAAATTTCCGGTTTGTTGACTAGATTCACTAGATATATTTTCTAAACTTGAATTAGATTCTGAAGTTACATTTTGGTTTGAATTGCAACTTACTAAAAAGACTAAAAGTAATGCGCTATTTATAAGATTAATTTTTTTCATATTTCCTCCAACGTTCTTATAATTATATACAAAATAAATAAAAAAACAAAAAATGATAAATAATATTTTTAATGTATATATCAAACAATCAAATCATTAAAATTATTATGAAAAAAGAATTTAAAAAGACGCTAGAATGTGAATTTTATAACTATACTTTGGATAGATTTATTAGAAGAAAAGCTAAGTTTTTAGATAAGCTTAATAAAACTAAAATTAATGATTTTAAAAAAGGAAAGACATGAAAGCTAAATATACTATTTAGTTTCATCATTTTTGTCATTTTTTTGATTTTTATTTTTTCTAGAGTGTTTTGAAATAAAATTTATTATAAAAGTTTGTATTTGTTCTGAATATTTATAGCAAAAAATAAAAGCGACAATTCCAAGAATAGAAAGAATTGTAATAGTTACAATACCCCAGGTGGTGTTATAAGGAATAAATTCTCCTGAAAGAAATAAAATGTTTCCAAATATTGATGTGGCGCGTGAAATTAATTGCATAGCAATAAATACAGGCCAACTTATTGGTAAAATACCTGCGATAGCGCATAAAGCATCATCTGGGAAAAAAGGAAGCAAAAACATAAAGAAAAGTAGAACAGTTTCTTTTCCTTTAAGTTTTTTTAAGTATTTTTCTACTGTTTCTTTATCTCCTACAATCCAATTAACAAATGGTTTACCTATAATTCTTCCTAAAAAGAAGGCTAAAAAAGATCCTAATAAAATACCTATATAAGAATATAAAAAAGATAAGCCAGGTCCAAATAAAAAAGAACCAGCCAAGATTGTAACTGATGATGGAATTGGTATAAAAGTAACCTGTAAAAAAGAAATTAAAATAAAAACAAGAGGGGCCCAAGGACCAGTGGAGCTAATATAATCTCTAAGTTTTTCTTTACTAATATTATTAAAACCTAAGTGTTTAAATAAAAAATATACACCTATTACAATTAAGGCAATAACTAATATTGAGATGCTAATTCTAATAATTGTTCTTTTTTTGCTTTGTTTTTCCATGCTTTTATTATATCAAATAGATTATATGCTATTGCTAATGCATCAATTGATTTTTAGTTTAGTTAGTATTCTAATAATTAATACGCTAAGCGCTTTAAATTTAACTATTTTAAAAATATTTGGCTATTGCTATTTTCTTTTTAAAAAAGTTTGCTATACTATAAATGAGGGAAGGAGAACAAAAAGGCATAGACCAAAGTTCTAAAACCTCAAAGACATTAATTGTTATAGCCACGACAAAGTAAATGAAAAACAAGCAGTAAGTAATTGTGAAAGAAAAAATGCGAACGAGTTTTATAAATAGCATGTAGTAGCAATGAAAAGTGAAGTAGTTGAAGGAAGATCGAAGTTTGATCTTTAAAAACAAAAACGAGTAAACAACTGTTGAAAGAAAAGTTAGCAAACATGTTGGCAAGTCTTAGTGTGAGTGCAGTACTTATCTCCTTCCCTAAATAAAGGCTTCTCACTAGAGAAGTTTTTATTTTGTTTGAATTTTTTATTATTTATTTTTTATTAAAAATTTAATGATTAATATTTATAAATAAGGGTTAGAAAATTTTTTTATATTTTTACTTTTTAATACCTTTGTAATATTTGAAAATTAATAAAATGCGGTATATACTAATAAAGTCAAAAATTAGAAGAATAGTAGTTTAATTTTCTAAATTTAAAGAGAGTGTTAGTTGGTGAAAATACACAATTAGAAAATAGATGAATCCGCCTTCAATAATGGTTTTTGATACTTAATGAGGTAAGTAAGATTTACTTATGAAATTGGGTGGCACCACGAATAATTCGTCCCATGGTTAGTGGGATTTTTTAATACCCGGAAAGGAAAAATATTATGTTAGATGTTAAGTATGTAATTGATCACTTAGATGAAGTGATTGAAAGATTAGGTACTAGAAATGATGATTATTCTTATTTAAAAGAATTACCTAAACTTGATAGTAGAAGAAGAGAACTCATTTTAAAAGCTGATGCTTTAAAGGCTAATAGAAATACTCTCTCTAAACAAATCGGCCGTTTAAAAGCTGATAAAAAGGATGCAGAAGCTCAAGCTTTAATGGATCAAATTGCTTCAGAAAAAGCTGATATTGCTAAATTTGATGCTGAAAAAGCTGAAATTGATGAAAAAATTCACGAAATGATGTTAAAGACTCCTAATATTCCTGATAAGTCTTTACCTATTGGTATTGATGATACTTTTAATAGACCTGAAAAATATTGGGGTGAACCTACTACTTTTAAGTTTAAACCTTTAGCACACTGGGATTTAGGTGTTAAGAAAGGCTTGTTTGATTTTGATAGAGCAGCTAAAGTCTCAGGAACTAGATTTACTTTCTATTTAGGAGCTTTTGCTAAGTTAGAAAGAGCCTTAGCTGCCTTTATGTTAGATACTCATACTGCACATGGTTATACTGAGGTTTTACCTCCTTATATGGTTAATACTGATTCTTTAACTGGCTCTGGTCAATTACCAAAGTTTGCTGATCAAGCTTATAATACTACTCCTGGTGATTTTTGGATGATTCCTACTGCTGAGGTTCCTGTTACTAACTATTATAGAGATGAAATTTTAATGGCTAGTGATTTACCAAAGTGGTTTTGTGCTTATTCTTCTTGCTTTAGAGCAGAAGCTGGGGCTGCTGGTAGAGATACTAGAGGTATTATTAGACAACATCAGTTCCAAAAAGTAGAACTTGTTAAGTTCTGTTTACCTGAAAAATCTTTTGATGAACTTGAATCATTAACTGAAGAAGCTGAAAGAATTCTTGAACTTTTGAAGTTACCTTATAGAAGAGTTTGCTTATCAACTGGTGATGTTGGCTTCTCTTCTGCTAAAACTTATGATTTAGAAGTCTTTTTACCTTCTTATAATGAATATGAAGAAAAAGATGGTGTGTTTGTTCCTACTACTAAGAATTATAAGGAAATTTCTTCTTGCTCTAATGATACTGATTATCAAGCTAGAAGAATGAATATTAGATTTAAGAGAACCAAAGATTCTAAAACTGAATATGTCCATATGTTAAATGGTTCTGGATTAGCTGTTGGTAGAACAGTAGCAGCTGTTATTGAAAATTATCAAAACGCTGATGGTTCTATTACTGTACCTGAAGTTTTAAGAAAATATATGGGTATGGATATTATTAAGTAAAAATAAAAGAGGTTATAAATATGGCTGATGAAAAAATAAGATTTTTGAAAAGTAAAGATGGTAAAGACGTTGTTATTAAGTTATCAGAATATGGCTCTAAATTAACTTCTAATGGTAGAGTTATGTATGAACTTAATAAGGATGATGAAGAAGCTGAAAAGACTGAAGCTTATGTTCCTTTAATTGAACATGTTATGATGAATACTTGGAAGGTTTCTGTTCCTAATCATTCCACTGCTAATATTAATTATATTGATTGGATTGCTGTTGAAACTAATATGGGTATTCATATTATTCAAATTGGTCCTCAAAAAGCTCCTGAAGCAACTTTCCCACTTTCTAAGGGTGAAAAGATTGTTCGTGCTTATGCTTACGAAATGTCTAAAACTAAAAGATTATATACAAAAACTAAGTAAGTCATTGTAATTAAGACTAAAGAACTTATTAAAGCTCTTTGGTCTTTTTTTATAGTAAATAAACTAGATTAAATATTTAGCACTCAAACCTTGACATTGCTAATTTTTACTATAAAATATTAAATGTAATCTCAAGGAGGAAAAATATGATTAAACCATTACAAGATTATGTCGTATTAGAAAATAAAAAAGTTGAAAAAAAGGTTGGTAGTATTATTCTAACTTCTGAACCTGAAAAGACTAATGTTGCTACTGTTGTTGCTGTTGGTCCTGGTAAGGTTTTAGAAGATGGTAAAGTTCAAGCTATCAATTTAAAAGTTGGTGAAAAAGTTTTATATAAACAATATTCCACTACTGAATATAAAGAAGGCGATACTAAGTATCTTTTAGTTAAAGAAGAAGACATTATCGCTGTTATTGAATAAAGAAAGGAAAACTATTAATTATGGCAAAAGATATTAAATTTGGTAAAAATGCTAGAGATTTAATGCTTGAAGGTGTTGATACTTTAGCTAATACTGTTAAACTTACTTTAGGTCCTAAAGGAAGAAATGTTGTTTTAGATAAGGGTTATGGTTCTCCTCTTATTACTAATGATGGCGTTACTATTGCTAGAGAAATTGAACTTTCTGACAAGTTTGCTAATATGGGTGCTAAACTTGTTTATGAAGTTGCTAATAAAACTAATGATTTAGCTGGTGATGGTACTACTACTGCTACTGTTTTAGCTCAAGCTTTAATTCATAAAGGCATTGACTATGTTGAAAAAGGAGCTAATCCAGTTTTTGTTAGACAAGGTATTGAAAAAGGTGGTAAAGCTGTTGCTGATGAACTTTTAAAGATTTCCAGACCTATTGTTACTAATGAAGATATTGAATCAGTAGCTACTATTTCTGCTGGTGATCATGAAATTGGTAAAACTATTGCTTCTGCAATGGAAAAAGTTGGCAAAAATGGTGTTATCACTGTTGATGAATCTAAGACCAGTGAAACTCAATTAAATATTGTCCAAGGTTTACAATATGATAAAGGTTATATGTCTCCTTATATGGTTTCTGATAGAGAAAAGATGGTCTGTGAATTAGAAGATGCCTATGTTTTAGTTACTGATCAAAAAGTCTCTAATATTCAAGATATTTTACCTTTATTACAATCTGTAGTTGATTCTCATAAACCATTATTAATCATTGCTGATGATGTTGATAATGATGTTATGTCTACCTTAATTGTTAACAAATTAAGAGGTACTTTCAATGTTGTTTGCACTAAAGCTCCTGAATTTGGTGATAATCAAAAGAACATTTTACAAGATATCGCTATTATGACTGGTGCTAAATTTATTTCTAAAGATTTAGCTATGGAATTAAAAGATGTCACTATTGAAAATTTAGGTAGTGCTAAGAAGATTACTGTCACTAAAGACAATACTACAATTATTGATGGTGCTGGTTCTAAAGAAGATATTTCTAATAGAATCAATGAACTTACTAATCAAGAAGCTAACTCTACTTCTGATTATGATAAGAAGAAATTTGCATCTAGAATTGCTAAACTCTCTAATGGTGTTGCTGTTATTAAAGTTGGCGCTGTTACTGAATCTGAACTTAAGGATAAGAAACTTAGAATTGAAGATGCTTTAAATGCTACTAAAGCTGCTGTTAGTGAAGGTATTGTTATCGGTGGTGGTGCTGCCTTAGTTAAAGTTTATAAAGCCTTGAAAGGTAAACTTAAGGATAAGAACCCTGATATTCAAAAAGGTATTAATGCCGTTATTGAATCTTTACTTGCTCCTTTAGCTCAAATTGCTACTAACGCTGGCTATGAAGCTAATGATATCGTTGCTAAACAAAAGAATGAAAGAGGCAATGTTGGCTTTGATGCTTCTAAAGGTGTTTGGGTTGATATGTTTAAAGAAGGTATTGTAGATCCTACTAAAGTTACTAGATCTGCTATCTTAAATGCTTCTTCTATTTCTAGCTTATTTGTTACTACTGAAGCTGCTGTTAGCGAAATTAAGGAAGATAAACCTGTTAGCGCTCCTGCTGCTCCAGATATGTATTAATCTAAAAATTAGCTTTGAAAAGGTCGCCTTATTAGGCGATCTTTTTTTGTTTTTAATAATTAAAAATTTAATTTTAAATAATTATATTCTATAGAATGAATATTAGATTAGCACTTTATATTTTTGAAAAATATAAAATTTTTTGAAAATTGACATAATTAAAAAAACATTTATTATAAAGTTATGAAAGGATGATATATCTATGAAAAATATCAAAAAGCTGTCTCTTGTTTTGTTAGCGCTTACTTTATCACCCCTTTGTTCGAGTTTCTCTAACACCAATGATTTAGTTTTAGTAAACTGATAGATATGTAGAAACAAAACCAGATCCTGATTATGGAAATCAAGAGGCTTTATTAAAGCAAAATTATAGTAATTTCTATTTCACTATGGGGGCTTATTTTGCGCCTGTTTATTCAACAGTTATTAAAACAAGTTTTGCAGGATATTATTCTCATCAAACAGGTGGTAGATTATTAGAATTTGCCGATATCACTTTTTCAACTTCAGCACCATATATTTCTGTAAATTTACCATGGTATATTTTTAATCAACCAAAAATTGATGCTGTTATAAGTGCTGTCGCTTTTGTCAATAAATAAAGGAGAAATTATGATAACAAAGAAACAAAAATGTATTTTACTCGCTTTAATTCTTTTATGTCTTATTATAACTGTAATCTATTTTAATTGTGTAATTTTTACTGTTGAAAATGAAAGTGAATTTGTTAGACGTGACATATTAGTACGTGGTATTTATTGTTGCGCTGGGATGCTTTTTGGTTTTATTTTACTAGCACAATCTTTGAAAGAAGTTTATCGTAAAGTTCCATTTGGTGTAAGAATTTTCTTGAAAATTATTTTATTTGCTGTAGGATTATTTTTTGCATTAAAAGTTTATGGTTATAATAATGATTTGCTTAGTCCACCTACTATGTCATATAAAGAAAGTTATGAAGATCTTCTAGAAGTTTCTGTTGCTATTAGTTTTTGTCTAGGTCTTTTCTATAATTGCATTGTAATTCCAGTAAAAAAGAATTTCTCTAATAAAGTTTTTGAAAACTCTTCTAAAGATCCTTCTAAAAATGTTTCTAATAATATCTCTAATCAAAAATAAATAAGAATTATTATATATTTAATTATTTGTTAAAAATTGTGTTTATTTTTTAAGTAAGTTATTTAATGTTTTTATATTTAAAATTATTTAGTTTTTAAAATGTTCTTCTTCATAAGAGGTGATTAAATCAACTCTTGTTTGGTGTCTACCTTGACCAAAAGGAGTGTTTAAGAATATTTTGACTGCTTCTAAAGCTTCTTGTTTAGTTATATATTTAGCACCAAAAGCAATGCAGTTACAATTATTATGTTCTCTTATTAATTTAGCAACTTCTAAATTATAAGCTAGTCCACATCTTATTCCTTTAACTTTGTTAGCACAGATGCAAACTCCTTCACCAGATGTACAGATAACGATTCCAAAATCAGCTTCTTTATTTTTAACTTGTTCAGCTACTTTAAAAGCGTAGGTTGGATAATTACATGATTCAAGAGAATAGGTTCCTAAATCATTAATTTCGTATCCTTCTTTTATTAATTCTTCTAATAAGTATTTTTTTAATTCAAACCCACCATGATCTGAACCGATAGCTAATCTTAGTTTTTCCATGTTATTCCCCTTTATATGTTTTAAGAACTTCTTCGAAACTTAATTCACCTTGTCTTACTAATTTTATTTGGTCTTTTATTGATAAATCTATAATAGTGGAAGGTAAGCTATTATTACAAATATCATCAATAATATAAGGTATTTCTCCATTAAATTGGTCGTAGACTTCTTTAGCAGTTACTAAAGGTTTATTACCAGAAATATTTGCTGAAGGAACTAATAAAGGAGTTCCGACTTTATTTATAAAATCTTGCAGTTTAGGTGAATTAGAGATTCTTATACCAATTGCTTTAGTATTTAAAGTAATTTGATAAGGAAGATTTTCTTTTGGTTTTAATAATAAAGTAATTGGACCAGGGACAAATTTGTGAATTACTCTTAGAATTTTATTGTCTAAATAGCAGTAATCCTCAAATTTAAAGTTACTACCTCCCATTAAAGTAAAAGGTTTGTTAGCTGGTCTCTTTTTTATTTTTACTAACTCATTAAAAGCTTTTAGTGAAGTAGAAATGCAGGCTAAGCCATAAACTGTTTCGGTAGGAAAAGCAATAACTTCTTCATTTTGTAAGGCTTTAATTGCTTCTATTGAATTAAAATTAACTAATTTAGTTTTCATACTCCTTAAGTTTAGCACATTTTAAATTACTAGCTAATATAGTTTATAAGGTATAATTAAGTAGATATGGAAAGCCTAAAACTTATAGAGTTAATTAAAAAGATTAAGAGTCAAAAAGAAGAATCATATCTTTGTGATTTTTCAGGTGTTAGAAGTTATTGTTTAGATATTATTTCTTCTTCTTGGGCTCAGTTATTAGAGCTTTTAAATGTTCATAATAAAATAAGGTTTATAAATTATTTTTCTAGTGATTTAAATAATGAAGATTTAACATTTTTAAATTTTCCTATTGAGAAAAAGGAAAAGTATTCGCGTCAAGAAATAACTTTAAAAGTTAAAAATGTTTTATTAGCAAATGAAGTCACTACTAATGTTAAGCCTTTAGAACAAGAGAATTATCTTTTAAAAGCAAGCAATTCTAATAGTATGTATTTAGCTTGTTGTTTTTTATATTTTAATAAAAAAGGTATTAAAGAAATCATTAATGCTCCTTTAGTATTTTTTAAAGTAAAAATAATAAAAAAAGATAATGAATATTTATTAGAACTTATTTCACCAAGTCCAATTTTTAATAATGGATTAATAGATGAATTTAATGAAATGTATTCTCTTGATTTAACTTATCAAGATTATGATTTTAGAATTGATAAATACGTAAAAGAAACTAATACTTTGCTAAGTAAAACTAATTTTGCTCTAGATTCAAATATGGTTTTAGTAAATTTAGATATTGAAAAGGAACTGAGAAAGCATGTTTTATATTCTTTTATTAAATCAACTAATTATTCTTCAAATGAGGTTTTTAAAACCATAGAAAAGAAAAATGAAAATAAGAATTTGAATTTTAATTTGCGTAATCTTGAACCGGAATATATTAAAAAAGCTTTAAATCAATTGGAAAGCACTTCTATTTTAAATTTAGAAAAAGATAAAATTTATTTAGAAAACTTTTTATTACATATTATTAATGAATATATACTAAAAAAACAAAATATTTTGTTTGTTACAAAGAGCAATAATGAAATAAAAAAAGCTAAAGAATACTTTAATAGGAAATATTTAGATTATTATTTTCCTCCTTTTGATTTAACCTCTACTGATTCTTTAGTTACTGTTTGTTTAGAAAAATTTAAACAAGATCCTTATATTGTTCCTTTAAACGATTTAGAATTGAAGAAAAGTGAAATTAACGATTTAATAAAAGAATATCAGCAAAAAGATTTTAGTTTACAAAATATTCATTCAATTTTTGATGAAAATAACAGTGAGTTATTTTTAAATTATTATAAATATTATGATAAAAGCACGGAAATATTTAAATTTAATGAAGTGTTTGATTATACTTTTAATTATTATTTATTAGATTTGGATTTTATTGATTTTATTAAGGAATCTAATTATTATCAAGATCATAAAAGAATCGATAATAAATTTTATTTAATTAATCCAATAGTAAAAAAAGAAGATTATTCAATTTTTAAATCCTTTATTAACAAATTAAAAGAAAATTTTAATCTATTAGAAAAAATAATAGATAAATCTCAGATTAAATTAACGAAGTTTTCAACTTTTAATACTCTTTATGAATACTTAAATTATATTAAATATTTTGATATTTATAGAAAATATTTTCCTTTTGATAATAAGTATTTTTCTTTTAATTTTTCTCAAGAAATTTTAGATCTTATTCATAAATTGATAGAGAATTATCGTATACAAGCTTCTATTAGACTTTCTATTGATATAGCTTGTAAAAAAGATATCTGGACTTTTGATTTTAAAAATATTTTAGATAGTTTAAAAAATAAAAAATTAGAAAGAGAATTAAAAAAACAATTAAAATCTATTATTAAAATAACTCCATTTAAAAAGACTTATAAAACATTAATAATTTTAATTGACAAATATTATTTAAATGAAGGTGAAATCAAAGTTAATAAAGAAGCTTTATTAAAGGTTTTTAATAATGAAGAAGTGACTATTGATGGTTTAAATAATTTATTAAATATAAATAGTTTTTTAGAAGAATTTAAAAAAGTAAGAATAAATAATCCTGAATTAAATTACAATAATGAATTTTCTAGCTTATATTTTTCTTCTAAAGAATTTAGAGATGTTTTTAATGAATGTTTATCAAAAAGCAATGTATTGACTAATGATATTTTAAAAGAAATAAGTAAGTTTGAGATTATTTTTGATAAATCATTGTTTGATTTTAAAAATGGGACTTTTGAAGAAACTAATAATTTCTTAAGTGAATTATTAAATGAGAATCAGGATAATTTTGCTTTAGCTATTTCTTTTAATTCTTTATTAAAAAAAGCCTCACCTTTTTTGAAAAAAAGTGTAGATTTTTTGAGTAAGGAAAATAGAAACTTTAAAAATTTTGACAATAATTATTTAGCAAGTTTATATCAAGAAATTATTTTAAATATCTTTAAAAAAGAAAATGTTTTAGATAATTTATATTCTTTAAATAAACTTGATCACGAATTAGTTTCTTCTTATTTTACAAAAGCCTTTAATTATGAATCTTCAGTAATAGAATCTTTTAATTCTTATCGTAAAGAAAAATTAGAGTTTCCTTCTTTTAATCAGATTTTAGAAAGATTAAAGTATGAAAATTATTCTTCTTTATTTTATTCTCAAGAAAGAAGTTTTTCTTTGGCTTTTAATCTTATTTATCATTTATATCCATTAGAATTGAAGCCTATCAATGATTTATATGTATTTAGAAAGTATAAGTTTGATTTATTAGTTATTGATCTTGATTATGATTTTGATGAGTTTGATTTACTTTATCTTTTAACTTTTGCGGAGAAGGTTATTTTTATTTCTTCTAAGCAAAATAATTTTGAAATAGTTCCTACTTTTAAATTTTCTTTAGAATATGACATGGAAACTTTTAAACAATTTGATTACTTAGATTCTTTTATCAAATTAAAGATATTAAATGCTTTTAAAAGAAATAATATTAAAGTAGAACTTAACAAGAAAATTGATAATAGTTTAACAGTTCCTTTTTATTTTGAATATCAAAATAAATCATATATATTAAAAGTTGAAAATGATACTAAATTAAGTTCTCAAGAACTTAATGATTTAAATTATTTATTGTTAATTAAGTATCGTTTAAAGACTAGTTATTTATATTTACTTCCATTTTTAGTTTATGAGGATTTAAGTATTAAAATGTTAACTTATGATTTGTCTTTTTTTGATCAAAAAAAGTTATTAGAAGAACAAAAAATTGATAATCTTTCATATGAACAACAAAAAAGAGTTAAGTATTTTATGACTTTGGATGAAATTGATGCAATGATTCCTTTATATAATTTAAAAGATAATTATGAACTTGAAAAAACACCTTTAAGAAAATCTAATCAAAATTTAAGAAACTTATCATCTATTTCTTTTTATGAAATTGCTAATGGTATTTTACTTTATTTAGAACCATTTACTTTTTTAAGTGAAGTAACTTTAATAAAAAGGATTTCTAGAATTTTATCCTTAGAAGAAAATAATATTGACTTTATTTCTTTATTTTATCAAGCAAAAAATTATTTAATAAGTAAAAATTTAATAAATGAAAATCAGGGCAAATTAAGCTTAATTAGAAAAAATTAGCGTTTTGATTTTGTATTATTATCTTCAATTTGTTGTAAATATTCTCTTGGATCAGCTTCATATCTTTTAAATAAAGCCATAATGAAATCTAAGATGTTCCAAAGTTCGCCGATAAAAATAAAGTTAGCCAAGAATTTAATTACAAATAATTTCCAACCTTGTTTAAAACCTAATGTATATAGTTTATCAATACCTAACCAACCGAATAAAAAGATTAATAATAATAATATGACATCTATACGATCTTCTTTAAAAGTTTCTCTTTCCATAAATAAAAATCTCCAATCGCTTAATTATATAATAATTTAGTTGAATTTATCACCCAATTTTTTATATAATAGCTACGCAAGTTAAAAGCTTGGCAAAATCCAAGTGAAAGGAGAACTTTATATGAAAAAAGGAATTCATCCTGAATATCACCGTTGCAAGGTTACCTGTGTTAACTGTGGAACTACTTTTGAAACTGGTTCAGTTTTAAAAGAAATTAGAGTTGATACTTGCTCTAATTGCCACTCATTCTTCACTGGTAAGATTGGTTCTAATGTCTCTGATGGTAGAATTGATCGTTTCAATAAGAAGTACGGTAAAAAAGAAGCTAAGTAATTATGCTAGTAAGCTCTTAAGTTATTAAACTTATGAGCTTTTTTTAATTCTATATAATATTTTTTGTTAATATTATACTTTTAATCTTTAATGTTTTTCTTTAGAAGCCTTTTAAGCTTAAATTTGATATAATTTTTTTGATATTAAGGAGAACTTAATTTATGGAAAAGAAATGTTTTTATATTACAACCCCTATTTATTATGCATCAGCTAATTTACATATTGGGCATGCTTACTGTGAAGTAATTTCTGATACTTTAGCTAGATATGAACGCTTAAAGGGAAATGATGTTTTCTTTTTAACTGGCGCTGATGAACATGGTGAAAAAATTGCTAAGAATGCTAGTAAAAATAATATGACTCCTCAAGAGTTTGTTGATCATGTTTACTTAAATTTCCAAGAAAACTGGAAAAAATTAGATATCTCATATAATAAGTTTATACGTACAACCTCTAAAGAACATATGGAAGTTGTTCAAAAGGTTTTTACTAAGCTTTTAAATCAAGGTGATATTTATTTAGGTGAATATAAAGGTTGGTATTGTACTTCTTGTGAATCATTTTGGACAGATTCTCAAGTTGGTGAAAAACATTTATGTCCAGATTGTGGTAGAGAAGTACATACTGAAACTCAAGAAGCTTATTTTTTAAATTGTAAAAAGTATGTTCCTCAGTTACTTGAATTTTATAAAACACATCCTAATTTCGAACCAGGTGGTAAATTAAATGAAATGTTAAATACTTTTATTAAACCTGGTTTAGAGGATTTATGTATTACTAGAAGTGAACTTAGTTGGGGTGTTCCTATTAAAGAAGATCCTAAACAGGTAATTTATGTTTGGATTGATGCTTTGTTAAATTATATTTCTGCTTTAGGTTATCTTTCTAATGATGAAACTTTGTTTAATAAGTTTTGGGGTAAAGATTCTACAATTGTTCAATTTGCCGGAAGAGAAATCAATAGATTCCATTCAATATATTGGCCAATATTATTAATGGCTTTAGGTTTACGCTTACCAGATACTATTTATATTCATGGTTTATTACTTACTAGATCAGGTGTTAAACTTTCTAAATCTTTAGGTAATGCACCTTCACCATTACCATTAATTGAAAGATATTCTTTAGATGCCTTACGTTATTATATGGTTAGAGAAGTACAAATAGGTGAAGATGGTACATTTACTCCTAAACAATTTATTGAAAGAATTAATAATGATTTAGTAAATAATTATGGTAATTTATTGAATCGTACTATTTCTATGATTAAGAAATATTATGATGGTGTGATTCCTCAATATAAAGAGCCATCTAATTTAGCTACAATTACTTTATATAAAAACATAGAAGAAACTATTAAAACATATGAAGCTGACATGGATATTTATAATCTTACTAAAGGAGCTAGTGATGTTATGTCACTATTAGATTTAGGTAATAAATTTATTCAAGATTCTACTCCTTGGGTTTTAGCTAAGGATCCTAATAAAAAAGATTTATTAGATGAAACTATGTATGTCTTAGTAGAAGTATTAAGAATAGGATCTATTTTATTAAAACCTATATTAGTAACTAAAGCAGATGAAGCTTTA
>DKCH01000061.1:3018-3515 GCA_002449135.1 Caryophanales bacterium UBA6879 | reverse complement strand
GCATTAGTTAGACATAAATTAATAATAATTATAAAACTCGTATTGTTATAATTTATTTTATAACCTAAATAGGCACTTTTATTATGTATTTTTCTTTTTCCTAAATACTTTTTCAATTCTTTTTCTTTACAGACATCAATATAATTACTAGAAGTTATTTCCCTTAAGTCAATAGAAGTAAGTAGATTCAAGTCTTGATAAATATTTAGTTTATTATTATCAAAAGTTACAAATATTTGATATTGATTTTGTAAAACTAAAGGATTTTGTTTTTCAAAACTTTTATAAAAATTGATATAGGTATTAATAGTTTTCTTTTTATAAAAATTTAGAAGAATTTTAGTAGAAATAATTAGACACTGTGAAATGACAAAAATAACGATAGTTATAATAAACCAGGTTGTAAATTTTTGATTTAATACAAAGTAAATTGCTAATAAAAAAATAAAACTAATTAGACTAACTACAGTTAAAAATATTCCAAAAGAGCAAAAAAA
>DKCH01000061.1:0-2936 GCA_002449135.1 Caryophanales bacterium UBA6879 | reverse complement strand
TTTTTTTCATTTTTAATAACGTCTTTCTTTTTTATTTTAACATTAAACAACATAAATAATATAATAAAAATGAAAGGAATTAATATAATGTACAAAGTTATTGATGCCCATGCTCATTTAGTTCAAGTTATTGCCGGAATTGGTTCAGAAGGTGAACTAAGATATACATCAAAAGGAAAAGCAAGATACGCTACAGGTAGAGAATTTCAAATGCTACCTTTAGAATATCAAAAAGGATATGTTACTTGTGAAGACTTGTTAAAAAAAATGGATGAAAATAATGTTGAAAAAGCTGTTTTATTACAAGGAAATTGGTGGGGATTTCAAAACTTGTATTCTTATGATGCTTATTTAAAATATCCCACCCGTTTTAAGGTTGCTGTTAGTTATGATCCTTTTTCTTTTAAGAAAGAAGCCATTAAAAAACATTTTTTTGAAGAATTGAAAATAAAAGTTTGTAAGTTTGAATTATCCTCAGGTTCTGGAACTATGGCTAATCATCTTCCTTTTCAAATTAATAATGAAATGATGATGGAAGAATATAAATATTTAAATGATCATAATTGTATTTTAACTATTGATATTGGTAAATGTCATTCTGTTTCTTGGCAAATTGATAATTTAGTTAAAATATGTCAAGCATTTCCAAATTTAACAATTGTGGTTTGTCATTTATTAGCTTGTTCTATAAACGATTTTATTATTTTAAAAGAAAGCTTACAAAAATTAAAATTTAGAAATGTCTTTTTTGACTTAGCAGCTTTGACTCATAATTTAGCTCCGGATGCTTTTCCTTATCCTCAATCTATTAAGTATATAAAAGAGGCTATTAAGATTGTAGGTGACAATCATTTATTATTTGGTAGTGATTTTCCATCTACTTTAAAAGATGAAACTTATTCTAATTTAATTAATTATATAGCTGAATGTAATGATTTGACTAAGAAAGAAAAAGAAAATATTTTATATAACAATTCAAATAATGTTTACTTTAGATAAGTTTTATTCTTTCAAACATTTGATAAAAAAGTTATAATTAAAACTGAGGCTTTAAAATGGGAAAAATAGAAGATAGATTTGAAGTAAGTAGAAAAGAATTGTTAGATCTTTCTTTTCGTAATCCTTTGCTTAATTATAAATTAAGAGCAATTTCAGGTTTGGAATTCAGTGATTTAAATTGTTCAGATATTTATGATTATTTAGTAAATCAAGGAAAACATGTTTATTTTACTAATATTCCTACTACTAATCCTTCTAAATTAGTTTCTTTAATTGATGAAAAAGAATTAAAAAAGAAATTGTTAAAAACATATCGTCAAGCTAAATTATATTTGGAAGAAAAAGGTGCTAATATTTTATTTTTAGCTTTAGGTTTTTTAAAGTGGAAAGATAATAGTGATGATATTTTTTATCGTTCTCCATTAATATTGATTCCTGTTGATATTTATAAACAAGAAAATAGTGATAAATTTTATATTGATTATTCTGGTGAAGAAATTAGACTTAATATTTCTTTGATAACTAAATTAAAAAATGATTTTAATATTAATATTGATTATGAGGAAGATGATGAAATTAAGGAAGTTGATAAATATTTTCGCTTTGTTTTAGAAGCTATTAAAAATCAAGATCAATGGGAAGTTGAACTTACTAAAGGTGCCTTTGATTTCTTTTCTTATGCTAAATTCTTGATGTATAAAGATTTAGACCTATCAATTTGGCTTAATAATGATAAAAATCTTGATAATAAGATTTTAGAAAAATTGTTTATAACAGATTTCGATGATAAATTAACTGAAAATATTGATGTTGAAAAAGATTTGGATCCTTTGAATATTCATAATGTTGTTGATGCTGATTCTTCACAAGGAAAAGTTATTTTCGATATTAATAAAGGAAAAAATATGGTCATTCAAGGACCTCCTGGAACAGGTAAGAGTCAAACTATCACTAATATTATTGCTTCATCTATTTTATTAGGTAAATCCATTTTATTTGTTTCTGAAAAAAAGGCTGCTTTAGATGTAGTTAAAAGAAGATTAGAAAATGTTGGTCTTGGTGATTTAGTCTTAGAATTACATTCCCAGAAAACAAATAAGAAAGATGTTTTAAAATCAATAGAAAAAACTCTAAATTTAGGTGATGTTAATATAGAGGATGATGCGCAATTAAATAAAAAATATGAAGATAGTAAAGATGATATTGATAAATATTTGCTCCTTCTTAGAAAAGAAGTAAATAAATCTTCTCTTTCATTAATAGATATTTATGGAGAAGCTTTAGAAGTTAAAGAAAAAATTGAAGCAAGTAATGCTAGATTACCTAGGATTGCTTTTGAAAACATAGCTAATTGGACTAATGAAGAATTTAACAAAAGATATGAAGTTGTTTCTGAGTTTGTTTCTTTAGTTAACTCAATTGGTAAAATTGAAAAACATCCTTTATATGGTGTTACTTTAACTAGCTTACTACCTTATGAACAAGTGGCATTAAAAGAAAAAGTTTCTGATCTTGAAGAAAGTTTAAATAATTTAGTGCAAGTTATTAATGATATTTCTAATGTTTTTGAGACTAAGTCTATTAATACTATTTTTGATGCGGGAAGATTAGTAAATTCTATCTATTTTGTAAAAAAATATCAGTATCTAAGTAAAATTAATCCTGCTGATCCATATTATTTAACAAAAGGAAAAGAATTGGATGAATATGTAAAGAATGCAATAGATTTACAAAAGCAAGCTGGTAAGTATTCTACTTCTATTTATTTACATCAAGATGAAATTAAAAATTTAGCTGACAAATATTTTTCTCTTTCATTTTTTGAAAGAAAGAAAGATATTGAATTAAACAAGGAACTTTCTTCATATTTTACAAATAAAAAAATTAATAAAGGCAAAATTAAGTCTTTATTAGAACATTTAAATATTTATAAAAAA
>DKCH01000007.1:963-4568 GCA_002449135.1 Caryophanales bacterium UBA6879 | reverse complement strand
AAAAAAACTAAAAAGACAATCAAAAGATAAAAAAATATATAACCTATATACTTTCCATATATTTTTTCATTAGAATTAACTATTTCAAATAAATTACTCATAACGCAATTTATTATATATCTAAAGAATAAAAAAGCCAAATTGAAATACTACTAAATAATTATTAACAATGATAAAATTAATAAGCCGGAGTATTACCCAAGAGGCTGAAGGGACTAGTTTCGAAAACTAGCAGAGGGGCAACCCTGCAAGGGTTCAAATCCCTTATACTCCGCCATCAGAAGTCTATAAAAACACTCACCACACTTATGTAAGGATTCAAGTTTACAGCAAAGTTTCCTAAAAGAAGGGTGAAAGGCTGATATACAAGATAGATCTCGTACTAATTCGAGGTCTTTTTATTTAGTTTTATATGTGTATTTTAATTTACTAAATATATCATTATGCTTATAAAAAAGTATAGAAAATAAGGAATTACAAATTTCTGTTAGTTAGAATATATGTTCTATAAGAACTTGTGAAGTTCTTAAATATCGTCCATATCTTGACTTTTTTAATAAGCGCTGAAATTTTAAAATAATTAAGTCTTAAGAAATCATTTTTTCTTTCTTGTATTTGCAAAAAATATAGAATTCTATAAAAAAATAGATTTTCGATGGGTAAATGAAAAATTATCTAAATTAACTAATTTAAACAAAATGAAATGAGATTTATGCAAATCAACGTTTTTATTAAACAATTTGAAAAAACATATTTGCTAAATAACATTTACATAATTATTTGATTTTAAAATCATATTTTTCTCACTATTTTTCCAAACTTGAAGTATTTATATCTTTTTATTCTTTATTTAGAAATTAAGATATTAACAATACTTAATATCAAGCATTTAAAAAGTCGATCTTCATAAAGAAAATCGACTTATAAAACAATTAATAAATTAACTATTCAGCAAATAAATCTATAGTAACTGGTACTTCATCACCTTCATCATCTTCAGTATTTATATTTAATTGAATACTAATATGATTAACATCATATTTTGCAGAATAAGTAGTGATGATTTTAGAAATCAATGTAGAACCATTATTTGAATTAGTAGGATTTGTTAAATTAAAGCTATTTAGCTTATTAGCTTTCCAACCAGTAATAGACCAATTAGCAGATAAAGTTTCATTATTATATTTAAATGAAATACTACCTGAATTTACATTATCATCTTTGGTTATTTTTAAATTAGAACCACCATTATTTATGGTGTATTTTAAGCTAGAAAATCTAGTAGCATAATTATCATCTGTCGCTTCAGAGAATGTTACTTCTTTAGTTATCGGAGTAACATTATTAAAATCATCTTTAACAGTAATAGTAACTTTTCCAGCTTTAAGACCTTTTAATTTAAATTTATTAGCATAATATGTATCCTTAGTAACTGTAACAATACTAGTATCAGATGAAGTGACAGTTAACTTTAAATCCTCTTTATCAACTTTAGGTAAATAATCAACAGTAAAAGTATATTCAGCTCCTAAAGCATAAGTACTAAATAAACTAGTATCTGAGCCACTAGTAAACTTTAAAGAAGTTAATGGTGTAACTTGATGTTCTTTAAATTTTAAATTAACTTCTTTTGTAACATTTTTACTTTGAACAGTTACTTTAACATTATCACTAGCCTTTTTAACAGTTAGTTTTTGACCATCAGTAGAAATAGTAGCAGCATCGTTTGGTTCAACTTTAGTAATTTTAATGGCATCAAATTTACTTATAACATTAGTAGGCTTTTTATTTTTCACTATTAATGCAGCAGTTTTTCCAACTTCAAATTCACTTAAGCTTGTACTACTATAACTACTAGTACCAAATGATGCATCAAAATCAGTATAAAAATATGTTTCAGGTTTAACAAAATCTTCACCAGCTTGTTCTCTTTGACCACCAACTTGAGTATATTCTAAGTGTTTTTCTTGACTTAAAACATCATTTTTATAAGATTTATAGACGTTAACAAATGAAGTTAATAAACCATCATCTGAAAAGTTAACAGTTAGTTGTTCTTCATATGTATTAGAACCTATAGTTTGCTTAGGTAAAGTTAAAGTATAAGAATTATTTTCTTTAGAAAAAGTAGATTGAACACCAATCTTATCTCCAACACCAAAATTGTAAGAATCATCTAATAATTTATCAATAACATACTTAGAACCACCAAAGACTAAATTAGAAATATAAACAGTAGAAAAAGAATTTGCTAAATTTGGAATCAATCCTGGTAATACTCTTGCATTTTCATTAGTATCAAATCCAGTTAAAGAAGAATAACTATTAACACTTCCTTTATCATCATATCCAATAGAATAAAACTTTCCATCACTTCCAACTTGTCTAGTAACTTTTAAATAATTTGTTAAAGAAGTACTTCCTAATTGATAAATGGATTCACTCTTATTATCACTATAAATTGTAAATGATTGATCTTGCTTATATGATGAGCTAGTACTTGGTTTTCCATCATAATAACCAGTAACATCAACTTTAAAGTTAGCAGTTTTAATTTCAGTTTTTTCGCGTTCTAAAGAATTATTCAACAAAGACTTTAAGGTTGAAACACCTTTATCAAGAGGTTGAACTACTTCAATATCAAATGAATCACTTTTATTGTTAGCTGTTTTAACAGTAACTGTAGTTTTTACACCATTAGAAACTCTATTAGCAGTTATTTTATTTCCTTCAACACTTAAATAAGTATCATCAGATAAAGAAACTTCAAATTCTTGACTTACAGTTGAAGGTAAAACTTCTACATTAAGTTCTAATACTTCACCTAAGGCTAAAACATTTTCTTTGTTTTTAATTTGAATTGACTCTGGTTGGATATTTTCACTTGAGCTTTCACTACTAGATTGACTACTTGAAGGACTACTTAAAGAAACATCCTGACTAGATTCACTACTTGTAGAGGTAGAACTATTTGTAGAACTGACAATAGTTGATGTTTTATCAGAAGCACAACCTACTAAAGCAGAAATTGACATTAAGCATAAAAATACCTTATTAAATTTTTTCATTATTTTACTCCTTTACAACTAAGTTACTTTTTAAAGTCACATAAATATAGAATGTATGGGTATCAAATAAACCAACATAATTCCAAACTGTTAAATACATTGTATCACTATTTCCATCAATTGTAATGTCTTTTTTCAAATAGTATTTATACATTCCTTTTACTGAAGTAGTGCCATCTTCATTAGCGTTATTTGCTTTAACTTTATCTGAATCAATAGTAAAACCTAAATCGCTTTTTAATTTAGCTGCATAATCATTTACTAACCCACCAGCTTCAGCATCAGTTTTACAGCTAATAGAAACTTGAGTTTCATGTCTAGAAGACTCAGTTTCAATATATGCATTACTATACTTATTACCCACTAATGGAAGATAATTTAAATAATCTGCACTCTTTAAATAATCATTACTTAAAGCAACATTTAAACTTTTTGTATGCCTTGCTAATAAATCAGTCCATTTTAAGCCAGATAAATCATTTTTAGTATTAATAATTTTTTTACTAGTAGAACCAATATTAGAAAAAGTAATATCTA
>DKCH01000007.1:0-847 GCA_002449135.1 Caryophanales bacterium UBA6879 | reverse complement strand
CTTTCATCCTTATAAAAAGTAGAAAAATAACTTGCATCAATTAATCGACATTCATAATTATCCATTAAAGAATAAGAATCAGTTTTGTTATCATAATTAAAAAAGACACTAGAAACTTCAAAAGAAGGTAAAAGAGAAGAAAGTGTACCATTATAAGGATCCTGATCCAAATAATAATCATTATTGATTTTATTTACCCCTTGAATCATATTATCGCTACTTTGATAATATCCATAATCATCAACGAGCTCATCACCGTAATAATACTGATAAGTAAAATCTTCTTTAGAAAATGTAGAATTATATTTATATTGATCACCAAAATCTGTTCTTTTATAAACTTCTTCACTAGTAAATGAACTGTTTTTTAATTGAGAAATTTTTTGCTCAAAAATCTTATCCTCTTTTCTATCAACTTTTTCAATAGTATCAAACTTAACATTAGAACCAAGAGCAGTAAAATCACCAGTAACAGTAATAGTTCCTGTTCCCATTCCAAAAAGATCTTCAGGTTCATATTCAGCAGAAAAAGAAGTGATATTATTATCATTAAATTTCAAAACTAAATTATCAAGTTTTAATGCTGCTTTACCATAAAGTTGTCTTGAAAGAGCAATTTTAGCAGTAGAAAGTCTATTTCCTTCTTCAGCATCATCAATCTTTGAAAAATCAATAACATAATTACCCTTATTATCTAAAGTGAAATCATTAGGACTAAGTAAAGAAAAACCATCATAAAACTTTGCATCTTCCCAACTAACAATTTGAGAATTGCTATCAATCATATAGGAGGAAAAAACTTCATTACTTGGTAATAAATAATCAGAGACAATTACATCTTTACCAT
>DKCH01000057.1:13953-72828 GCA_002449135.1 Caryophanales bacterium UBA6879 | reverse complement strand
ATTGATAAATATCCTAATTTATTTTAAAAAGTCGCTACAATATCTTTGAAGGAGTTTTTATTATGAAAGTATTAATTTTATTAGCTGATGGTTTTGAACAATGTGAGGCTTTAGTTTTTCAAGATTATATGCGTAGAGCAGGAGTAGAAACTAGTTTAGTTTCTATTTCACATAGCTTAATAGTTACTTCTTCTTCTCATGTTAAGGTTGAAGCTAATTATTTGTTAGATGGATTTGATTATTCTAAATATGATTTAGTTTATTTACCTGGTGGTAAAGTTGGTGTAGATAATTTAGATAAATCAGATAAAGTTAAGGAAGTTATTAATTATTTTGTTAAAGAAAATAAATATATTGCTGCTATTTGTGCTGCACCTTCTATTTTAGGTAAAATGGGATTATTAGATCATAAGAATTTTACATGTTTTCCTGGTTTTGAATATGGTAAAGGAATTAAGTTTAAGGGTGGTGCTATTCAGGATGGGCATCTTTTTACTGGAAGAAGCATGTATTTTACTTATGAATTAGCTGAACTTATTGTAAAGACTTTATTAGGTGAAAATGTTGTTCATCAAGTTGATTTTGGAACAAAAGGAATTGAATAAACTTAATGGTTAGTATTTGTTACTAACTATTTTTATATTAATAGTTATTTTTTATTATATTTTTCTAAAATTTCTTTGTTGTCTTTAAAGGTTTTTAAAAAGATTTTGTTGTCGTATTTTGCTCCTAATTTTATTGTTAAGCTAGTAAATAAAGGTGCTAGCATATTACTCATTAGTAAAACAAAGGCTAAAATTGCTAGGCTTTGTGTTAGTAAGTTAGAAAAACTTTCACCATTAAAAGTATAAGTAATAAACATATTTGGTACTGCTAGGCCTAAGCCCGCTAGTGAAGAAGAGGCAGTTGATATATATGGTGTTCTTTTTAAAATAAAACGTTCAAATAAAAATGGTAATAAGTTAAAAAAATAAAAAATTAACAGAGCTAAAAGTCCACTTAATAAAACATTTATGTTAAAAGCTTGTACTAAATCAATGTTACTTCCAAATTGAAAACCAATAAATGGAAGTAGTATTGTGTTTCCATCTTTAAATATGGTTCTAATTTTAGAATCTAAATTACCTAATATGAAACCTAATAAGAAAGGTAATAATAATGAAATGATTTGTAAAATTTTACTAAGTAAATTGCTTTCTCCTTCTCCAAAAGAAGAAATAAAAATAAAAGGTAAAAGAGGAACTGAGGTTAAGCAAAGTAAAGGTAGTAATGCTTTATCAATAGTATCTGCATAAGGCTCTACTACTGCTACATACATTGAAGCGTTGATACATACTAATAGCGAAACTAAAAGAACAAAGTTTAATCCTAAAAATCCATTTAAGCCACAAAAATAATAAATAAGGAAACAAAAAATATATGCAGGTATAAGTCTTATTAAGGTTACCCATAGTCCTCTTTGTGCCATTTTTACAAAATCATTTATTTTTAGCATGGTACCAGTAACAAAAAGCATTAGACCAGTAGAAAACATTATTCCATTAGAGCCAAAGAGGTCTTTAGTAGGACTTCCTAAGTAATCCCATAGACTTTGATTCAAACCACAATGTAAACATATTGTAGTTATTATAGAAGATATTATTAAAGGGACAAACATTGTTCCGGCAGGTAATTTGTGTAAAAAATCCCAAATAGAAATATTGTAACCGCTTTTCATACTTTTTTATTATACATCATTGTATTTGTCCTTTTAAATGGACTATTTTATTGTTTTATAATTTTATTTACTTGAAATAAAGTGTTTTTTTTTTTTTTTTTGATACATTATAAATGTAAATAATGATATAGGAGGACAAAATGTCGTTTACAAAAAGAAATCATAAAAAGTTTTTTTTAACAAGTGGTTTAGTTTTAGGCCTATGTGCTGTAATAACTACCACTTATGCTGCTTTTGTTATTACTGGTGGTGGTAATAACCCTGGTACAGTTAATCCTGCAGTTTCTGCCGAAGGCGTTTCTAACAAAGCCTTAGATGTAACTGTTAGTATTGCTAATAATAACAAACTTTCTTTAGAGCCAAAAGCAACTGATAAAGAAGGACGCTTACAATATCAAGATAAGTCTAGTAGTGAAAATTTAAACTTAACATTAAATATTTCTGTTACAGGTGACACTTCTTTATTTAATAGAATTGATATTTCTGCTAAAGCTAGTAAAAAAGATGCTAATGGAAAAGATGATTTATTTACTTTAAAGTTTTTAGATTTTAAAAATGTTTCTGTAGCTAAAGAAGCTACTTGGTCTGTTACCGGTGAAGGTAGTAATGCTGTTACAACTATTACTAAAGAGGTTGCTTTTAGTTGGGGAACAGCTTTTGGTGGAATTAATCCTTCTGAATATTACGAAGAAGGAAAAGGTGGTGCTAGTGTTTCTAATAAAGATATGGAAACTAGTTTAAATAGTTTAAAAGATAGTGCAGCTAATACTAATATCACATTATCTGTTAATGCTACTAATGCATAGTAATGGATAGTATTTTTTGGATTTTATTTGGAATCTTTGTTTTTCTCTTTATTTGTTTTATTACTTATTTGATTTATTCTTTTATTAAAGAAAAAAGTTTAATAAAAAAAGGCGAATTGGATAATGAGATTTCTTTAGAATCTAAAAAAGAAGAAAAAAAGTCTATTTTTGATATTGTCTTATCCATAATTAATTATGTTGTAGTTGGAATTGTTATTGTTTTGTTTGGATTCTCTTTATTAAGTAGAATTACTTCTTCTTATAAAGCGCCATTCCAATTTACAACTATTGCTTCTAATTCTATGGCTAGTGTTAATAAGCAAAATAAATATATAGACGAAAATAACTTAAATAATAGACTTTATAAATATGATGTTGTGTTTTTAACAAAGGTTAATTCCTTAGAAGATCTTAAACTTTATGATATTGTTTCTTATAAATCTAATGAAATAAATATTATTCATAGAATAGTAGAAATACATGATGATTATTTGATTTTAAAAGGTGATGCTAATGACCAAGTTGATCCTATAAAAGTTAATTTAGAAATGATTAATGGAAAATATTCTAATTTTAGAATACCTTATCTAGGATTTGTTGTTTTTTACTTAAGATCTAATTATGGAATCCTTGCGGTTAGTCTAATTTTTTCCTCTTATATAGCTTACTCAGTGGAAGAAAGCTTAATTGAAAAAGAGAAAAGAGCAAGATTAAAAAAGACGGAGGTGACTAAATGAAAGATGTTTTAAATAGAAAAAATCTTTTATTAATTTCAATTAGTTTAGTTTTTGTTATCTTTTCAATTTTAGTTTCTTTTGGCTTAAATGCTTCATATTATGATCAACTTGAAAATCACTTTTTTGTTAGTATTGTTAGAAGTTTAGGTCTTGAATTATTTACTTTAAATGGTGCTAGTTATGCTTTCTTAAGTTTGATTTTAATATATTTAGCGATTTTTATAGCTGGTTTTATTTTTATAAAAATAGAAGCGAAAAAAGAAGGAACTAACATTTTAAGTCCTTTTTGGATAACTACTATTTTGTGTTTAATTGCTTATTGTTTGTTCTTCTCTTTTGGAATAGGTTCAATTTTATATTTACCATTAAAGAATGATGCTTATTTAATTACATTAAAATTTGTTGGTGAAGTTATTTTGTTGGCTTTAATCCCTACAGTTATTTTGTTTTTAATAGGGATAGTAACTTATTTAATAGTTAAAATATGTAAAAAAGGAGTAAAAAATGAAAAGGAGTAGAATACTTTTATTTTCTTTATCCTTTATTACTATATTAAGTTGCAGTGTAACTTTTGCTGCTTTTGTAATGGATTATCAAGGCACAGAAATAAATCCAAATATTGAAGATGTAAATATTATTTCAAATAATAATGGTTATTCCTTTTTAACTCTTAAAGAGTATAGTGGAATTGAAAAAGATGGTAATAATCCTATTAATAAAGAGCTGAATGTTACTTTTGAATTTGACAAAACAAAATTTAATAGTGAAGAAAATCAAAAGCAAGAAGCTGATCAATTTAAATATTTTAAAATTACTATTACTAAAGATAACGATATTTTTAAAGATAGTAGCTTATATGATGCTAAATGTTTTAGTTTAACTAATATTAATGGTAAATCTATAATATTTTATGATATTAAAAAATATACTAATAATTCAGTTACATTAAGTTTACCTATAAAATCAGCTGAATTATTTGATTCATCTTACTTTTTAAATTTAGTTGAAAATAATATTGAAACTATTAATTTTAATATTGATTTTCTTAAAATTGATTCTTTATTACTTGGGAAATTTACTTTAGCTTTTGATTTTGTTAGTAGTGAGGTAGAAATATGAAAAAGTTTAAAATTTTTAAAGCCTTAATTGTTTTATTTTCTACGATATCTATTTCTTATTCTTCTTTTGTTGTTGTTAATAATGATAATAAATTAGATATTCACGATAATAATACTAATAAGTTAAAAGTTGAATACAAATATAATAATCAAATATTAAAAACTGAATATGTTGAAAAAGGAAGTGATTTAAGTTTAAGAAATGCTCCTAAATATATTGATGGTAGTAATTATATAGAATGGAAAAGTGAAAATCTTATTTTAGGGAAAGATGATATTAAGGTTAATTCTAATTTGACTTTTGTGGGAAGTAGTGAAGTGCCAACTAATTTAACTGATGTAAGTAATTTAACTAGTTTAGGTTATTCAGGAAACTTAGAGAAAAAAGTAAGTGATAATGATAATAAAAAAGTTTTAAATAATTCTAGTTCAGGTAATGGTTTTTCAGTTTCTGATTGGACAATAAAATTAGATACAAATAATAAAGAAGAAGCAAAAATTCAATTGGAAAATGATGTTATTTTAAATGGCAACTTAAGTATTGGTGGTATAACAGGTTCTCAATCATGGGGTAGTAACTCTAAAAATTTTGGACAAGTTCATGCTCAAGGTTATATTGTTACTAACTATGCTACTTTAGATTTAAAAGGACATGATTTGATTTTGACAAACAACTCAGTTTTAGATAGTTATGGTTTAATTACTGATTCTATTGGTGGAGGGAAAATTATTTTAACTGATAATTCTAGTCTAAAAACTCCTTTTGCTATTTTAGATATGTATCATGAGGATAGTATGCCAGAAGCATATTTTAATAATACTCCATTATTTAATTTGTATTTTATGCCTTATTTACAAGCTAATATTGTTTTAAAAAATCAATCTAGTCTTATAGGGCATCTAAGAATTTCTTTAGGTGGATCTGGACAAGTTGTTAGCGATATTAATTTAATTTCAACCAATTTAGATAATACTTTAATTAAAACAAAATTAAATGAAGAAGATTCATATATTGAAAGAAATTTTTCTGTTGATTCTAGTCTTCAAGAAAATTTTATTGGTAATTATTTGCTAAATCAAAAAGTCACATATAAAGCTTTTAATGCTAAAATTTATTTTGAAAATTGGAACATAAAATTTAATTTAAGGGGTGAGATGAATTTTACCTCTAAAAAATATCTTTTTTATATACCACCTTTTTATTCATTTTATTTATATAAATCTAGCTTTAATTTAAATCAGTTATTAGTTTTTATGAATAATACTTATTTATTTGTTGATAAATATAGCAAGATAAATTTAGGAATAAGTGATATCTTAACAATGCCAAGCATGAATGTAAAGATTATGTTTAACAACCATCTTATAGATGAAAAAAAATATCAATCTGTTGGTGGATTAATGTTTTTAAATAGGGCTTATAACCACACTCAAATATTAAAGTATTGTAATATTTGGGACATAACAAAATCAAATAATGCTGAAAACAGAATGTATTTAGAAAGTCAAAGTGATAAATATTGGAATAGTATTGATAAAAGAGAGGCATTTTGTGATTTTGAAGGTGAATTATTTTTTGTAAATTCAAATAACAATAATTTTAATCATAATTATAGATTATCTGGTAATATTAATTTTAAAAATATCAAAGTATTAAAAAATCTAGTAAATCAATCCCATTTAGATTTGTTCTCTTCAACTGCTTTAAGTGGGCCAAATAGAACATTGGATAGTAATGTGGCAAATATAATTTTTGGAAATGGTAAAAATCGCAGATTAAATATATCTGAGTTTAATGCATTACCTTTAATTTCTAATGGAAAAGTTATAATAAAAACTAAAGATTCTAATAATCAGGATGCTTTTGATAATAGAGAAATGACTTTTGATTCAATTACTGGTGTAATTTCTAGTAAGGATGGTAAACAATATGCATTTATTTACGATAATGAAGATATAGATAATATTTATAAAGCTAATGATTTAAATAAGGCTGATTCTTTAAGTGGAAGTTTTATTGAAGGAACTTATAACAATAATACTCACGAATTTAATTCAATAAATGGTAAAAGCTATATTTATTTCCAAGGGGCATTTATTCCAAAGCAAGAAGATGGAACATATTCTTTACTTAAATTTAGAGGTGAAGGGGTAAGAGATGATACTAATAATGGTGCTAACCATGTAAATAATTATTCATTCATTTTTGATTCAAATTCTAAAACTTGGAAAATGAAATAAGAGGAACTTAATATGGAAATAGATAATTTAATTGAGATAAAGGATTTACATAAGTCTTACGATGGGAAAATAGAAGTAATTAAAGGAGTTTCTTTAATTGTTAAAAGCGGTGAAATATTTGCTTATTTAGGTAAAAATGGTGCTGGAAAATCGACTTTAATAGATTGTATAACTGGTGTAAAATCTTTTAATACTGGAAAAGTAATAATCAATGGTTTTGATATAAAAGAACAACCAATAGAAGCAAAAAGTTCATTTTCATATTTAAATAGTGAACCAACTGTTTATGAAGATATGTCAGGTTTATCTTATTTGGAATTTATTGCTTCTGTTTATAAGGTTTCTGAAGATGATTTTGAAAAAAGACTTGAAAGCTTATCTAAGAATTTAGGATTACCTTATATGGATCTTAATAGAGTAATAAAAGAATATTCATTAGGTATGAAACAAAAGCTATGTATAATGGCTTCTTTGATTCATAATCCTAAAGTTTGGATAATGGATGAACCAACTTTAGGACTTGATGCTTTAACTTTAATATTTTTTAAAAAATTGATGAAAGATTATGTAAACCAAGGTAATTGTATTTTTATTGCTTCTCATAATATTGATTTAGTTTCTAAACTAGCTAGTAGAGTCGCAATTATTAATGATGGTGTTATAAAATGTATTTTAAATTTAGAAGATGATCCAAATCTTAGAAATACTCTTGAGGATAAATTCTTTGAAGTAGTGGGGGCTAAAAATGCTTAGTGATTTATTTGTTAGAGAGTTTGATAGTTTTAATCTTATTAATCTTAAATTATCTAAGCGTTTGTTAAAGATTTTATCATTTTCAGTTTCTCTAGCTTTTATTATATTTTTAGAAACTTATTTGTTTATTCAACTTCATAATAAAATAGGAAATATTGTTGGTTTATTTTCTTCATTAATTAGCATTTATTATTTTTGTTTTTGCATTTTTTTGATTTTATATTCAATAGTTAAGTATTACAAGATATTTTTCGGTAATAAAAAAGAAAGAATAATATTGGGAAGTAAACCTATTTCTGTTTCTTCTATTATTTTTTCAAAAGTTTTATTTAATACTTTAAGAATATTTTTAATTTCAATAGTAGCTATTTATCCTTTTTTGTTTTTACAAGCTTACTTTAATAATTATCAGGTATCATATTATTTTCTAGCTTTTGTTAATATTATTTTTTCTTCTTTAATTATTTCTTTTATAAGTCTTCTTTTAGTTATGCCTTATAAATATATTTATGAGAATTTAAAAAGATTACCTGTTGTTTTAGTTGTTTTGACTTTAGGTTTAGGTTTTTTACTTACTTATTTTTATTCTGTTATTTTAGATTTTTTTATTTCAGTTGTTCGCTCTACTAATTTAGATAATTTATTTACTATTAATAATATTGAGTATCTTAATAATCTTTCTAGTTCTTTATTTCCAATTAATTTTATGATGGATTTAATGGTTAGGGAAAATGTTATTTTTAATTTGGTAATGCTACTAATTTTTATTTTCTCTTTGTTTTCAATTTCTATATTATGCTTTTATTATTTTTATAAACATTATTTATATAGTGGTGAAAATAGTAAACAAGAAATTGTTTTATTTAAAAGGAAATCTAGAGTGAATTCTCAGTCTATTGCTTTAGTTAAGAAGGAATTAAGTTTAACTTTCAAAAATGATGAAGGTGTCTTTTCTTTCGTTTTCTTAGTTTGTATTCAACCATTCTTAATTTATCTTGTTATTTCATCTATTCATTTAATTTTTTCCACTGGTAATTTAACTTATATTAAAAGTTTGTATCCTAATTTTATTTCTGCTTTAGATACTTTTTTGATTTTAATTTTTATACTTATTTTTAACTCAAATTCTTCAGCTTCTTTAAAAAAGGAAATAAATACTTTAAAGCTTATTAAGTCGTTACCAATAAGTCCACTTAAGCAAATATGTTTTAAGATGTTAGTACCTTATTGTTTTTCTATTTTGTCTTATTTTATTACTGTTTTAGTTTTGCTTGTAACTAATTTGATTTCTTATTATGCAATGTTATTTTTACTTTTTATAGGTTTGATAGGTTTAAGTGTTTTATTTATTACTTCAACTATTTCGGATGTTAAGTCTAAAGTTAGTGATTTTGTTGGTACTTTTACTAGTTTAATTTTGCCTTTAATTTTTGTTTTTATTGGTGTTTTGTTTACTTTGATTCCTAAATTATCTATTCCAACTGATATTGTATTTTATTTAGTTGTTTTATTTTTAGAAATTGCTTTATTAGGAATGTATTTAATTAAGATAAAAAGCCGTTTAACTAAAGCTTTTATTGAGTTTGGAGGTCAATGATGAAAAAGAGTATTATCCCATTTTTATTAACTATTCCATTTGTTATTTCTATTTTTGCTTTTGTAACTGCTACTGTTATTATTAAAAATAATGAACAGGATATTTCTAGTATTAATTGGAATTATAAAGATAATGAAGCTTTTTCTTTAAAAGCTGGGAAAATTAAATTAGAATCTAGTTATTCATATAATGAAAAGTATCCATTAGGAAGTAATAATTCATTAGTTTGGTTTAGCTCTAATCCAGAAATTGCTACAATTAGCAAAATTGGTGATTCGTATTATTTAGAATTATTATCTGAAGGAAAAACTAAGGTTACTTGTTCAAATGAAAAGGGTAATGTTTCTAAAAGCTTTTTAGCAACTGTTTATGGAAATGATGGCGCGATTATTTTTAATCCTATTAAAGAATTTTCTCAAAGTGGTATTACTGATAATAAGTATGTAGGTTTTTATGATTTCAAGGATGATAAAAAGGTCAAATCAAATTTTCCTTTTTCCTTAGAAATTTATGGTAATGATAAAATTACTAAAGATACTATTGAATTTAATTTATCTGATAATTTAAGTATTGATTTAGCTAATAATGTATTAAATTATACTGGTTTTGGTAAGGCTAATATTAGGTATTCTTATCCTTATTCTACTAGTGAATCTACTAAAGGTGAATATGAATTTAATATTATAGATGGTGTAAATATTTATAATTATAATGATTTATTGTTAGCTACTAACTTATCTAGTGAAGGTGAAGTTGCTATTTTAAGAAATAATTTAGAGTCATTAAATAATCTTTATGATATTAAAGATGATAAATATGTTAAGAAAAGTCTTAAGAATACTGAACTTTTTGGTAATTTTGATTTTGAAACTAAGAAGTTTAATTTCCAAAATGAAATTTGTATTCATGATTCAACTTTTAATATAGAATATTTAGATTTATATAACAAAACTTATCCAGATTATCCTGTTAAAACTAATATTTATTCTGGTATTAAAATCAGTAAAGATTTTTATGGTAATGGATTTGTTATTAATACTCATGATTTAGTCTATCCATCAGGTGAAAAAGAAGTAACTGTTAATGGTGAAAAAAATATTGTGCCTGTTTTAACTAATGATGATTTATTTAGAGGTCCTAATATGTTTATGGCTATAGGAGCTCCTAAAACAATTGAAACTGATTTAAATCCAAATGTTAATTTGCCTGTTTTTGGTTTGTATGGACAAGATAATTCTGCTTTTTATATTAAGGGAAATAATATCTTATTAGAAGGTGTAAATTTTAAGGGCTGTGATTTTGGTAACAATATGGAAAACTTAAAATACACAGGTACTATAATGGAAGTTGATGGAGATAATATTGCATTAAAGAATTCTTTAGTTTCTAATGGTAGAAATGTTATTCGCTCATATTCTTCTATGAATTTTAATATAGATAATTGTTTACTTTCTAATGCCTATGAGTTTTTAGTTAGAACTGGGACTAATGAATATAATAGAGTTGATTTAAATAAAAAAATTACTTATAAACAAGGAAATGAAACTAAAGAATCAACAGTTAATGATTATATTGCTCGCGTTAAAGATTTTGATGAGTTAACAAGCTATAAAGCAGAAAGTATTTTAACTTATGCGACCTTTTCTAATACAGCAGGATACCAATTTATTGGACTTAATCCTACCCCATTTTCTAAGCAAGATTACTTAAATAATCAGAAAGCTTTACAAAGCGCTTTATTTAACGATAGTGGTTTTTATAATTCAGATGGTAGTAAGAACTATAAAGGCAGTGTAAATATTAATAATACTTTCTTTTATAATAGCGGCATTGCTTCAATATCTGCTGACACTTATTATCAAGGAAGTTATTTAGAAAATAATATGGATATTGCGATGGTAATTTTAGCAATTTATTCTGAGAATCTTTATCCTTCTAAACTTGCATTAAGTTCTTATCCAAGTAAAATTACAATTACTGGTGATACAAGATTCTATAATTGGAAAGATTTTGATTCCTTAGATTATTCTTCTTTAATTTTCCAAGATATAGAGGCATTTATTGATTTACATGGTGGTGTTGGATCTGTCAATGTTACTACTGACGACTATCTTCCTTTAAAAGAAATTATTAAGCAAGATTATGAAAAGATTTTAAAAACTGATGGAGATAAAAAATACATTAATAATCCTGTTTTTAAAATGGGTGGTGGATTAAATACTACTGATATTTTCTATGATAATTCATATTTTAATGAGGAATTTTCTTTAAACCCTTACGCTTATACTTTAGATAAAAGTTCACCATATACTGATATAAATAATACTCAGGCTAAAATTGATTCTATGCTTATTGGAATGGGAAGAGCTGCTTTTGGTCTTTTAGGATTTAATGATTGGTCTTATTTAACTTTAAATCCAAGTTTAGCTAAATGGTATAATCAAAGTCCTAATATTAATGATTTAAAAGGTAGAAATTAATATATTGTTTATATATATAATAGTCTATATTCTTGATTATATATATCAATTGTGATATTTTATAAAGGCATGTATTTTTTTCATGCAAATACGCACATCATGGATTTATTTGGCTAGTCCTTTTAAAGCTTACTTAGATGTTGAGGTAATTAACTAAATTTTATTATTTATTAACATTTACACTTTTACATTATTAGTTAATTCCTGTTATTAATTGGGCCAAATTTTAGAAATGATGGAGGTTTAACAAATGGAGGTTCACTATGGGTGAAGAAGAAAAGAAGGTAGCTGAAACCGCGGAAACTAAAACCGAAACTCAGCAAGAAACTGTAAGTCCTGAAATGGCTAGCGTTATTCATGATCCTAACGCTCCTATTGTCACTGTTAAGGAATTATTAGATGTTGGTGCTCACTTTGGTCATATGACTAGAAGATGGGATGCTAGATTCAAACCATATATTTTCAATACTAGAAATGGTATTCACATTATTAATCTTGATAAGACTGTTGCTAACATTACTGAAGATTACAAGCTTTTAAAAGATATTGTTACTAAAGGTGGCAAAGTTTTATTTGTTGGTACTAAGAAAGCTGCTAGCGAAGCTGTTAAAGATGAAGCTATTAGATCTGGTTCTTTCTATGTAAACAAGAGATGGTTAGGTGGTACTTTAACTAACTTTAAGACTATTTCTAATAGAACTAAACGTTTAAAGACTTTAGAACAATATGAAATGGATGGTGTTTATGACACTATGGCTAAGAAAGAAGCTATTAAGTTAAAGAAAGAACAAGCTAAATTAGCTTCTAACTTAGAAGGTATTAAGGAAATGAGAAAGATTCCTGATGCTATGGTTGTTGTTGATCCTAAGACTGAACACAATGCTATTGCTGAAGCTTTAATTTTACATATTCCACTCTTTGTTTTAATTAATACTAATTGTAACCCTGAAGGTTTAGATCATGTTATTCCTTGCAACGATGATTCTTCTAAGACCATTAAATTAATTTTAGGTATCTTAGCTGATGCTGTTGTTGAAGGTAAGGGTGGCGATGTTGCTTATGCTTATATTAAACAAGATAATCCTGATGCTGATTTCACCACTGTCTTAAAAGGCGTTGATAAGACTGAAGAATTCAAACTCATTAAGACTAGAGTTAAGGAAGATCAATATGCTTTAAGAAAGATGAAGAAACCTTTAGCTAAAGGTATGAGAATGAGAAAGAAGGCTTTCAAAGGTCCTAGAAAACCTTTCGTTAAGAAAAATAAACCTGTTGAAAATAAAGGACAACAAAACCAAGCTGTAGAAGCTAAGGTTGAAGCAAAACCTGCTGAAGTTAAACCTGTTGAAGCTACTACTGCTGAGAAAGGAAATAAATAATCGATGTCTGAAATCGTCGAATTAATTAAAGTTCTTCGTGAAAGAACCGGTGCTGGTTTAATGGATTGCAAGCACGCTTTAGTTGAATGTAATAATGATATTGAAAAATCCATTACTTGGTTAAGAGAAAAAGGTATTGCTAAACAAGCTAAAAAGGCTTCAAGAATTGCTGCTGAAGGTTTAACCACTGTTAAAGTTAAGGGTGATGAAGCTGTTGTTTTAGAAATCAATTGTGAAACTGATTTTGTTGCTCATTCAGATCCTTTTGTTCAATTAGTCTCTGATGTTGCTGATATTGCTTTAGATAAAAAGCCTAGTGATGTTGAAGCTTTAAAGTTAGCTACTAATGCTAAAGGACAATCTGTTAATGATTTATTTAACGATGCCGGTATTAAGTTAGGTGAAAAGCTTTCTTTAAGAAGATTTGTCATTGTTACTAAGAATGCTGATGAACTCTTTGGTTCATATATTCATATGAAGGGTGCAATCTCTGTTTTAATTAAAGTTAAAGGTGGCACTCAAGAATTTGCTGATAACTTAGCTATGGCTGTTGTTTCTGCTAATCCTTCTTATCTTTCTATCTCTGAAGTTAAACCTGAAGACTTAGAAGCTGAAAGAAAGGTTCAAGAAGAATCTGCTAAAGAAGATCCTTCCTTTGCTAAGAAACCTGCTAATATTCAAGCTAAGATTTTAGAAGGTAGAGTTAATAAGCATTTTGAAGCTCAAGTCTTCTCTTTTGCTGAATATATCTTAGATCCTTCTAAAACTGTTGGACAAGTTTTAAAAGAAGAAAAAGTTACTCCAATTTCCTTTGTTATGTTCAAAGTTGGTGAAGGTATTGAAAAGAAAAAAGAAGACTTTGCCGCTGAAGTTGCTAAGGAACTTAATTAATTTATTTGATTAATTTAAAAGGTCATAGCACTTAACTATGACCTTTTTATATGTATATTTTTTTTAAATAGCGCTGATTTATTTTAATACCATAAAGGATGTTTTTTATTTAGAGTTATAACTTCTTCTTTTAAGATATTTAATTCTTTTATAGATTCTTTATTTTTAAAAGCCTCATCAATAAAATGAGCGATTTTTATAAAGTCTTCTTCTTTATAACCTCTTGAAGTCATGGCTGGGGTACCTATACGTATACCAGAAGCGATAAATGGCTTAAGTTCATCAAAAGGTAAGGCATTCTTATTACAGGTTATATTTATTTCTTCACAGAGTTTTTGAGCATCTATACCAGTAATTTTATTTGTTTTATAAGTATTAATTAGGAAAAGATGATTATCTGTTCCACCTGTTAATACATCATAACCCATTTTAATAAATTCGTTTGACATAGCTTTACTATTTTTAATTACTTGGTCAATATATGTTTTAAATTCTTCTGTACTATCTTCTTTAAAAGCTACTGCTTTGGCAGCAATTACATGTTCTAATGGTCCACCTTGTAAACCAGGGAAGACGATTTTATTAATCTTTTTAGCTAATTCTTCGGAATTAGTCATAATAATTCCACCTCTTGGTCCACGTAAGGTTTTATGGGTAGTAGAGGTTACAATATCAGCATAGGGAATAGGAGAAATATGGTTATTAGTGGCGACTAAGCCAGCAATATGAGCAATGTCGGCAATTAAGTAGGCATTAACTTCTTTTGCAATTTCATGGAATTTTTTGAAATCTACTTCTCTTGAGTAAGATGAGCAACCACAAATTATTACTTTTGGTTTAACTTCTCTAGCCTGTTTTAAAATGGCATCATAATCAAGAAGATAGGTTTTTCTATCAACTTCATAGGGAACTGAATTAAAATCTTGGCCAGAAAAAGATAAAGAATATCCATGAGACAAGTGTCCACCTGAATTTACTGACATTCCCATTATAGTGTCTCCAGGCTTAGCTAAGGCTTTAATAGCGGCCATGTTTGCTGAGGAACCAGAATGAGGTTGAACATTTGCAAAATTTACATTGAATAGTTTTTTTAGTCTTTCTATTGCTAAATTTTCAACGATATCTACATAAGCGCAACCACCATAGTATCTTTTATTAGGATAGCCTTCTGCATATTTATTAGTAAGAATGCTACCTTGGGCTTCTAATACAGCATTGGAAACAAAATTTTCTGAAGCAATTAGTTCGCATGATTCTTCTTCGCGTTTTTTTTCTTGCTGTATAGCAAAGAATATTTCATAATCTTTTTCTTTTAAGGTCATAAAGTCTCCTTTTTTATCTAGTTATAGTTTATATAATTTCTTTTAATTATAAAAGTAAAAAATTTATTTACAAAAATTCTAAATGCTAGACATCTTGTAAAATAAAAACAAATGTTAATGAATTATTCTTAAAATATATAAGTTTTAATACGATTTTTCTTTATTTAGATATTAAATTTCTTTTATAATTTTAGTGGTTAAGGAGGACAAAATGTTTAAGGTAGTTTATGAAAGAATAAAAGAGAGTTTCTTATCTATTGGTCCTTTCTTTTTAGTTATTTTAATTATGCATTTTTCTGGTTTGCTGATGATTGGTTCTACTGTTAATGTTAATGGTAATATTTTTTCTGAAGCGAGTATTTTTCAAGGGAATTTTTATTCTGATTATTATGGAAAATATGTTTTTTCACCAGCTTTAATATGTTTTTTAATTGCTTTCCCATTAATGGTATTAGGTATGTCTTTTTATGGGATTGGTGCTGATAATGCTGTTGATAAAATGGGTGCAGCTGTTGGTTCTTCTTTAACTAAGAAGAAGTCTATTATATTGTTATTTATTGTTTCGGCTTTATTAGGTGGATTATGTACTTTCGCTGAACCTGATTTAACTGTTTTTTCTACTCAATTAATGGGCGAAGGTGGAAAATATGTAATTATTAGTATTGTTTCTTTGGGTGTTGGTTTACTCTTGGGATTGGCTTTTATTAGAATTATTTTCCAATGGTCATATAAGATTATTCTTTATATTATTTTCTTAATTGCTTTTGGATTAGGAATATTAATTAATAGAGAATCTTTCTTCCCTATTGTTTTTGATGGTATGGGTGTTACAATTGGTTCTATTACTGTACCATTTGTTCTTTCTATGGGTATTGCTGTTGCCCAACTTAGAGGCGGTAAAAACGCTGAGGATGATTCTTTTGGCTTAAATGGTTTAGCCTCTTTAGGTCCAATTATTACAATCTTTTTATGGGCTAAAATAACTACTACAATTGGTTTTGATGCTGAAAGTTTATTTGGTAGTGTTGTTTCTGGCTCTTCTGGTGGTATTGGTCCTATGAATTATGCTTCTTTAGGTTCACATTATTTAGATGCGTTTATTAGTTCAATTACTGATGTTGGTATTGCTATTTTACCTTTGATTGTGTTCTTCTTGACTTATAATTTTATCTTTTTAAAACTTTCTTTAAAGGAATTAGAAAAAATCTTTATTGGTTTAGTTGAAACATTTTTAGGTTTGACTGTTTTTATGGTTGGTATAAATTCTGGATTTATGATTGTTGCAAGACAACTAGGTGTAGCTTTTAGTAGCACTGGTTTCCAAGATCATTTCTATGTGGTAATTTTACTTTGTATTTTAATAGGTACTTTAATTATTTTAGCTGAACCTGCTGTTCATGTTTTATGTAAACAAGTTGAAGAAGTTTCACGTGGCTCTATTGGTATTAAAGAACTTTACGGGGCTTTATGTGTTGCAGTTTGTGCTGCTTTATTATTTGGTATTTTAAAGGTTCAATTTAGAATAGATATTACTGTTATTATTATTCCATTGCTTCTTTTATTCTTTATTTTAACTTTATTTGTTCCAAATATTTATACTGGTCTAGCTTTAGATAGTGCAGGTATTGCTTCTTCGACAATGGCTTCAGCCTTTTTATTACCAATGGAAATTGCTATGTTTGTTGCTAAGTATCCTACTGCTAGTGCAGAAGAAACAGTAAGATATGGAACAGGTATGGTTGGACTTGTTTATATTTGTCCTTTATTAGCTATTGAAATATTAGGTGTTTATGGAAAAGTTAAATCTAATATCGTCTTTAGAATTAATCAAGCTAGAATTATTGAAGCTGATGATAAACAAGTTATTCACCTTGAAAATAATGAGCCTTTAAGTTATTAGGAGGTTTTAAATGAAATTATTTAAACATTTTGAAAAAAATAGAAAAAAAGAAGTTGGAACAAGAGATCTTTATGAAAAAAGACATAAAGAAGAATTAATACCTGTTTCCTTAATTGTTACTATTTGTAAAAGACATCAAGAAAATTTCTTTACTGACAAATATTCAGAACTAGGTGCAGGAATGTCTGTTGTTCTTTATGGTTATTCTCAACCACCTGAAGAATTGATTCCATTTTTAGGAGACTTTGATAATAAGAGAACAATAATATTAACTCCTACTCGTACTTCTTATGTTAACGATATGTTAAAAGAAGCGAATAAGAGATTTCAAACTTCTGATAATACTCGTGGAATTGCTTTTTCTTTACCAATTACTAAAATCAGTGGTATTGCGCCATATAAATTTTTCTCAGATATGAAAAAAGAAGATCGTCTCTCACATAAAGTAGAAAGGAATAATGAAGATGGAAAATAATAATAAATACGATTTAATTATTACAATAGTAAATAGAGGTTATACTGATTTAGTAATGGAAGCTAGTAGAAAAGCTGGGGCACGTGGTGGTACTATCTTATCAGCCCGTGGAACTGGTAATAAAGAAATGGAATTGTTTTATGGTATTGCTATCCAACCAGAAAAAGAAGTTGTATTGATTCTTACTAGCAGAGAAACTTCCGATAAAGTTTTAGAAAAAATTTATGATGAAGCTGGCTTAGAAACAAATGGTCAAGGTTTAGCCTTTGCAGTCCCAGCAGGTCAAGTAGTTGGCTTAACAGCTAATAAGTTTGATTTATTTGATAAAAAAGAAGAAGAGAAAAAATAAAATATTGTAAATCTTTAATTTTTTAAATTAAATTAAGTTTTTTGTTTTATTTTTTAATACTTTATTATTCATATTTAAAAATAAAGTCGACTTTTTAAAAATTTTCTTGACTAATGGCTCTAAATAAGGTATCTTAACTATTGCTGGGCCTGTAGCTCATCTGGGAGAGCGCCTCCATGGCATGGAGGAGGTAGCGAGTTCGATCCCCGTCAGGTCCACCATTTTTTATATAAAAAGCCAATCGCGTGATCAGATTGATTCATTATGGCAGCGTAGCTCAGCTGGTAGAGCACTCGGCTCATACCCGATATGTCGAGGGTTCGACTCCCCCCGCTGCTACCATCTCGGATCAGTAGCTCAATGGTTAGAGTCCCCGTCTCATAAGCGGGTCGTTACAGGTTCGAGTCCTGTCTGATCCACCATTTATATATAATATCTTAGGAATTATTAATAAATTTGAGGTTTTATACCTCTTTTTTTATTCTTGATTAATAAATTTATAAGCATAATAGAAAAACATTGACCATTGTTCTTCATTATGAGAATAATTTTCATCTACTTTACAAAGAATGTTTTTAGAATTCCAATTATTTTTTAAAAGTTTTTTAGTAAATTTAAGTGGATATTTCGTGTATTCTTTTTCAATTCCTTGACCACCAGCAGAGATAAATATTTTAAATTTGTTTATTAAATTAGGATCTAAATATTTTTTTATTACATATTTAAAAGCCTCATCGTTATTAGTTCCAAAGTGACAAGGTGGTTCTTCATTTAAACCATATTTATATAAAGGAAAAGCAGGGGAAAAAGATAAGATGTTACCAAAGACTTCAGGATAATCTATCCCCCCTGCTAAAGCCATTAATCCACCCATAGATGAGCCAGCAAGAGTTATATCGTTTCTATTTGTTGAAACGTTATAATGCTTATTTATATAAGGCATTACTTTACTTATTAAAAAATCTAAGGTTTCTTCACCTTTGTATGCTAAATTTGCTATTGCTTTATTAGAAAAACGTGGTAAAAGTTCAGAAAGACGATCTTTTGAAGAGTCTAAACCAATAACTATTGAAGGTCTAATTTTATTTTCTTTTAAGCAGGTTAAAATAGTTTCATCTATTTCCCATTCGTCAATAAAAGCGGTAGCTTTATCAAAAAGATTAGCTCCATCAAACATATATATTGTTTTGTATTTGTGTAAAGAATTTTTATTGTAATTAAAAGGAGTCCAAATACGTATTGTTCTATTTGGACTCACTAAAAAATTCTTATTATATATTTTCTTTAAATCAAGATTACCAACAACTGTATGTTCTTGAGTTTTCATTAAGCTTATTCTTGATGATCGACTTCAACAATTTCTGGATAATCGTTTTTAGTATAAGCATCATAGACTGTTGATAATGGCTTATTATCAGTTATTCTATGAATAATATCAGCTAACATAGGGGCTAAGGAAATAACTTTAATATAAGGAATATTTGTCATTTTAGCTGAAAGTGGAATAGAATCAGTAACAATTATTTCATCAAAAGCGCCTTTAGAAAGTAAGTCATAAGCAGGATCAGAAAATACACCATGAACAGCTGCAATTTTAACTGAAGTAGCACCAGCTTTTCTTAAAGCATTAGCGCCATTAACTGCTGATCTAGCAGTATCAATCATATCGTCAATCATTAAGCAGTTTCTACCTTTAACATCACCAATAATTGCCATGACTTCTGGCTCTAAATTTGAATTTCTTCTTTTATCAATGATTGCTAAAGGACAATCAAACAATTCAGCAATGGTTCTAGCTCTTTCAACACCACCATGATCAGGGCTAACTACTGTAAAGTTCTTTAAGTCTTTGTGGGTAGCCATAATATAGTAGCCTAATAAATTAACAGCGGTTAAATCATCAACTAAACAAGAGAAGAAACCTTGAATTTGGCTGGCGTGTAAATTAACAGTAACAACTCTGTTAACACCGGCAGTTACTAATAAATTAGCAACTAAAGAAGCTGTAATTGGTTGTCTTGGTTTAGCTTTTCTATCTTGTCTAGCATAGCCAAAATATGGAATGATAACATTAATTTCATTAGCTGAAGCTCTTTTTAAGGCATCGACAAAAATTAAAAGTTCCATTAAATTCTCATTAACTGGCGGACAAGTAGATTGTAAGATAAAGACATCTTTACCTCTTACTGATTCAATTGGTTCACAAATGATTTCTCCAGATGGGAATCTTCTTATTGATCTTTGACCTAAGCGGACATTTAGTCTATTAGCAATAGACTTGGCTAAGTCTGGATTAGCCGAGAGCGAGAACAAAATGGCGTTTTCTAACATATAATCCTCCTTTTTATTATTTTATTCATTTTTATTTATTAATTTTGCAAGCTGTTTTAGTAACCCATACAGAATGATTATCATCATTAAATAACTTAGCGATATTTTTTATTTTTTCTTTGTCTTCATCTAAAGCAAAGACAGTAGAACCTGAACCAGACATCATTACCTTTTTTAGACCGGCATCTTTTAGCTTATTTATAATATTTCCTATTTCAGGTAAGGCTATTGTAGCTGCTTTTTGTAAGGCATTTACCATATTATCTTCAATTAATTTATCATTGTCAGTTTCTAAACCTTGAATTAATTTATCAATATTTGGTTTATCTCCTCCAACTTTATCATAAAGTTTATAGACTCCAGCTGTTGATAAGCCCATATTAGGTTGAATTAGTAAGACATAATAGTTCTTTTTAAGATTTAAAAAAGTTAACTTTTCACCTTTCTTTTCGATTCTAGCTGGCTTATTAAATAAGCAATAAGGAACATCTGAACCTACTTGAATTGCTAAGTCAATTTTTTGTTGATCAGTTAAATTCAATTTATGAATTTTATTAATAGCATTAATAACACTTGCGGCATCAGCTGATCCACCACCTAAACCAGCTTCCATTGGAATTCTTTTGAAAATTTTGATTCTTAAACCTGGTTCTAAATGGAAAGTTGATTTCATTAAGCGATAAGATATATAAACTAAGTTAGATTCATCACAAATTAAAGAAGAATCATCAGAAGTAACAAAAGTTCCATATTTTTTAGGATAAGTCTCTAATTCTAAAGAATCATGTAACTCTAAAGGAATAGTTACAATATCGATATTATGGTAGCCATCATCTCTTTTATTTAAGACATCGATAGCTAAATTAATCTTTGCAGGAGCTTTTAGTATTAACATTAATCTTTCCTTAATTTATAGACAAGTAAATTATAGTGGTAGATTATTATTTTTACAAGAAAAATAGGATATAAATTAAATTTATATAAAATAGGTTGATATGTATTTATTGCTTAGAAATATGTATTAAATATGTTTAATCTTTTTTAGAATAATCTATATCAATGTCTTTATTATCATCTGTGCTTTTTCTTAAGTAGCTTACTAAAGCATCAATAGAATTGGCAATTAAATAATATATAGGGATAATTAAGATTATAACCCAGTAAGGATGCCACATATTATAAGCCATACCCATAAATAAATAGGCGAATAAAATAATAGAATAGATAGGAAATTCATTGGCTCTTTTTAAGACAATTGTTTTTAAAATGCCACTAGGAACATTACCTAATAAAATAATTGGCCATAAGCATGCCCAAGCGTTTAGACCACTTTCAAATTTGATTTCTACAAAAAGAGATAAAATCGCATAAGTTAATATTAGTAAACCATATAAAGAGCAATCCAAAGCATGAGCTAAAGCTTGTAATTTCTTACTTTTATTTTTGTTTGAGTTTATGTTTATTCCTTTTGAATTGATTTCAATATTCATAATAATCTCCTTTTTTATTTAGTATATTATTTTATATTTTAGTAAAATGTAAAAATATTGTAAATGTTTATTAATACATAAAGAATAAATTAATTTGAATTTTTAAGTATTTATAGTTTTGTTGCTTATAATTTATATTTAAAAGTAAGCTTTTAGTGTAAATATTAATTTAATTAGTTTAGAATATTAAAGAAAGTTAGGAGTAAGCTATGAAATATAAAAGAATTTTAGTAAAGTTATCTGGCGAAGCCTTAAAAGATTTTTCTGATGATCAAATACTTGATGCTAAGTTTTTAAAAAATATTGCTTTGTCAATTAAAGAATTAGCTTCTTTATCTTGTCAGGTTTGTGTAGTTTGTGGTGCTGGTAATATTTGGAGAGGAAGATTAGCAGATAGTATTGGTATTGAACATGCAACTGCTGATTATATGGGAATGTTAGGTACTATTATTAATGCCATGGCTATCGGTTCCACTTTATCTAATGTTGGTGTAGATAATCGTGTAATGTCTGCTATTAGTGTTAATCAAGTAGCAGAACCATATATTCAAAAGAAAGCTATTAGACATTTAGAAAAAGGTAGAGTAGTAATTTTTGCAGGGGGGATTGGTAATCCTTACTTTACAACTGATACTGCAGCAGCTTTAAGAGCTAAAGAATTAAATTGTAATGCAATTTTTATGGCTAAAAACGGCGTAGAAGGGGTTTTTGATTCTGATCCTCGTACAAATAAAAATGCTAAGCTTATTAAGGATATTACTTATGATGAAGTCTTACAAAGAAATCTTAAGGTTATAGATTCTACTGCTATTTCTTTATTAAGAGAAAGTGATATTACAATTTGCGTTTTTGATATGGGTGATAAGCAAAATTTTGTTAAAATATTAAATGATGAAAAGATCGGTACGATTATTCATAAATAGAAAGGTTTTAAATTATGGAAGAAATTGTTCAAAAATGTGACCAAGAAATGTCTAAGGTCGTTGAAAATCTTAAAAATGGCTTAAAGACTATTAGATCTGGAGTCGTCTCTGCTTCAGTTTTAGATAAGGTTTATGTTGATTATTATGGGGAAAAAACTCAAATTAAGATTATTGCTGGTATCTCAGCACCTTTACCTACTCAATTAGTAGTTAAACCTTATGATCCAACTTCAATTAAAGATATTGTTAAAGCTATTGGTGAATCTGATTTAGGTGTTAACCCAGTTATTAATGGAACAAATATTGTTTTAAATTTTCCTTCTTTAACTGGTGATAGACGTAAAGAATTTGTTAAGCAAGCAAAGACTTATTCTGATAAAGCTAAATCTTCTATTAGAGCTGTTAGAGGCGAATTCATGAATAAGTTAAAAAAGGATACTACTTTATCTAAGGATATGGTTTTTGATATCCAAGATGATATTCAAAAGGTTACTGATAAATATAACAAAACTATTGATACTATTTTTGCTACTAAAGAGAAAGAATTATTAACTCTCTAATAAATGGAAGACAAATTTATCTTAACTAAAAAACTTGATCATCTTGCCTTTATTATGGATGGTAATGGGCGTTGGGCTAAAAAAAGATTGCTTCCACGTTCATTAGGACATAAAGCTGGGGTAAAAAAGATTAAAGAAATTGTTGATCTTTGTTTTTTTGACTATGGGATAAAAGTTGTCTCTCTTTTTTGTTTTTCTACAGAAAATTGGAATAGGCCACAAGCAGAAATTTCTTTTTTGTTTAATTTATTAAAAACATTTTTTAAAGATAACATTGATGACTTTATAAAAAAAGAAACTAGAATTACTATTTCTGGTGATTTAGATGATCCTAGAATACCTAGCGATGTAAAAGAAACAATGGATGAGGCAATAAATAAAACTAAACAATTTAATAAACATGTTTTCAATGTCTTGTTTAATTATGGTGGAAGAAGAGAAATAGTTTATGCTTGTAAACAAATTGCTAAAAAAGTTCAAAATAATGAAATTAAAATAGATGAAATTACTGAACAAACTATAAATGACAATTTATATAATTTATTACCACCTGTGGATTTATTAATTAGAACTAGTGGAGAACAAAGACTTTCTAATTGTTTATTATGGGAAGCTGCTTATGCTGAGTTTGTTTTTCCAAAGCAATATTGGCCGTCTTTTTCTAAAATTGATTTAGAAAATTGTTTACAAGATTATCAAAATCGTAATCGTCGTTTTGGGGGACTAAAAAATGAATAGATTAACATCATCTTCTTATCATGTTATGTTAAAAAGAATTATTACTGCTGTAATTTTATGCGCTATTTTAGTTCCATGTTTGGTTTTTGGTAGTTGGTATTTTTATGTTGCTTTATTTTTAATTTGTATTTTAGGAATTTATGAAGTTATTCATGCTTCTAACCATACTTTATTTAATCCTTTAGTTACTATTATTACTTTTGTAATGGTTTTATTAATGGCTTTTTCACCATTTTTATTGGAACAGGAGTCTTTTAATTTTATTAAAAATAATAACTTGTTTGTTTTAAATAATTTTAATGTTTCACCTTTATATATAGGTTTATTTTTCTTCTTGTTATTTTCTTGTTGTTTATTTTTTAATAATTTCACTTTAAATAATGCCTGTTATATATTTTCTATGGGACTTTATTTGGCTATGGGTTTTTTATCTATGTTATATGTTAGATATTTACCTAATTCTTTTTATTTACAAGATGGTTGGAGATCTTCTTTACTTTGTGTATATTTGATTATTGCTGTAATTTTTAATGATATTGGTGCGTATTTTGTTGGAATCTTATTTGGTAAGCACCACATGGCTAAAACTATTTCTCCTCATAAAACCTGGGAAGGATTTATTGGGGGTATTGTTATTTCATTTTTGTTTTCATTCCTTTTTGCTTTTTTGATGGATTATTATGAAATACCTATTTTACCAACTGATATTTCACCTATTTTTTCTGTTAAAACTAACGGTCCTGGATTTCTTATTATGTTTTCATTAGTTTTACCTTTGGCTGCAGTTTTTGGTGATTTACTTTTATCCTTAGTTAAGCGTTTCTTTGCTTTAAAGGACTTTTCAAATTTATTACCTGGTCATGGTGGAGTTTTAGATAGAGTTGATTCTTTAATTTTCTCTTCTATTTTGATGGCTTCGTTGATTTATTGTATTATACATAGCTGGACATTCTAATGGAAAAAATTACAATTTTAGGAGCTACAGGCTCTATTGGTTTACAAAGTATTGATGTTGCATGTAAAGAAGGATTTGAGGTGGAAGGTCTTTCTTTAAATTCTAAAATTGATGTTTTAAAAGAACAATTATGTAAGTTACCTAATTTAAAGTATGTTGCTATTTTAAATGAGGAAAAAGCAAATGAATTTAAAAAAGAATATCCTAACTATTTCGTTTTTAGTGGAAAAGATTCTAATATTGATTTATTAAATGCTGTAAAAAGTCAAAAGATTATTAATTCTTTAGTAGGTTTTGCTGGGCTAAAGCCAAGTTTAACTGCTTTAAAATTAAACAAGACTCTTTGTTTAGCTAATAAAGAATCTTTAGTAGTTGGTGGCATATTAATTAATAATTTATTAAGCCAAGGATTTGGTAAATTATATCCTATTGATTCAGAGCATGTGGCTTTATATAAGCTTCTAAAGCATTCAAATAGAAAAGAAGTTAAAAGGATGATAATTACTGCTTCAGGTGGAGCTTTAAGAGATTATCCTTTAGAAGAATTATCTAAAGTAACTATCAAAGATGTTTTAAATCATCCAACTTGGAAAATGGGTAAAAGGATAACTGTAGATTCTACAACTATGGTTAATAAAGGTTTTGAATTTATTGAAGCAAGTTATTTATTTAATTGGGATATTAATAATATTTCAGTTTTAATTAATGATGAGTCTGAAATTCATTCTGCTTTAGAGTTTAAAGATAATTCTTATTTATTTGAAGTTGGTCCTTCTGATATGAGAATTCCAATTTCTTATGCTTTAAATGAAGCTAAAAGAATAAATATGGATTATAAAGCAGTTGATTTTAATAGAAAATGTTCATTAAATTTTAGAGAGTTTAATGTTAAACGTTATCCTTTATTTAAATTGGTTTTAGATGTTTTTAAATTAAATCCTTTAAATATGGTAGTTTTAAATGCTGTTGATGAGGAACTAATTAAATTATTAGTTAATAATGAATTAACATATCTAGATTTTTTAAATTTAGAAGAAAAAATTGTAAAAGAAAATTTAATTAATAAAAAAGAAATGAATTATGAAGAATTAGAAGAGACTGATTCAAAACTAAGAGAACTTGTTAAGAAGTATAAAAGAGCTTGATATTAAATTACTTGTTAATTTATTTATAGATATATTAAAATATTTAATACAATGTTTTATTGTTAGTAGGAGATTAAAATGAGTGGATTTTGGCAAACTGTCTTAGATATTATTGTTTTTCTATTATCACTATCTATTTTGGTTGTTATTCATGAAGCAGGTCATTTATCAGCTGCAAAGATTTTTAAGGTTTATTGCTATGAGTTTTCAGTTGGTATGGGACCATTAATTTATCAAAAGAAACCTAATAAACAAAAGAAACAAGAAACTGCTTTTTCAATTAGGGCTTTACCTATTGGTGGCTATGTTTCTATGGCTGGAGAAGATTTAGAAGATGTTGAAGGGGTAGATAAGTCTATTATTGTTCCTCATGATCGCACTTTAGAAGGTAAATCTAGATGGAAGCAGGTAATTATTATGGCTGCTGGTGTTTTTATGAATTTTGTTTTAGGCTATATTTTACTATTATTTTCTTTTACTGCCTGTACTCAAGTTACTAATAATATTGCTTCTAGTAGAGTTTACGTAAATAATGAAGGCGTTTTAAAAACTCAAAATGAGGTTTATTTAAATGGCAATAAAGTTGATAATGTTACTTTAAGTGATGGTGATTATATTAGACATGTTAAAATTACTTATCATTTTTTACCTGAAGGCGGTTCTGGAACTGATATAAAAGTTGAAACAATTGAGTCTAATATTAGTCGTTATGCTTATTCTAATGAAAATGATGTTGATAATAAAGTTGAATTAAATAATGCTTTAAATACTTTACTTTCTAATGTTTATTATACTGAGACTGAAAAAGTAGAGTATCCATCCAAGTTTTCTTATGATTATCGTGAAATTACTTTTAGTTTTGTTAAAGGAAATGAAGTAAATAATGAAAGTGAATTAGCTAATATTCCACCTTCTAAAGTTTATACTACTAAAGTATTATCCAAAGCCACTAGTAATGGCGGTTATGAAAATTTAGGAATTGGTTCATATCGTATACATTTTAAATATTCTTTTGCTGAAGGTGCAAAAGTAGCATGGGAGCAATGGTGTTATTATTGTTCAGCTTTGTTTGTTTCAATTGCTGCTTTATTTAATCCAGCTACTTGGTCACAAGTTGGTGGTGTTATTTCAATTTTTAAATTATCTGCTCAAGCTCAAGCTTTAGGAATCGGTTCATTTTTAAATTTATGGGCTTTGATTTCTGTTAACTTAGCTGTAATGAATTTGTTACCATTCCCTGCTTTAGATGGTTGGCAAATTTTAATTACTATTTGTGAAGGTATATATTTTAATATTCAAAAGTTAGTAAGAAAAATAAAATATAAGATGAAGAAACTTTCCGAAAGTGAATTGGAACAATTAAAACAAGCGGATGAAAATAAATCTTTAAAAAATAATAAAACATATAAGAAAATTAAAAATATAATGTCAATGGTTGGCATGTGTTTACTTATTATTTTAATGGTTGTTTTAGTAATTAAAGATATAGTCTCACCTGCAATTTAGTGAAACTTTAGATTTTAAAATTTGCTAAAATAGTTTAGCTAGGAGATTTTATGGATAGGCTATTTAATAAATTTTTAAGTAAAATAGGTTTTGTTTATACTGATGATCCAATTATTAGCCAGGGCTATTTTAAAAGCTATAGGGTTACTAATGCTAGTGAAACTTTTCAAGCTGAGGTAGTTTTTCCACATATTTTAGACTATAAAATCATAACCAGTTTTTTTAAAGATATTGATAGTTTTGCAAAGTTGGATAGTGGCTTTGCTTCTGAACTTAGTTTTATTTATTTAGAAAAACCAAGTTTAAGTTTACTTAATAAATTTATAAAAGATTATACTGCTGAATATGGATTTGAAAATTTATTATCTTCATACTATATTGACTTATATAATAGTGAAATTGTATTTGAATATCAGTCAGAATTAGATGTTAATAAATTAATGAATGCTGTTACACCACTAGTTGATTTATTAAAAAGAGCAGGAATTAATTTAAAGGTTCAACTAGGTCATTTACCTTCTTTTAATGATGATTTAGTTTCTTCAGAAAAAGTTGATAGTGAATTTAAGCAAGAAACTTTAGCTAATCAAGAACAGTTTAAATTGCAACAGCAAGAATACTTGTTTAGAAAAAAGCAAGAGCAAGAGTTTATACCTTGTAAATTAAAAGATGCAGCGACATTAACTTTAAAGAGAGTTGAAGTTACTGGTAATATTTTTCAATTAAATGTGAAAGAAATTAAGAATCATACTAAAGTAATGGCTGAAATATTTTATGAAGATGGTACTTTTGGTATGCTTTCAAATCTTTTTGAAAATAAGAAATTTACTAAAGAAGCGATTATGGATTTGAAAGTTGGTGATCGTATTAAAATTAAAGGCGAGCCAAGTTATGATGATTATGCAAAGCAAGTAGTAATAAAAATTTATTCAATAGAAAAAGTTCCACCTTTACCTAAAAGAATGGATAATTATCCAGGCCAAAAGAGAATAGAATTACATCTTCATACTAAGATGTCTACTATGGATGGTGTTGGTGAAATTCCTGATTATATTAATACTGCGGTTAGTTGGGGTTGGGAAGCTTTAGGTATTACTGATCATGGTGCGGTTCAAGGGTTTCCAAAATTTCAAGATTTTTCTAAAGGTAAAATTAAACCACTCTATGGGTGTGAATTATATGTAGTTGATGCTAATTTAAAAACTGTGTTTAATCCTAATAATGAAGCTTTAAAGGATCAAACATATGTTGTTTTTGATTTGGAAACTACTGGTTTATCTGCTAGATATGATCGTATTATTGAGTTTGGTGCAGTAAAAGTAAAGAATGGACAAATTGTTTCTGAAGTTGACTTTTTTATTAATCCAGATAAAAAATTATCGGAAGTTACAAAAAATTTAACAGGAATTACTGATGAAGATGTTGCATCAGGGAAACCAATTAAAAGAGCTTTGGAAGATATTGTTACTTTTGTAAAAGGATGTACTTTGGTTTCTCATAATGCTGTTTTCGATTTTGGCTTTTTAAACGAAGCTTTGCAAAATAACAATATGCCTATTTTAACTAATAAGGTAATTGATACCTTACCTTTAAGTAGAATTTTATTCCAAGATATTCGTTCCCATACTTTAGGTGATGTTTGTAAAAAACTCGATGTTGTTTATGATAAAGATGAAGCCCATAGAGCTAACTATGATGCTGAGGTTTTAAATTCTTGTTGGCAATATATTGAACAAAGTTTAATTAATATTAAAAGAGACTTTACTTTAAATGATTTAAGTCATGTAATTGATTTTTTAGGTGATAGTAAAAAACAAGAAGAAATTAGAAAAAATATTATTTTACAGGCAAGGCATCCAATGCACGTTATTGCTTATGCTAGAGATAAACAAGGCTTAAAGGATTTATTTCAAATAATTTCTGATTCCTGTATTAAATATATATCAGGTGTACCTCGTGTTCCTAAAGATGAATTACAAGCTTATAGGGAGCATTTACTTTTAGGCTCTGCTTGTGAAAATGGTGAAGTTTTTGAAGCAGCTATGACTAGAGGTAAGTCAGTTACTGAAGAAATCATGAAGTTTTATGATTATATTGAAGTACAACCACCTGCTAATTTTTCTCATTTGGTGGCAAAAGGTTCGCTTTCTTCTTTTGATGATGTTTATAAAATTATTAGAGATATTGTTGACATGGCAAAAGAAATTAATAAGCTAGTAGTAGCCACTTCTGATTGCCATTATATTGAAAAAGAAGATAAAATTTTTAGAGATGTCTTTGTTTTTGCTAAAGGTTTAAAAGGGGTAAGACATCCTCTTAATCCATTTAGTAGAGATAAACAAAAATATTATGATAATCCTGATCAATTTTTAAGAACAACTGAGGAAATGATAGAAGAATTTTCATTCTTAAATAATGAAGAATTAGTTAAAGAAATTGTTATTACTAATACTCACAAAGTGGCAGATATGATTTCTAGCGATGTTCATCCTATTCATGATTATCTTGCGGCCCCTATTATTGATAATTGTGATGTTTTATTAAAGAACAAAGTTATGGAAACAGCTCATAAATTATATGGTGATCCACTTCCTAAGATTGTTGCTGATCGTTTAGAAGCGGAAATGAGCGGTATTTCTGCTAACCACTTTGAAGTTATTTATTGGATAGCTTCTAAATTAGTTACTCAAGCCAATGCCGATGGTTATTTAGTTGGCTCTCGTGGTTCTGTTGGTTCTTCTTTAGTTGCTACAATGGCTGGTATTACAGAAGTTAATCCACTTCAGCCACATTATCGCTGCCCAAATCCTAATTGTAAGCATTTAGAATGGATAGATAATACTACTTATCCTGATATTCGCTCTGGGTTTGATTTACCTGATAAGGAATGTCCAATTTGCCATACTAAAATGGTTCATGATGGACACAATATTCCTTTTGCAACCTTTATTGGTTTCCATGCTGAAAAAACTCCAGATATTGATTTAAATTTTCCACCTGATTATCAGCCTCACGCTCATGATTTAACTAGAATTTTGCTTACTGAGGAATCTGGAAATCAAGTCTTTAAAGCTGGAACTACTGAAACTGTTGCTGAAAAAAATGCTATTGGTTATGCTAAAGGATATTTTGAAGCTTTAGAAAAGCATCCTGAATTAAATATTGTTGCTAGTAATGTTCCACGTTCTGAACTTACTAGACTTGCTTTAAAATGCGAAGGTGTTAAGAGAACTACTGGCCAACATCCAGGTGGTATTATTGTTATTCCACGTGGAAAGGATGTTACTGATTTTACTCCTATACAATATCCTTCTGATGATACTTCTAAATCTTGGTATACTTCTCATTTTGATTATAATCAAATGCATGATACAATTTTAAAACTTGATTTACTTGGTCATGTTGATCCACAGGCTTTAAAAATGATGTCTGAAAATTCTCATAAGGATCTTTATTCTATTCCTTTTAATGATCCTGAAGTTTTATCTTTATTTACTTCTACTAAAGCTTTAAAACTTGGACATAATTATTTAAATGTGAATGTTGGAACTATGGGTATGCCTGAATTTGGTACTCGTTTTTCTATGTCGATGCTAGAAGAAACTAAGCCTACTACTTTTGCTGATTTACTTATTATTTCTGGTTTATCCCATGGTACTGATGTTTATGCAGGTAATCAACAAATTTTAATTAAAGAAGGTATAACTAATTTAAGAGGAGTTATTGGTTGCCGTGATGATATTATGATGACTTTACATGATACATATGGAATACCTTTTGATGATGCATTCCAAATTATGGAAATTACTCGTCATGGTAAATTTAACCCAACAGTTAAGAAAACTTATGAAAAGTTTGTAAAATATAAGCAAGAAATGATTGATCATAAAGTTCCTGATTATTTTATTAATTCATGTATAAAAATTAAGTATCTTTTCCCGAAAGCTCATGCTGCGGCTTATGTTATGATGGCTTTAAGAGTCGGTTGGTTTAAGGTTCATGATCCTCTTTCTTTTTATGCAACTTATTTTTCAGTTAGACTTGATCAGTATGAGATTTCTACTATGGTTAAAGGGTTACAAGCTTGTTTAAATCGTTTAAATGAATTAAAAGAAAAGAAGGCAAACTTTAAAGTGACCCCGACAGAAGAAGATTTAATTTTATGCTTGCAAATGTCTATTGAAATGTTGGATCGTGGATTTAAGTTTGAAAAAATTGATGTTAATAAATCAGAAGCCACTAGATTTATTATTAATTGGAAAAATAAGTCTTTAATCCCACCATTTTCTTCTTTAGCTGGTATAGGTGAGTCTGCTGCTGTTTCTGTAATTGAAGCTAGAAATAAAGCACCTTTTAAATCAATCGATGATTTTATAAAACGCACCAGTATCTCTACTACTAAGGTTCAGGAATTAAAGGCTTTAGGGGCTTTTAATGATTTACCTGAGTCTGATGAAATTACATTGTTTTAATTATGAATGAGAAAATATTTAAGGGTATTATTGTTATTATTATTGTTCTTTGTTTCTTTTTGATTTTACTTTTTTTATCTTATTTAATTGGTAATGTTTATAAAGGTATGTTAAAAAGAAAAAAGAAAATGGATCGTTCTTTTGAGGAACTTTTAAAGGTTTTAAATAGGGACTTTGAGCTTATTCCTTCTTTGTTACAAGAATTAAACATGCCTAAGGAATTAGAAAAAGAATTTTATAACTTATATAAAGAATTTAATGAGGTTAAGGATTATTTAAGCCCTGCTATTTCTTATAATTATTATAAAAAGTATCAGGATTTATTATCTAAATTATTAAATCTTCATTTAAAAGGACACGCTTTGGATTTTGCTGTTGAGCAAAATAGATTGACCTCTTTTTCAATTCCTTTATATAATTTAAACGTGAAAGATTATAACCATTTTAAGAATTTGTTTTTTAATAGAAGATTTAGTAAACTTTTTCATTTTAAAGATGGTGAATATTTTACAAATAGTAATGATCGTATTGATACAACAATTGATTTTCAATTAGAGAGGTAAAAAAATGAATCAATGGAATTTAAGTTTAATTTTTAAAACACCTGAGGATTTTAATAAATCTTTAGAAAGATTAAAAGCTGTTTCATATGAAATGGCTAAGTTTAAAGGAAAGTTAGGAAAACCTGAAGAATTAAAAAAATATTTGGATTTACAATTAGAAGTAGAAGAATCTCTTTCTAAAGCTTATTCTTATGCTTCTATGAAATCTCATTTAAATTTTAAGGATGTTACTTTACAGGAAGATTTAGTTAAGGTTACAAATATTTTAAATGAATTAGTTCAAAATACTTCTTTTGAATCACCTGAAATTATTTCTTTAGGGGAAGAATATATTAATAAATTTTTAAATGATAATCCAAAATATAAACAATTTACTTTTAGTTATCAAAAACTTTTTAGATTACAAAAGCATGTGCTTTCAGCATCATTAGAGGAACAATTATCTTTATTTAATCAAGTATTAAATGAAGGTAGTAAGCTTTATGATATGTTATCAGCTGCCGATGGTAAAGAAAAAATAGTTAAGTTATCTGATAATAGAGAAGTACAAGTTACTCAAGGAAATTGGAGAAACTTAATTGCTGAATTAAAAGATCCTAATGATCGTAAATTAGTTTTTGAAGCTATTTTCTCTAGTTATGAAGCAAATAAAAATACTTATGCTGAAATTTATAATACTGTAATGCAAAGTGAGTTAGCTTATGCTAGAGCTAAGAAATATCCTTCTATTATTGAAGCTCATCTTTTCCCAAACAATATTCCTTTGGAGGTTTTTACTTCTTTAATTGAAGTAACTTCTACTCATACTGAAGCTTTGAAAAAATATTATGAATTAAGAAGAAAATATTTACATTTAGATGTTCATCATACATATGATCGTTTTATTCAATTAGCTTCTTCTAATAAAAAATATACTTATGATCAAGCAAAAGAATTTTTCTTTGAATCTATTGATAAATTCCCTGAAGATTTTAAAAATAAGGCAAGAGAAGTCACTAAAGATGGTTATGTAGATGTTTATGAAAAAGAAGGTAAGAGAAGTGGAGCTTATTCTACAGGCGGCTCTAATATGCATCCATTTATTTTGCTTAATTTTGATGGCGCTTTAGATGATGTATTTACTTTAGCTCATGAATCTGGACATTCAATTCATACTTTGTATTCTATGGAAGGACAGCCTTTAATGACTCAAGGCTATACAATTTTTGTTGCGGAAATTGCTTCCACTTTTAATGAACATAATTTATTAGATTTCATGATTGAAAAAGGTGAACTTTCAAAAGAAGAAAAAATTATGTTGCTTCAAAAGTCTATTGATGAAATTTGTTCTACTTTTTATCGTCAAGCTTTATTTGGACAATATGAATATGAAGTATCTAAATTAGTTGAAAAAGGTGAAGGATTAAATTATCAAGTTCTTTCTAAGATAATGGTTGATTTATATAAGCAATATTATGGTTTAGATATTACTACTGAAAGAGTTAAAGAATATGTTTGGGCTTATATTCCTCATTTATTCCACACTCCTTTCTATGTATATCAGTATGCTACTTCTTTTGCTTCTTCTATGAAAATTTATGAAAATGTTAAATCAGGAAAGAAGGATGCTTTTAATAAATATATTGAGTTATTAAAATCAGGTGGTTCAGATTATCCAGTTAATCAAGTTAAGAAAGCTGGTGTTGATTTAACTAAAAAAGATGCTTATTTAGCGGTAGCTAATAGACTTACTGAACTTGTTGATGAGCTTGAAAAAGTTTTGGAAAGTAAGTAATTATTATGCATTGTAGGTAGTTTTATTAGACTACCTATTTTGTTAAATTTCACATACAAAAGCTTGATTTTTGTGTTATTAGCATAAATATTTATAAAAAATTGTAAATTTTTACTTTTTTTCTTTACAAAAATCGTGAATAATTTTATATTAAATTATAGAAAAGTAGATTTTTTATGCCACTTTTGACTACTTAAATGGGAATAAGAAAGGAGAAAAAGATGAAAAAAAGTATTATTACCTCAGTACTAAGTTATGTTTTCCTCATTGTCGCCATTGTTTTATTATTTACTAGTGGAGCAGGCACAGTGTTAGAAAGTAGAGTTATTAATGTGGAATCTGGTTTAACCTTAGCCGGTTATAATTTATGGTTTAACTTAATGTCTTTATTTTCAGGTGGATTAATGCAAACTAATCCTAATATTGCTATTGTTTGTTATATTGTTCTTGCTTTATTTGCAATTGCAGTAATTGTTTTAATGATTAAGAAGAGATATTCAGATTCTTTATGGAGATTAACATATTTTCAAATTACTATTACTTTAATTGTTACTATTTCTGTTTTATTAGCTGGTAGATATATTTCTTTTAAAAATTATTCTGACTTAGTTACTTCTCCTTCTTTATTTATTGTTGCTATTGTTTTCTTTGTTTTATATGGTCTTGCTCAAGTTGTTAATTATGTTATGGTTGCTTTCTTTACTAAAAAAGAAGCTGAAGAATCTACAACTTCAATTGTTGAGGAAGTTAATGATGTAGAAAAAGCTCATGATGAACCAGTTGAAGAAGATAAATCAGCTGAAGAAGAAACTAAACCAGAAGAACCTTCTACTGAAAAAGAAGTTGAAGCTGAAGAACAACCTAAAGATGATGAGCCAGTTGCTGTTTATGGGCAAACTGATGAAAAACCTGAAGAAGAGGCTGATAAGATAGTTGAAGAAACTCCTGTAGTTGAAGAAGCTAATAAGTTAGAAGAATCTACAGCTCCAGTTGAAGAGAATCAAGAAGAAGAATCCGAACCTGAAGAAGATGAAGGTGAAGATGAGGAAGAAGAAAATTCTGTTGATGCTGTACCTTCTTTTGCTAAAGAAAAGTTCAAAAGAATTACTTTTGAAGAAAGATTAAATAAAGCTGATCCTGCTTTAATTGAAAAGTATAAAGAAATTAGAGATGAAATTATGTCATATGGCGTTAAATCTAGAGTTTCTTCTACTGGTGATACTTTCCGTCTCCATACTGTTAAATATATGAAGATTGTTGTTGCTGGTAAAAAGTTAAAGCTTTATATGAAACTTTCTCCTCGTGCTTATGATTCAACTCCTATTCCACATGGTGATGCTTCTACTAAATCTTTATATACTGAGATTCCATTTGTTTTCAAAGTGGGTTCTGATCTTTCTGTTAAACGTGCTAAAGGTTTAATTAAGGATATGATGGATGCTAATAACATTCAAAAGAAAAAGACTAGAAGAAAAGCTGAGGAAACTAAGGAAGATTCTGAAGCTAAGTAATTTAATTAAATAGTTTTCAAAGATGCTTAATTGTTAAGCATCTTTTTTAAATAAGTTTTTTAAAATTTATTCTTTAATTTGTTTACAATTGATTTTCTTTGTGCTATATTTTGTTTTAATCGAGAAGATTTGAGAGGAAACATATCAAATGAGGAAAAAAACAAAGTTTTTTACATTACTTTTGTTATTACCAAGCTTGTTAGTTGCTTGTAATGACAGTACAAGTGGCACAATTAGTACTGATTCTACATTTTCAAATTCTAGTTCATTTAATTCATCTTCTAATTCAGAATTAAGTAGCTCTACAAGTACTAGTTCTTCTAGTAGTAGTGAAGATGAAAAAGAAATTACAGAAGCTAATTCACCATGGAGTGAAGAGATTACTAAATTAATGATGGAACATTTAGGAGGTAGTATTGTTCCATTTATTGAATTAGGTCAAATAGCTTCTATTGAAGGTAAATATGTTGAAGATGATAAGGATGAAAATTATCTTCCTTATGTTCTTTTAACTGGTGAAAAATTTTTAGAAAGTAAGGTTACTAAAACTATTACTACTTACAAAGAATATAAATGGGAAGTGGTTACTGATAATTCTGGTAATTTATATGCTTCTAAAGCTAGTAAAAATTTATCATTAAAAGTTTCTACTAATGAGTCAGGTTTAATGATTGCTAAAATCTTTTATCAGCCTAATTTTGATCCATCTACATTAACTGATTGGACTGCTGTTACTAAGACTCAATTAAAAGAATATTTTGGAAATTTTGGTTTACCTTTTGTTTATTTAGGTAATGACACTTATAAAACAAGCTACCAAGATGATACTTTTACTGTAATTGGTGGTATTTATAATGATTTAGTTAATGAAGAGTTCAGTAAAGTTTATAGTTCAACTGCTGGATGGGAAACTAAATTAGGTGAGGAAGATAATTCGATTGTATCTACTAAAGTTGATAGTAAAGGTAATAAGATGACTGTTACTTTAGATAAATATAATAATAGAGCTAGATTAACTGCTAAATTTGATGAAGTTTTTGATTCTTCTTTACAAGATAGTTGGTCAACAGCAGTTGTTAACCAAATGAGTATTTCTTTAGGCAGTATTAAAATTCCTTATTTTTATATAGGAACTACTTATCCTTTAATTGATACTAGTAAAACTGATCCTAAAACTATTACTTTAAATGGAAAATATTGGGATGACAGCATTATAAGTGATGCTAAAGCTAAATTAACTGGCTGGAGTATAGTAAGTCAAACTGATACTAAAGTAGTTTTTAACTATTCTAAAGATGGTGATGTTTTTATTTTAACTATTGAAAGAGTTGAAAATACCGATGATGATTTGTATCATCCTGTTTTAACTATTAGTAGAAATGAAGCTTATAATGATGTTGTTTCTACTAGTTACCCTAGTGAGGTACTTAATACATTCAAATCTACTTTTAAAGAAGAAATGAATCAATTTATTCCTTATTTATATTTGGGAGCTAAATCACCTATGGTTGAAAAGGATAGTAAATATTCTAACCATATTACTTTGACTGGTGGTCTTTATGATGCTAGAATTTTAACTAACTTTAAAGAAAAATTTAAAGACTGGGTAATAGTTGATAAGCAAGTAAGTTCTCGTTATGGTGATGATGACCTGGATTATGAAACAGGTGTAGTACTTTGTGCCGCTATTAAGAAATTTGATAAAGGCACTTATAAAGTTGGCTTATTTGTTAAAGGCGATGAAAGCTCTAAAATAACTTATTTAGATATTACTAGAACTGATAATGTTGATAAAAACACTCCATGGTCAGATTCTGCTAAAAGTATTTTTAAAGAATATTTAAAGGTTGATTCTTCTGAGATTCCTGTTATTGAGACTATGAGCTCTGGTGAGCCTATAACTTTTGAAGATGGACAAGTAGATATTTCTTTTGTATCTACTAATTATCTTAATTATTTAATTATTAACTTATATAATGTTTTGAAAACTAATGGTTTTGATGTTAGTTTAGGCTTTAGTGGAAGCTATTATTATGAAGAAGTATTTATTAATAGCATAGTTGGTAATAAAAAGCTTGATGATGGCCGTACTTTACAAATTAATGTAAGCGTAAGTAGCAGTTCTTATTATCGTTATACTATGTCAGGTGTTATAAACGTACTTGAAGATTATAATTTAGCTACTGCTCCTAGTGCTTGGCCTAAAGAAGTTAGTGATGCTGTTAAGAAAAAATTTAATAATTATGAATTACCTTATTTCTATTTAGGTACTTCTAATCCTGTTGTTATTGATGATGATGAGTTCAAAATTATTGGTAATGCATATTCTGATAGCTTTTATACTGATATTAGGGAACAATTGAATAAAAATGGTTTTACTATTGATGAAGTAAATAGTTCATATTATGGCTTAGTAGGCTATACTGTTTTAGAAAGTGGGGATACTATTTATCTTAGCTTTAGTACTGAAAATGATAAGCCATATGTTGAAATTTCTTATCAAAAGGCTTTGGCTCCAAAAGATTATTCTTATAGTGCGGATTTAAAAACTGCACTTACTAAGGTTGGTGATAGCAGTTTCCCAAATGTTTATTTAGGTACTCAAACTCCAACATTTACTACTACTGATGATTCTTTAAGTATAGTTGGTGATAGTTATTCTGATGATTTACTTAATTATGCTTTAAGTGTTTTTAAGGAAAATGGTAATTCTTATAATGCTAAAGTAGTTGGAGTTGGTTATTGGTATAAAGCTTATTATTTAGTTGGATCTAAAGTTTTAGATGATAATTCATCTATTAAATTTAAAATCTATGAAAATGATGATTCAAAAATGCAATTAGATATTATTCATGATAAATATCTTCAAACTACTCAAAGTAGTGCAACAAATTGGGATACTTTAGAAAGTGATTTATCTAGTAAAATTTCACAATATTTTGGCAATAATTTTAGTATAGATTCATTCCTTGCTACTGATAAGACTAATACTAAATTTAATATTGAAACTTCTTCTTCTAGTAGTGGAAATAAAGTATTTACTATTAAAGATAGTACTGCTTACTTTACTAATGCTGATGTTTTAAAAACTAGAGAACTTCTTGAAAAACAAGGATATGAAGTTTCTTATTCTGCATTTGATAGTAGTTGTGAGCCTATTTCAAGTTTATTAGCTAGTAAAACCGATAGCAAAGGTACTACAAAAATCAGTGTTAATGCTTTAGCAAATAGCGAAGATAACAAAAATGGTTTTAGCGTTTCTATTATGCGTACATTAAGTTATGATTCTAATACTTTAACTAATTATAACCAAGCTACTTTAGATGCTTTAACTAAGGCTTTTGGTAGTGACTTTAAACTTCCTTATGTTAATTTTGGTGATGCTAATCCTAAAGTTGATGTTGCAGATAAAAATGTTTCTTTAGTTTTCTATAATTATAAAGAAAGTATTTTTGCTGATACTTCAAAAGCTTTTGAAGCTGATTCCTGGGATACTTTTGAAAATTATGAAAAAGATAGAAATGGTAATCTTATTCATTCTTTATTAATAAGTAAGACAGTTAATGGAAAAACTTATTTAGTTACTATTACTTATGAGAACACTGCTACTAGTATGAAAACTACAGTGAAGATTTCTTTAGTTAATTTATAGTAAGAGAGGTTATATATTATGGCAAAAAAGACAAAATTATTTACATTACTTTTATTAATACCAACTTTATTAACAGCCTGTAATCAAAATACTAGTAATGAAAATAGTTCTTCAGATTCTACTGGTGCTGTTTCTTCTAGCGAACCTTCTACTGTTTCTAGTTCTACTAGTGAAGTAACTTCTTCATCTGATAGTACTGAACAAGAAATTACACAAGAAAATAGTCCATGGAATGAAACTATTACTCAAATGATGGTTAAATATCTTGGTGGAACTATTGTACCTTATATTGAATTAGGCGAAAAAATTGATGCTGTTTATGATTCAAATGATTCAAACGAAAATTATCTACCTTATATTAAATTAACAGGTGAAAAATTTAAGGAAAGCAGTTTTGCTAAATCAGTTGAAAATTATCAAAAATATAAGTGGGAAGTTGTTAGATTGAACAATGAAATAATTGCTTCTAATGATGATAAACACATTAAAGTAGAAGTTTCTATTAATAGCTCTAATATTATGGTAGCTAAGATTTTCTATTCACCTGATTTTGATGATACTACTTTAACTGATTGGACTACTGTTACTAAAGCTCAATTAAAAGAATATTTTGGTACTTTTAATCTACCTTTTATATACTTAGGAACTGAGAATTATGAGACTAATTATGATGAAACTAGTAATGTTTTAACTATTACAGGTGGTATTTATAATGACTCAGTTAATGAAGAATTTACTAAGGCATTTAAAGATGGTTGGGAAGTTGGTACTGATGAAACCACAACTAATGGTGTAGTAGCTAGTAAAACTGATGCTAAAGGTAACAAGATGGTTGTTAAACTTGATAAATATGAAAATAAGGCTAGATTAAGAGTTCATTTAGAAGAAGTTTTTGATACTACTATTCAAGATAGTTGGTCTACAACAGTTTCTAATAAAATGAGTTTAGCCTTTAATGAGGTTTTACCTTATTTCTATTTAGGTACTGTTTATCCTAATATTGATACTACTGCTTCTGGTGCCCATAAATTGGTTTTAAAAGGGAAGATTTGGAATGATAGTATAGTTAGTGATGCTAAAGCAAAATTGCTTGCAGATAAGTGGCAAGAAGTGAGTTCTTCAGCTACTGATTTTACTTTAACTAAAGTAACATCTTTTGGTAATTTAAGTGTTAAATTAGAAAGAGTAGCTAAGGATGATTCTTTTTATCCTTTATTAACTGTTTCTAGTGAAGAGGCTTATAATGAAACTATTACTAGTACTTATCCTGAAGAATTAAAAACACTTTTTAAAGATACTTATACTGATGATTTAGAGGCGGTTTTACCATTTGTTTATTTAGCTACTAAAAATCCTACTGGTGAAGTTAGTAAGAATTACAATAATCAAATGGTTGTTACTGGTGGTTTATTTAATCAGAAAGTTGTTGAAAATTTTAAGACTAAATATAGTCAAGCAAATTGGGTAGTAACTGATAAAACAACTAAGATGTATTCTTCTTCTAGTGAAAAAGATGGAAAGGTCTATGCCGCAGCAATTAAGAAATTTGAAAATGCTACTTATAAAGTTGGGTTATTTACTAAAGGTACTGGTGCAGATGAAACATTATATTTAGATATTACTAAGACAGATAATTTATCTAAAAATACTTCTTGGTCAGAATCTAGTAAAACTTTAGTGAAAGATACACTTGATTTGGATTTAAATGAAATTCCATTCTTTGATACTTATTCAGATGGTGATCAAATTACTTTAACTAGTAGAGGTAATCTTTCTTTGAATTTTGTTGCTACTAATTCTGTTAACTATCGTATTATTAATGCTTATACTGCTTTAGCTAGTGATCCTGACTTTAAAGTTGAAATGTTAGCTGGCGATTCTTATTACTATAATGAAGTATATATTAAAAATATTAATGCTTCTAAAAAATTAAGTGATGGAAGAACAGTTGTAGTTTCTATTACTAATATGCCATATGGTAGAGAGCGTTATTATATGTATGGTACTATTAAAATTGATGAAACATATGATTTAGCTAATGCACCTAAAGCTTGGCCAAAGAGTGTAAGTGAAAAAATTAAATCTAAATTTAATGGTTTGGAGCTTCCTTATTTCTATTTAGGAACTGCTTATCCTGTTGTTACTGAAGATAGTTCAAAGACTGATGAATTAAATATTATAGGTGGTATAGTTGGTGAAACATATTTTACTGATGTTAAAAAACAAGCAGAAGATAATGGATTTACTATTACTAGTTCAAATAGTTGGTCTGTTGAAGCAACTAAAACTATGCCTAATAAAGATGTAGTAGAGTTAGAGTTTTCAACTATCAATTATAGCAATTCTTCTAAACCTGAACTTACTATTAAGTTTACAGAAGGATTTAAACCAGATACTTTTACTAGTTATCCTGCTGATATTGATAAAGAATTAAAAGAAACATTAAAAATTGATGATTTCCCATTAATTTATCTTAATAGTGATAATCCTAGTATGACTGTTAGTAAATCAATAGTTAACTCTAGAAAGATTTCTTTACTTGGTGGAAATTTTAGAAGTGATGTAATGGATTATTTAGCTAATGAACTTAAAGCTATTAATAATAATGAATGGAATGTAAATTATATTGTTTCTGGAAGTTATACTAAGGAATATGAAATTCAAGCATATAAAATTTTTGCTGACTCCACTTCAATTAGATTTAGAATTTATCAAACTGAAGATGACAAGATTCAATTAGATATTTATTATGATCCTATTGTTAGCACTGTTTCTTCAACTGCTACTTCTTGGTCTGAACTTGATAAATTCTTACCTGAAGGAAAAAAGACATTGGAATATATGAAATCTAATTTCTTTAATGAAACAATTACTCCACTTCTTTTCTTGGATTCAAGAACAAATAAAAGTAAATTTGAAATTAAAAAGAATCAATCTTATTCTGATACTATTAGAGCCTATTTAACTAATTCTGATGCTTATTATTCTAATTATCAAATGAATTTAGTTTATAATTCTTTAAAACAACAAGGTTATGATGTAACTTATAGACCATTTGGATATAAAAATTATTACGGATATGATTATCTACCAGAAGTGTTTGCTACTAAAGCTATGGATACTAATTCAACATTCAAGTTTACAATTTCTGCAAATACTTATGGAACAAATGAGAATTTAGGTTTTGAAGCTGAAATCTTTGATATGCCATCTTACACATACTTTACTAAGAATAGTTGGAGTACTAGTGAACAAGGTTTATTTAAACAAGTTTTAGGAGATAAAGTTACTATTCCATTTGTAAATCTCGGTGATGATAATTTAGATATTAGTGTTTCTTCTAGTAATGATGATATAACTATTACTGCTGATAATTATAAGAAAGATATTTTTAGTGATATATCTTCTATTTATAAAACTAATGGATGGGATACTTTCGAAACTATTGACGATGATGGTGAAAAAGTCTTATTAGCCAATATCAAAATTGATAATAGAGTTTATAACTTAAAAGTAACTTATTCTAATAGTGATAGTTATGCTTCAACTAAGCTAGAAATTAGTTACATTGATCTTTAATGAATTTTGCGGGTAGAAATATTAATTAATTTCTATCCGCTTTTTTGTGGAAATAAGAACGCTTTTGTAATAGAATATCCATTATGGGATTTATTTATGCTATAATTTCTGCTATCTTTTGGGGAATTAAACCAAGTTTAGTTACTAAAATCAAAGCTAAAACTATTCATACACAATTAGGAATGTCGTTAGGTGTCTTAATTGTCGGAACAATTGTATTTTTAGCTACATTACAAACTTCTTTAAATGATTTAAGTGGCCCTAATGGTTGGAAAATTATTATTTTTTCTGCCTTAAGTGGTATGGTTTGGGCTATTGGTCAATATTTTCAGTACATATCATATTTTTTACTTTCTACTTCCTTAGCTTTTGGAGTTGGAACAGCTTTTACTTTAGTTTTTAATGCTTTATTTTCAGTTATTGTTTTTCATGATTGGCAAACTTCATATCAATTAAGCATGGGTTTTTCTGGTATTTTTGTTATTGTTATTGGAACTTTTTTAGTTTCTTATCGTCAAAATAGAAAAGAAGAAAATAAAAAAGATCTAATTGTTGGTTTTATTATGTCAATTCTAGCTGCTTTGTTCTTTATGCTTTATTCTAATTTACCGCGTTTTGCTACTTATAATACTAATATTTCTAGTTTTTCTACTATTTTTCCTCATGCTATTGGAACTTTTATTGGTTCTATAATAGTTGTTTTAATTATTTATTTTGGTCAAGAATTAAAGCATCATCAACATCCTGATTTTCATCTAACACCACTTTTTGATAAGAAATTATTTTATTCAATTTTCCCAGGTTTTTTATCTAGTGGTGCTAATTTCTTTTTATTGCTTGCTAACCCTATTATTGGTTCAGCAGTAGGATATACTTTATCGCAAATGGCGGTTGTTATTTCTACTATTCTTTCTTTATTTGTTTTAAAAGAATATAAATTACATACTAAAAGAGAAAATGTTTTAATGATTACTGGTGTAGTTGTTATTTTGTGTGGTGCTATTTTAATTGGGTTTTCTAAAGCTTAAATATATATGATATACTAATAAAGATTATATATAGGGCATTATGTTAAATAATTATAGTAAAAATCCATCCCATTCTTTTTTAAAAGAAATTAAATGTTCTTTTATTGATTTTTATTATGATGTTTTTGATTCTGTTAATGATTTTTTTTCTGATTTTAAAAATAATGTTTTAAAAATATTTAATAAGATGAAAAAGAACAATTATTGGCAAGTTGCTTTTTGGTCTTTTATAATTGCTTTTTTGTCTTATGCTTACGTCCTATTTACTGAGTCTTTTACTTTGCCTATTTCTGGCGATTTTAATTTGCAGGGAATGACTTTTATTTATAATGGGTATGATGATTGGCATTATTTTTTTAGAACTGGAATTTTTCCTGAATGGGATACTTCTGGGTTAATTGGTGTTTCTAATATTGATGCTTATTCTTTTTATTATTTGTTTGATCCTTTCTTTTTATTATTATTGATTTTTCCACGTTCTTTTTTATTACAAGCTCAAGCTTTAATAATGATTTTAAAGTTAGTTTTAGCTGCTGTTTTTTGTTATGGATATTTAACGAGCTTTAAAATGAGTAAAACTACAAGAAAATTTTGTTCTTTAGCTTATGCTTTTTGTGGCTGGGGTTGGTTTTATTTATGGTTTTTTCATTTTCAAGAAGTTATTACTTTTTTGCCTTTGATGCTTTGGGGAATTGAAAAAATTTTTAGTAAGAAAGATGCTCGTTTATTTATTGTTTCTTGCTTTTTAATGGGATGTACGAATTATCAATTTTTTGCTATTTTTTTAATTTGTAGCTTTGTTTATGCGATTTGTAAATATATAAAAGAATTCTTTAAAAGAGGCTGGAAAAATAATTTATTAGTTATTTCTTTAGGCTTTGTTGCTTTTGTATTAGGTATCGGCTTAGTTTCGTTTATTATTTTACCTAATTATGTTTTTATTCAACAAATGCCAAGAATATCTAATACTACTTATTTAAGTAATTTGTTAGATGCTGAAACTTTTATGGATAAATTAAGGTTAATTTTTTATTGGGGCGATAATGATAGTTATAAGCATCTTTATCCATTAGCTGGACTTTTATACATGAATACTGGCTCTTTTTCTACTACTTTGTTTAATGGTAGTGGTTATGATAATGCTGGTATTAATCTTTTTTTCTATACTCCTTTAATTTTAATGATTTTTCCTTCTTTATTTGATGCGATAAAGAAGAAACAATATAGTCATGTAATCTTTTTTGTTATTGGAGTTATTAGTGTTGAAGCCCCATTCTTTTATTATTTATCTGGTTTGTTTGCTAATGCTTATGCTCGTTATCAGCTTTTTCCTATTTTAATGATGATTTTATTAGTTTCTTTACATTTCGATTCTATTAAGAAAATGCCACGTTGGTATTTGGATGTTTCTTTTGCTTTAATTGCGGTTTTATTTATTTGTACTACTTATTATTCTTTAAGAATGAATAAGAAAATAAATCCTAGTTATTATAATTTGAAGCCGGCTGGTAATTTATTTTTGCCATTAATTATTTTTCAATCTATATGGTATTTTCTTGTTTATTTGTTTTTGCGTTTTAGAAATAATGCAAAGACTTTTAAGAAGGAAATTTTATATCTTGTTTGTTTTGAAGCTGTTGTAATGGGTAATATTTCTATGCAAGCACAAACTTATATTTCATATAGTAATTCTTTATATGGAGGGCATCAAAATACTAAAGAACAAACTAAAATTGTTAGTGAATTAAATAAGGTTGATTCTGATTTATTTAGAATTTTTAATACTCAAGCTGGACGTAGTCAACCTAATTTAGCAATGGTTGAAGGTTATAATGGTTTAGCTTTGTTTTCGTCTACTTATAATTATGATTCTACGGATTTATTTAATTGGTCGAGAATTTCTTATTCTGGTGGTTGGACTTTTGGTATTCATGAAAAGAGAGCTAATTTAGATACTTTATTAGGTGTTAAATATTATTTAGTTAGAAAAGATGACAATAATATTCCATTTAACTATGTTAAAGTTAGTGAAGATAGTGAGTTTAATGATTCTAAATATGATAAGTTAAAACAAGCTATTAAGAATTCTAATTTTGAACTTTATAAAAATAAGAATTTTATCAACTTAGGGTTTGGATATGATTCTTATTTAACTTCTGATATGATGACTAATTCTTCTGATTCTAATTTTAATGAATATAATTATTTAAAATCTTTAATTGTTGATGAGACTTATTATAATGAAAATAAGGATCAATTTAATGATTTTAATAAGGCAAATAAATTAAATATGCCTACAACATATTCTTATAAAACTGCTGTTTATTATTCTAATTGGGATACTACTAGTCAAGGTGGAAAGATCAGAACATTATCACCTAATTATTCAGATAATGATGTTAATATTTGGATTAAAGAATATGTAAATTCTAATGGTGGTATTAATAATTTCCCTAGTGATATGGAAAATACTTCTGGTGGTTTTTTACCTAAGACTAAAATTATTGATTATGCTAATTACTTATTAAAAAAGAAAAACAATCAAACACCTACAAGTGAAGAACTAGCTTCAAAAGAAGAATATGATGGTGAAATTGATTCTACTATTTATGGACGCACATCATATATAGGAACTTATCCAGCTGATACTTATACTCCTTCTTCTACTACTAATTACAATACTAATCTTTCTTATAATTCTAAATTTGTTATTTTTATAGATAAAAATTATTTAACTCCGTTTGCTTTTACTAATAGTGCTGATGAAAATAATAAGTTATATGTCTCTTTACAATCTAAGTTTGGATATAATATTGATTTTGCTTTTTATGGAAGAAATCCTAATTATTTAACTAGTGAAAATGATAAGTATCCAAATTATTTAGATAAAGAAACTAATCCATGGCCGACATATGGTTTTAAGCTTATTACTCATGATCAACATATGCAAAATAATTATGATAAGTCTGGTGATTGGAAATATTCTCGTGGTTTTTATGTTGATGAACCAGTTTATTTAATTGTAGGAACATTAAAAGAAACTTTAGGTAATAAAAATAATTCAAGCCAAAACACAAATGTATCTATACGTGTTGATTCTATTGATTATCAAACTGAATCTGCTTTTAATTCTGATATTGAAAAATTAAAAGAAAATAGCTTACAAAATGTTAATATTGTTAATGTTAATAAGTATACTTTTAGTTCCAATTATAATGAAAAGAAACTTGTTTTACTTAATGTTGCTTATGATAAAGGTTGGTCATTAAGTAAAATAGAAAATGATAAAGAAGTACCTATAGAATATTTTAAGGGTCAAGGTGGTTTAATTTCTTTTATTGCTGAAAAAGGAAATGTTAATTATCAATTAACTTATTCTACTCCAAAATTAGATACAGGTATTAAGCTTACTTCTATTTCTTTAACTGGTTTATATTTAGTTCATGGTATTTATTATGCTTTAACTATTGATAGTAAAAAATTCAAGAAAGTTGTTAAAAGCCTTTATTTAAAAGATGGCTTATAGTGTTATTACTTGTTTTATAAACTTAAAAATAATATAAATATTAAGGGAGAATTTTTTTAAATGGACTACGTAATAGATAGATTAGAAACAATGGATAAAAGAATGTCAGAGATTGATGAGCAATTAGCTAATATTTCTGATTTTGTTAAAGCTAAAAAATTAAATCAAGAAAGGGCTACATTAGAAGAAGCAGTAAATCTTTATCGTCAATATAAAAAGGCTGATACTGAATTAAAAGAGGCTGAAACTATGGCTAATGACAGTGATGCTGAATTAGCTGAACTTGGGAAAAGCGAAGTGACTAGACTTAATAATTTAAAAGACGATTTATATAAGAAAATTGAAGTTGCTTTACTTCCTAAAGATGCTAATGATGATAAAAATGTCATTATGGAAATTAGAGGCGCTGTTGGTGGTGATGAAGGTAATATTTTTGCTGGTGATTTATACCGTATGTATTTAAAATATGCCGATAAAAAAGGTTGGAAAGTAAAGCTTCTTGATGAATCACCTACTGCTTTAGGTGGTTATTCTATTGTCTCTTTTATGATTCAAGGTAAAGGTGCTTATTCTAAGCTTAAATTTGAATCAGGGGCTCATCGTGTTCAAAGAGTTCCAGTTACTGAAAAATCAGGAAGATTACAAACTTCTACTGCTACTGTTTTGGTTATGCCAGAAACTAAGAAAGAAGATGTTGTTATTAATCCTAATGATTTACAAATTGATACTTATAGATCACAAGGTGCAGGTGGGCAAAACGTTAATAAAACTGAATCTGCTGTTCGTATTACTCATATTCCTACTGGTATTGTAGTTTCTTGTCAAATTGAAAGAAGTCAATTACAAAATAGAGAAATTGCTATGGACATGTTAAGAGCTAAATTAAAGGCTAAGCAAGAAGAAGAGGAAAATGAAAAAGTTGGCTCAGAAAGAAAATTAAAAGTTGGAACTGGTGAAAGATCAGAAAAAATTAGAACATATAATTACCCTCAAAACCGTTGTACAGATCATCGTATTGGTTATTCTGTAAATAATTTAGATCGTATTATGGAAGGCGATTTAGATGATCTTTTAGATGCTTTACAAACTGAGTATCAAAAGGATTTGATTTTACACGCTGGTAAAACAAATGATTAATTCTGATAAATTTATAACTAAATTACGTGCTTTAGGAGTAGTAGAAGCAGATATTAAGGATCTTTTTAATTATCGTTATCATATAGACTATAATAAAATTTTAATGGGTCAGCTTTTTATGATGCCTAATAAAGCAGATGATGATTTAGAAATAATTGCAAGAAATTTCCCTATAGCATATTTAATTGGTTTTGTTAATTTTTATGGTCTTAAAATTAATGTTAATCCAAATGTTTTAATTCCTCGTCCAGAAACTGAAGAGTTGATGGAAATTATTAATAAGAGACAAAAAAATACATTAATTAATACTGCTTTGGATTTATGTACGGGCTCTGGCTGTATTGCTTTAAGTTTAAAAAAGATGTTTCCAAAAGCTACTATTTATGCTTCAGATATTTCATATAAGGCTTTAATGGTAGGGCAAGTAAACGCGGAAGAAAATAAATTAGAAATTAATCTTGCACTTTCTAATTTTCTTGATTATTTTGTTAAGCATCAAATGAAGTTTGATTTAATTGTTTCTAATCCGCCTTATATTAAAGAAGGTGAGCTTTTAGATGCTTCTTTGGAATATGAACCTAAGGAGGCTTTATATTCTGGGCAAGATGGTTTAAATGCTTTTTATAGTATATTTTCAAATTTAGATAAGGTTTTAAGCCCACATGGTGTCGCTTATTTTGAATTTGAAGCTAGCAATAAAGAAGCTACATTAATATTAGCAAGAGAATTATTAAAAGCTTATGAAATTGAAGTAATTAAGGATATGGAAAATAAAGACCGCTTTTTGTTTGTTAAAAGAAGAAAGATCTAATTAATTTAATTTAATTATTATAATTCAACTATTTAATATTTAACTTATTATTGTCTCTAATAAAAATCGTTTTTAGTATATAATAAAAAAGGACATATTATGGCATATCAAGCGTTATATCGAAAGTATAGACCTCAAACTTTTAGCGAAGTTGTTGGTCAACAATCTATAATTAGAACCCTAGAAAATGCATTAAAAGAAAACAAAATAGCTCATGCATATCTTTTTTGTGGACCTAGGGGAACTGGTAAAACTTCTTTAGCTAGACTATTTGCTAAAGCTTTAGAATGTGAAGAAGGTTTAGGTCATCAATGTAACAAATGTCAAAATTGTATTGAAATTACTAATGGTACTCATCCTGATGTTGTTGAAGTTGATGCGGCTAGTAATTCAGGTGTGGATTCAGTAAGACAAATTATTGAACAGGTTTCTTATGCTCCTTTGCATGGCCGTTATAAGGTATATATAATTGACGAAGTACATTCAATGTCTTCTACTGCTTTTAATGCCTTGTTAAAAACATTAGAGGAACCACCTAGTAATGTAATTTTTATTTTAGCAACTACTGAACCTAATAAGGTTTTACCTACTATTTTATCAAGAGTTCAAAGATTTGATTTTTCTAAAGTTAGTATTGATGATTTAGTTTCTTTAATGGAAAGAATTTTAAAAAATGAAAAAATTACTTATGAAGAAGGAGCATTAAGAGTAATTGCTAGATTATCTGATGGCGGTGTTAGAGATGCTTTATCTTTGCTTGATGAAGCAATATCTTATTCTCAAGAAAATATTAAATTAGATGATGTTTATACTTTATTTGGTTTATTTAGAGTAGAAGAAGAATTAGATTTAGTAAGAATGATTCATCAAGGTAATGTTAAAGAAGCTTTGGAATTTAGTAAGTTAAGATATCAAAAAGGTGCAGATATAGTTAAGCTTCATAATGATTTAATAAATATATATAAAGATTTATTAATATATGGAACTACTAGAGAAGCTAGTTTACTTACTTATTTAAAGCCTGAAGAGGCTATTAAAGTTTTAGTTACTCCATTAGAAATTAGAACTAATTTAGATACTTTAATTGCTTCTAAAAGAGAATACAAAAATGCTTTATCTAGCTATGATCAGTTTGAATTAACTTTATTAAAAATGATGTTAAAACCTGAAGTAATTGCTGTTAATATTCCTTCAGCAGTAAAAGAAGATGAGCTTAATGAGAATAATAATAAAGTTGAAAATAAGAAAGTAGAAGAAGTAAAAGAAAATAAAATTGTTGAAGAAACTAAAGCGCCAGTTTTTACTAAGAAAATTGAAGTTGTTTCTGATAATAATGAAAGAAAAGAAACTAAAATTACATCTTCTATGATTGCTTCTAATTCTGTTAGTGGTGATGTAAAGAAATTAAGTGCTATTGAAATAGATGAAAAGTTTGTTTTAAATATTATGGTCCAAGCTAGTAAAGAGATGCGTAAAGAATTTGATGAAAATTGGGAAGCAAAACTTCATTCTTTAAATGTTACTTCTCCTTTAAGTGCTTTAGCTAATGCCTTGTTACAAACTAAGGTAGCTTTGGTTGCTAATAATATAGTGGTTGTAAAATCTTATTATGATAAAATTATTTTAATTATTAATTCTTTAAAAAATATACAATTATCACGTAAGCTTTTAAAGGAATTATTTAATTTCGAAGGTAGTATTATTGCTTTAAAAGTTAATGATTTTCAAGATTATGTTAAAGCTTTTACTAATTTAGCCCAGGCAAATAAATTACCAAGTCCTTATCCTATTGAAATAAGGGCGAAAGTGGAACCATCTACAAGTAAAAAAACTAATGTAGAGAAATTTTTAGAGGAGTAGAATATGGATTTTTCAAAATTAATGGAGCAGGCAATGAAAATGCAAGATAAGCTTAATGAAAATAAAGAAGCTTTATCTAAAAAAGAATTTACTGTTGAGGCAAATGGGGCAATTAAGCTAGTTTTTACTGGTGATTATAAGTTAAAAGAACTTACTATTGATAAAGATGTACTTTCTGATAAGGAAATGCTTGAAGAAATGTTGAAAAACGCTATTAATCAAGGCTTAGAAAAAGTTAAAAAAGCTAATGATGATTCAAATAATAATTTAGCTAGCAATGTTGATATTTCTTCATTGTTAAAATAAGATGGAACAAATAAATACAGTTACTAAATTAATCGCTTGTTATAAAAAGTTACCTTCTGTTGGTAATAAAACTGCTGAAAGGTTAGCTTATGCCACTTTAGGTTTTTCTAAAGAGGATTTAGATGAATTTATTCAAGCTTTAAATTTAGTTCAAACCCAAGTTCATAAGTGTCCTAGATGCGGAATGTATATTGATACGCCATTTTGTCCAATTTGTGATAGTAAGACAAGAGATAATTCTAAATTGATGGTTCTTTCATCAACAAAAGCAGTTTTGGCTTTTGAAAAAACTAATCAATTTAATGGCAAATATTTTGTTTTAGGTGGATCTATTTCTCCAATAAAGGGGATTAAAGCAGAAGATATTAGGATTCCTGAATTAGTGGATTTGGTAAAAAAAGAACATATTGAAGAGTTAATTGTAGCTTTAGATTCAAACTTAGAAGGTGAAATTACTGCCCATTATATTTTTAAGGCTTTAGCTGGATGTTGCAAAATTACTAAGTTAGCTTATGGTTTACCAGTTGGTGCAGATTTAGAATATGTTGATCAACAAACTATTGAACTTTCTTTAAAGGATCGTAAAGAAATGAAAGGGGATTAAAATGGCTGGTATCTTTATTAGTTTTGAAGGTAATGATGGTTCTGGTAAGACTTCTGTATTACATGCTTTAAAAGATAAATTGTTGAAAGAGGATGGAATAGAAATTATTTTAACAAGAGAACCTGGTGGTAATAAAATAGCAGAAGAAATTAGAAGTGTTATTTTAGATAAAATGAATACTGAAATGGATCCTAAAACTGAAGCTTTATTATATGCTGCAGCCCGAAGACAACATTTGGTTGAAAATGTTGTCCCTCTTTTAAAACAAAACAAAATAGTTGTTTCGGATCGTTATATTGATTCTTCTTTAGCTTATCAAGGATATGCCCGTGGAATTGGTATTGAAAATGTTTATAAAATCAATATGTTTGCAACGGATAATACTTTACCTGATTTAACTATATTTTTTGATTTAGATCCTATTTTAGGATTACAAAGAATTGAAAGTAATTCTCAAAGAGAAGTAAATAGACTTGATGTTGAAAAATTAAATTTTCATCAAAAAGCTCATCAAGGTTATTTAGAAGTTATTAAAAGATTTCCTGAACGTATTAAAGTTATTGATGCTTCTAAATCTTTCGATGATGTTTTAGATGAGGTTTACGTTTTAGTTAAAAACTTTATTAAAAATAAGGAAAATAAATAATGTATTTTACTAAGGAGAATTTTATTAATAAACAAAAGGTGATTGCCACTTTTTTTGAGCATGCGATAAAATCAAATAGAATACCTCAAGGTATTTTACTTAATGGAAATATTAATTCTCCTTTATTAGAAACTGCTTATTATTTAGCTCAATCTTTAGTATGTGAAAAACATGATTTAGCTTGTAACTTATGTCCCTCTTGTGAACGTTTTTTAAAAGGAATTACTCCTGATTTAATTGTAATTGATGGCAAGCAAAGCCTTATTAAAAAAGATCAAATTGATAAATTAGAAGATTTTTTTTCTCTTTCTTCTTTAGAAAAAAATCACCGCTCTATTTATATTATTAATCAAGTGGAAAACATTACTACAGAAGCTGTAAATGGACTTTTAAAATTCTTAGAAGAACCACAAGGAAAAATTACTGCTATATTAACTACTGCTAATAAACAAAGGGTGCTTCCTACTATTGTTTCTCGTTTACAGATTTTGAATTTATTACCTACTAATGTTGATGAGTTAATTAATGATTATTCTGGTGAAATTTTAATAGAAAGATATTATTTGCTTTCTTATTTAGCTTATGAGGAAGAAGAAAAGAAAGAAATTAATAGTTCAAAAGAATTTGATTTAGCATACAATGGTGCTATTTCTTATTTAGATACTTTAATTAATAAAAAAGAAGAAGCAAGCCTCAGTTTATTTTCTGATGTTGTAAATCCTATTAAAAAAGCCGGTTCAAAAGTTATAGCAAATAAGTGTTATAATTATTTTTATAGTATCGTAATTATTTTACTTACTGATGCTTTATTAGAAAATCAGGCTTCACCTTATAAAGAATTTGTTATTAAACTGAAGCCTTATTATAAAAATATCTCTAAGGCTTTAGCTTTTTTAGAAGATATTAATGGAAAAAGTAGCGCTAATTTGAACTTTACATTAGCTCTAGCAAAATTAGCTTATATTATGGAGGGAAAATAATGAAAATTGTATATAAAGTTAAAATTGATAAAGATGTACCTCTAGCATGTTATTCTTCTAATTCTTTAAATGTTGGAGATCAAGTTATTGTTTTAGTTGATGATGCTCCATATATGGGTTCTATTCTATCTTGTTCACAAGTTGATGATAAAGTAGATACTACAATTTATAATAAAATTATTAGAAAAGCGACTGATACTGATCTTGCTTATAATTTAAAAAATAAAGAAAACGATAAAAAATTAATTCCTGTCATTCAAAAAGAATGTAATAACCTTAAATTAGATATGCGTGTTTTTAATGTCTTATCTTCTTTTGATAATTCTAAAGTACGTATTATGTATGTTGCTGATAATAGAGTTGATTTTAGAGAATTATTAAAAATTTTAGCTAGATTAATTCACGCTCATATTGAAATGAAACAAGTAGGTGCAAGAGATAAAGCTAAAATTGTAGGTGGACTAGGTGTATGTGGTCTTAGGCTTTGTTGTTCTACTTTTTTAACTTCTTTTGAAGGAATTACTATTCAAATGGCTAAGAATCAAATGCTAGCTATTAATATTCCAAAACTTTCTGGTCAATGTGGAAAACTTATTTGTTGCTTAAAATATGAAGATGATGCTTATGTTTCCTTAAGAAAATATTTTCCTAGTTTAGGTACCTTTGTTAAATATAAAAATGAGACATATAAAGTTTCTTCAATTAATATTCTTTCTCAAAAAGTTACGTTAAATAAAGATGATATTTTTGAGACAGTTTCTTTAGATGATTATAAAAGAATATCTAAAGGCTTAAATATTATTAAAAAAGATGATAATGATGAGGATTTACAAAATATTACTAATGTAATATCTTCTACTTTTAATACTAATAATGATAATAAAAACAATAATTCAAATAATCAAAAATACAATAATAAGAGTTTTAAAAAATATAATAATTATAAGAATAACAACTATCAAAAAAACAAACCAAATAACCCAAATAATTTAAATAATACTAATGATAAAGGTACAAACTAATTATGGCTATTAAAAAAGTACAACCTTATGTAAATAGTAAAAATAACGGCTTACTTTATTTAGTAGGGACACCTATTGGTAATTTAGAAGATATTTCTTTGCGTGCTAAGGAAATATTAGCTAAGGCTGATATTATTTTTGCAGAAGATACAAGAAATACTGCTAATTTACTTCATTCTTTAAATATTACATATAAAAAGCTTGTTTCTTGTTTTTCTTATAAAGAAGAAAGTGTGGCTAATACATATTTAGAAGAAATTAAAAATAAAAACTTATTAGCATGTTTTGTTTCTGATGCTGGAAATCCAGGAATTTCAGATCCAGGTAGTTTACTTTTAACTAAAGCTCTAAGTTTAGATATTAATGTTTCTACCATTTTAGGACCATCAGCTTTTTTACAAGCCTTGATTATGTCTGGATTTGATACGGCGGATTTTACTTTTTATGGGTTTTTACCTACTAAAAAGCAAGCAAAAATTGCTTTTTTAGAAAAGTTAATTAATAAAAAAGAAACAATGTTATTTTATGAAGCCCCACACCGCTTATTAGAAACATTAGAAGCTTTTCAAGAGGTTTTTCCTAAGACAAAAAGATTAGTTTTAGCTAGAGAACTTACTAAGTTATATGAAGAATATACTTATATGAATATTGGTGATATTGAAGATTTTAAATCATCTTTAATTAAGGGAGAATACGTTATTGTTTTAGAAGGTAATCAAATTGAAGAGTCTAATGATGATAAGTATTTAGAATGTGCAAACAAATTAATTAAAGGTGGATATTCAATTAGTGAAGTTTCTAAAATTTTATCTACAATTTATCCAATAAAGAAAAACTATCTTTATAAATTGTTAACTGATAAAAAATAAATATAATAATCTTTAGCGTTTTAATAGTATCAAAGTATAAAATATTTAAGAGGGATAAAATGGGTAAAAAGATAGAAGAGAAAAAAATACAAGTAGAAAGTATAAAAGAAGCAGAATCTTTAGCTAAACAAGATAATAATCAAAAAGATGAACTTAAGTTTAATAAGTTGTCTTTTGATTTAGATGAAACTATTGAACTTCAAATTGTTAAAAAACTTTTTTCGTCTAGAAGAAAATCTAAGAAACAAATTTTAAAAGAATATGAAGAAGAAATGCGAAGACGCAATGTAAAGCGTTTTGACCCTCCTTTAAATAAAGGACTTACTAATGAGCAAGTAGCTGAAAGAATTAATGAAAATTTAATAAATAAGGTTCCTAATAAATATACAAAGTCTATTCTTTTTATAATTTTTTCTAATGTTTTTACTTATTTTAATGTTTTGATGATTTGTATTGCTATTGTTCTTGCTTTTGCTAAAGCAAGTTTGTTTGATTTTTTCTTTCTTGGAATTGTCTTTTTAAATATTCTTGTTGGTATTATTCAAGAAATTAGATCAAAAGTAACTATTGATAGATTAAGGCTTATTACTTCTCCTAAATGTAAGGTCGTAAGGAATGGGCGTAAGATTGAAATGCTTCAATCTTTAATAGTTTTAGATGATATTATTATGATAAAGCAAGGTGATCAATTAGGTGTTGATACTATTGTTAAGGAAGGTGAAGTTGAGGTTGATGAATCTCCTTTAACTGGTGAATCTTTACCTATTAAGAAAAAAGTTGGTGATTTGCTTCTTTCTGGTTCATTTGTTGTTGCTGGTTCATGTATTGGTAAAGTTGAAAAAGTTGGTAAAGATACTTTTTCTGGTAAGCTTCAGCAGGAAGCAAAAACTTATAAGAAAAACACTTCTATTTTAAGAAGATCAATTAATGCCTTTATTACTATAATTTCTATAGTTTTATTACCAATTACAGGTTTAATGATTTATACAAATTATGCTAATGGTATTAAATCAAATTTATCAGGATTTGAACTTTTTCAGTATATTGCACAAAAGACTTCTGCTAGTGCTATTGGTATGATTCCTTCTGGACTTGTTTTATTAGTTTCGGCTGCTTTATGTGTTGGAGTTATACAATTATCAAAAAGACATACATCTGTTCAAGATCTTTATTCTATTGAAAGATTATCAAGAGTTACTACTTTATGTTTGGATAAAACAGGAACTTTAACTGATGGAACTATGAAAGTAGAAGAAATAAAGCAACTAGATTCTTCTATTGATTTAAGTATTTTAATGGGCTCTTACTTACACGCTTTTGAAGCTAATAATGCTACAAGTCAAGCGTTAATTAATCATTTTAAAACTAATTCTACTTTAATTCCTAAAGTCAAATTACCTTTTTCTTCAGCAAGAAAATATTCAGCTATTACTTTTATGGATGGACATTCCTACGCTTTAGGAGCTCCAGAATATGTTTTTAATAAAAGTGATTTAGAAGTTGAGAAATTTGTCGAAAAAGAAACAGGTAATGGTAATAGAGTTATTGCTTTAGTTGAAATTGAAAAAATAGAAAATGATAAAATAGTAAATCCATTAAAAGTTGTTTGTTTAGTTTCTTTAATTGACCATATTAGAGATGAAGCATATTCAACTATTAAATGGTTTAAAGAAAATGATGTAAAAATTAAGATAATTTCTGGAGATAATCCTGTTACTGTTTATAACATTGCTAATAAATGTGGTGTAGAAGGGGCGGATAAATATATTTCATTGGAAGGTATGTCACTTGAAAAGGTTAGTTCTATTGCTAACCAGTATACTGTTTTTGGTAGAGTAACTCCTGATCAAAAAGCCGCATTAGTAAAAGCGTTAAAAAATGATGGTGAAATTGTAGCTATGACTGGTGATGGTGTTAATGATATTTTAGCTATGAAACAGGCGGATTGCTCTATTGCGATGAATAATGGTACAGATGCTACTAAGGCGGTTGCTCATTTAGTTTTACTTGATTCTAACTTTGCTTCAATGCCTGAAGTTGTTAAAGAAGGTAGAAGAGTTATTAATAATATTCAGCTATCAGCTTCTTTATATATTATGAAAACTATATTTACTATGTTACTTACTATTTCAGTAATTATTTTTGGTTTAGCAAGTAAAACTATACCATTTGGTTATCCATTTACTCCTAAAAATATGATTGTTTTAGAAGTTTGTATTATAGGTATGCCTTCATTTTTCTTAGCACTTCAACCAAATAATAAGTTAATTAAGGGTAACTTTATGAAAAACGTTTTAAAGAATGCTGCACCGGCTGGTTTTTGTATGTTTATAGCTGTTTTTGCAGCGATGCTTGCTAAAGGAATTTTATATACTAAAGGAATAATTATTGATTATGGTTATAATCCTAACGCTTTAGCTAATGGTATTGATGAATTTTCTTTAGCTTCTTCTAATTTAGAAATTTTAGTTCTTACTACTATTGGTTTAGTACCTTTACTTTTACTTTGTTTACCATTTAATAAATTTAGAGCTATTTTATTTTCTTGTTCTTTTATAGCTTCTTTTGTCATTTTACTTTTCTTCCCTTATAGCATGCTAAAATTAGATATTTTAAATCAAATGACTTTTTTAGGATGGATGGCTTATTTGGGTATTATTTTAATAGATATTCCTTTATATTTATTAATTATGTTTTTAATTAGAATTGATGATTTTAAAGGAAAAGTTAATAAAAATAAATTAAAAAATAACAGTTAAATAAATTCTTAGTTTTAAAAGTTTACTGCTCCATATTCTTTATAGTATTTAATAATCTTTTCTTCCATTTGAGGGGTTAGGATCTCTAAATGAGTTTCTTTAAGATAAGAAATTATTTCTTTCATTGTGACTATAGCGCTGGTTTTAAAATTATGCTTTATACTTATTTGATCTAAAGCTGAATATTCAGAGTCTTTACTTTTTTCTTGTCTATTTACAGAAACTACTAAGCCAATTATTTCTATATTTTCAATATCCTTTAGTAAGGAAATAGATTCTTCAATAGAGATACCAGAAGTTACTACATCATCTATTAAAAGGACTTTAGCACCTTTATAAAGAGGTTTTCCTAATATTAATCCT
>DKCH01000057.1:12620-13873 GCA_002449135.1 Caryophanales bacterium UBA6879 | reverse complement strand
GCTTGAAGTTGTTGCTACAGCTAAAGGAATTCCTTTATAAGCTGGTCCAAAAATAATATCAAAATCATTAAATTCTTTTATTATGTGATTAGCATAAAAATAAGCTAGTTTAGAAATTTCTTCACCAGTATAAAATGAACCAGCGTTAAAAAAGAAAGGGGATTTTCTTCCTGATTTTAATGTAAAATTACCAAATTTTAGTGCTTTTGATGCTAAAGCGAATTCTATAAAGTCTTTTTTGTATTGTTCCATTTTATTCACCTTCAAATTCCTTTCTAATTTCTAAATAAGTTTTATATGGATCACTAGCTTTTGTAATAGCTCTTCCTACTACGATATAATCACAGCCTTCTTCTTTAGCAAAAGAAGGTGTAGCCACTCTTTTTTGATCTCCTTTACTATTATTAGCTAATCTAATTCCTGGACAAATAGTTAAAAAATCTTTACCAAGAGTTTCATGTATTTTTTTAGTTTCAAATGCAGAGCATACTACGCCATTTAATCCACTTTTTTTACCTAACTTAGCAAAATCTAAGGCAGCTTGTAAAATTGATTTATTAATACCAATTTCATTATTTAGAATTTCTTGGTTAATTGATGTAAGAATAGTAACGCCGATTACTAGTGGGCTTTTCTTGTTATTGCATCCTTCTTTTAACCCTTCTAAAGCTTGTTTAATCATTTCTGAGCCACCAAATATATGTAAATTAAGCATGTCTACATTTAAGTTAGCAAGTGATTTAAAGGCTCCTTTTGCTGTGTTTGGAATATCACAGATTTTTAGGTCTAAAAATACTTGATGTCCTCTCTTTTTTATTTCTTTTATTATTTCTATACCTTCTTTATAGAAGAGCTCCATACCGACTTTAAAGTAAGTAGGACTTTTAAAAAGATCAATGAATTTTAAAGTTTCTTGTTTTGTTTGGAAATCTAAGGCGATTATTGTTCTATTCATATTTTAGTGCTCCTTTTATACATTCTTTTACTGATTTTTTGTTGTACTGTTTTAAAACTTTTGGTAATTCTTCTATGATTTTTTTACATGTAAATGGATCATGCAAATTTGCTGATCCTATTTCTACTGCGCTGGCTCCAGCTAATAAAAATTCTAAAACATCACTAGCAGTAGATATTCCACCTACTCCAATAATAGGAATTTTTACAACTTTAGCACATGTATAAACAACTTTTAAAGCTTGAGGAAAAATGGCAGGACCACCTAATCCACCTATTTTTCTAGATAATATTGGTTT
>DKCH01000057.1:0-12425 GCA_002449135.1 Caryophanales bacterium UBA6879 | reverse complement strand
TCACTAGATAAAGCACAACCACCATTTGAAACATTAGGACAAGAGATGTTAATTTCATAGGCATTAATACCATTTATTTTATTTAATCTATTTATACAATCAATGTAATCTTGAGTTTTATCTCCTGCAATAGAGACAATTAAAGGTAAATCAGGATAATTATTAATTAAATAAGGAATTTCTATATCAGCTACATGATCTAAACCAGGATTTTGTAAACCAATGCAGTTTAAGGTTCCCATTTTTCCTTCAGCTATTCTTGGTAATGGATTTCCAAATCTTTCTTCTTTAGTTAAGGATTTTGTAATAATTCCACCTAAAATATTTAAATCGTAAAATTCTTCAAATTCTTTTCCATATCCACATGTTCCACTAGCAGGAAGAACTGGGTTTTTTAATTTTAAACCTGGTAAATTAGTTGTTAAATCCATTAGAAAATTACCTCCTTTAATTTAAAAACAGGACCATCTTTACATATTTTTTTAGCTTGATTATCAAATGTTTTAATAGCACAGCCATTACAAACACCATATCCACAACCCATTCTAGCTTCTAAAGATATGAAACCATCATCGTAGTTTTTATTTATATCTTGTAGCATTAATAAAGGACCACAAGCATAGATGATTTTGTCTTTTGTGTTTTCTTTTTTTAGTAGATCACATGGTGTTAAATTGTTTTTAAAATAAGCTATTTTTGAATTTTTAAATTCTAATTTTGGTTGTTCTTTTTCTGAATTAAATCCTAGTAAGAAAGTGTATTTAATTTTCTTTTTTTCTAATTCGCTTGCTAAAAAGCTTAGTGGAGCAAAACCAACACCTCCACTAACCAAAATGGCTTCTTTGTTTTTTATTATGGGGAAACTTGTTCCTAAAGGACCTAATATATTTAATTTTGTTCCCTTTTTTAAATTAACTAAGTTCTTAGTTCCTTCTCCTATTACTTTATAAATAATTGAAAAGCTTTTGTTAGTATATTCATAAATTCCAAAGGGTCTTCTTAAGTAGAAGTTAGGAATTAAAACCTCAATAAATTGACCTGGTTTAACTTTACTATTAAATTGACCTTCGAATTGAAGGAGGTAAGTATCTTTTGCTATTTTTTTGTTTCGTAAAATTTTAAATTCTTTAACTTCCATTATTATTCCTCCTTTAGTGGCAATAAAGAATAAGATTCATCTTCTAAAACATCAAGTAAAGCTGAAACAGTATCTAAGCAAGTCATACAAAAGACACCATTTTCCCAGCTAACTCTTCTAATAAAGAAGCCATCTAATGACGATATTCGATCTTCAAATAATTGAGTATTAATTACATATGTTACTTTTTTGCTTCTAATTAGTGATAAAACATCTTCTCTTAAATCTACTTTTTCGGAAACTTTTCTTGCTTCTTTGATTACTAATCCATGATCTTTTAAAAATTTAGCTGTTCCACTAGTAGCATAAATACCATAACCAATATCAAAGAATCTTTTTGCAAGTGGAAGCATTTGTTCTTTATCACGATCTGATGTTGTAATTAAAACATTACTTGATAAAGGAAGTTTTACTCCTGTTCCTAAAAATGCTTTAGCCATAGCCTTGTTTAATGAGATATCTATACCTAATGATTCACCTGTAGATTTCATTTCTGGACCTAAGGTTGTATCTACTGATCTAATTTTTGAAAAAGAGAAAGCTGGATGTTTTACAAAATAGCAATCTTTTATTTCTTCTTTTAAACCTGGTTTAATTCCTTGTTCTTTTAATGATTTACCTAAGATAGCTAAAGTAGCAATTTCACACATTCTAACATTTGTAGCTTTTGAAAGATAAGGAATTGTACGTGATGAACGTGGATTTACTTCAATGACATATACTTTGTTGGTTTTAAAATCTACATCAAATTGAATGTTAAAAAGCCCTATAATTTTAAAACCAATTCCTATTTGAGTAGTATATTTAACAATGGTTTCTTTAACCTTTTTTGAAAGATTTGTAGGAGGGTAGATAGAAGTAGAATCACCAGAATGGATACCTGCTCTTTCTACTTGAGACATAATACCAGGAATAAACACTTCTTTTCCATCGCTTATTGCATCAATTTCTACTTCTTTTCCTTTGATATATTTATCAAGTAGAACTGGTGAATTATGGCTAATTTCTTTTACAGCATGTTGCATATAAATATCTAGTTCTTCATCATTATTTACAATTTGCATTGCTCTTCCACCAAGAACATAACTAGGCCTAATAACTATTGGAAAACCGATCTTGTGAGCGATATTTTTAGCCTCTTGTAAAGTAAAAGCTGAAGCACCTTTTGGTGTAGGTATTTTTAATTCAGCCATTAACTTTTCAAATTGATTACGATCTTCAGCTTGATCTATTCCTTCTAATTGTGTACCTAAAATTTTAATGTTTCTTTTAGTTAATTCTTCAGTTAGATTAATAGCAGTTTGACCACCAAATTGAACAATAACACCTAGAGGTTTTTCTAAGTTTACAATATTAATTACATCTTCAATAGTTAATGGTTCAAAGTATAATTTATCTGAAATTTTAAAATCAGTTGAAACTGTTTCTGGGTTGTTATTAATAACTATTGCTTCATAATTAGCCTTTTTAATAGTTAAAATACAATGGACAGTTGCATAATCAAATTCAACCCCTTGACCGATTCTAATAGGACCAGAACCTAAGACTATTATTTTATTTTTATTAGATCTTTTTGATTCGTTTTCTTGTTTATAAGTGGAATAAAAATAAGGAGTAGAAGAAGAAAATTCACCAGCACAGGTGTCTACCATTTTATATACAGGAATTAAGTTATTGTCTTTTTCGATTGCTTCTAATTCTAGCTCTGAGATATTCCATACTCTAGAAATATATGAGTTAGCTAGATTCATTTTTTTAGCTTTCTTTAATACTTCTAAGTTTAATTTGTTGTTTTTTACTTCTTCTTCTATTAAAGCTATTTTTAATAATTTATTTAAGAAGAACTTATCAACTTTGGTAATATCATGTATTTTTTCTATAGAAAAGTTTCTTCTTAATAATTCACCAATGGCAAAAATTTGTAGATAATCTTTATCAGTAAGATATTTAAGTAATTCTTCTATTGTTTTGTTATTAAAGCCTTTATATTCTAAACTATCGATCTTCATTTCTAATGATCTAATTGCTTTTAAAATAGCTTCTTCAAATGATGTACCAATCGACATTACTTCCCCTGTAGCTTTCATTTGGGTGGTTAAACGTGAATCTGCAGTAGGAAATTTATCAAATGGAAAACGCGGAAATTTAATTACTAAATAATCTAAAGTTGGTTCAAAAAGAGCAGAAGATGTTTTGGTGACTGGATTAATAATTTCATCTAAAGTAAGACCTACAGCTAGTTTAGCTGAAATCTCAGCAATAGGATAACCAGTAGCTTTACTAGCAAGTGCTGAAGAACGAGAAACACGAGGATTTACTTCGATTATGTAATATCTAAATGAATTTGGATCCAAAGCTATTTGAACATTACAACCACCACAGATTTTTAAAGCACGAATGATTTTTAAACTTACATCTCTTAGCATTTGATTTTCTTTATCTGTTAGAGTTTGTAATGGTGCTACTACTATAGAATCACCTGTATGAATTCCTACAGGATCTACATTTTCCATTCCACAAATAACAATGGCATTATCTTTATTATCTCTAATAACTTCATATTCGATTTCTTTATAACCAGATAATGATTTTTCTACTAAACATTTATGAATAGGAGAAACTGATAAACCTGATTTTGAGATTTCTATTAATTCATTTTCGTTTGAAGCAAAACCACCACCAGTACCTCCTAAGGTATAAAAAGGTCTTATTACTACAGGATAACCAATTTTATTTGCGGCCTTTTTAGCTTCTTCAATTGTTTCTATTTCAAATGATTCGGCCATAGGTTCTTGGATTTTTAGCATTAATTCTTTAAAAAGTTCACGATCACTGGCTTTATTAATTGCTTCTAAAGAGGTTCCTAAAATTTCTACATTAAACTGTTTTAAGATTCCTGATTTAGCTAAATCAACAGTTAAATTTAAACCTGTTTGTCCGCCTAAAGTACCTAAAATGGCATCTGGTCTTTCTTTATAAATTACTCTTTTGGCAGATTCTAAAGTTAATGGTTCTAAATAAACTTTATCTGCTATTAATGTATCAGTCATAATAGTTGCTGGATTTGAATTTATTAGTATTACTTGGTAGCCTTCTTCTTTTAAGGCTAAGCAAGCCTGAGTTCCTGAATAGTCAAATTCAGCACCTTGGCCAATTACAATAGGTCCTGAGCCTATTACTAAAATCTTTTTAATATCAGTTCTTTTCATATTTTATCTACTTTCTATTAATGAAATAAATTGATCAAATAAATAATTTGCATCATGAGGTCCAGCACAAGCTTCTGGATGAAATTGGACTGCAAATAGAGGATGATATTTACTTTTTAAACCTTCGATAGTTTTATCGTTTAAATTAATATGAGTTACTTCTAAATCTGTATTTTTTAATGAGTTATTATCTACAGCGTATGAATGATTTTGACTTGTTATTAGTGTTCTTCCATTATGAAGATCTAAGACTGGTTGGTTTCCTCCACGATGGCCAAATTTCATTTTGTAAGTAAGGCCACCACTAGCTAAAGAAACTAATTGATGACCTAAACAAATTCCAAATATTGGAATATCATTTTCAATTAATTTTCTTATGTTATTAATAGCTTCTAAATTATCTAAAGGATCACCTGGTCCATTTGAAAGCATGATCCCGTCTGGTGAGTAAGAAAGAATTTTTTCATAAGAAGTGTTTCCAGGGACCACAATTACTGAACAGCTTCTTTTTGTTAATTCATGGATAATATTTAATTTACAACCAAAATCTAATAAAACGATTCTTTTATTTCCAGAAGAGGGAATCTCATAAATTCTTTTTGTCATTACTTGTAAGGTATGGTCGTGTCTAAATTTTGTAAGTTTTAGTTTTTCTAATTCTTCTTGGTAATTAAATGGTTCTTCTAACATTATGGAACGCATCGAGCCATGTTCTCTTATTCTTAAAGTTAATAAGCGTGTATCTACATCTTCAATTCCTGGGATATTTTGTTGTTTTAAGTATTCATCTAATGATAAATTACTACGCCAATTAGATGGATTTTCACAACAAGAAGAGGTAATAATACCATCTAATGCTACTTCAAGTGATTCAAAATCATCACGATTAATTCCATAATTTCCTATTAGAGGATTAGTAAAAACTACAGTTTGTCCAAAATATGATGGATCTGAAATAATCTCTTGGTAGCCAGTTAATGAAGTGTTAAAAACAATTTCTGACATTTGTCTTTTAATTTTTCCACCAAAAGCAGTTCCTTTAAGTAAAGTACCATCTTCTAAAAGTATGTAACGTTCCATTTTATTCCTCCCAGTTTATTAAGTTACCTTTGTAGTATGTTTTAAAAATTTTTCCATATACTTCTTTTTTGTCATATGGAGTGTTTTTACCTTTTGAAATAAATTTTTCTTTATGAATTGTGTACTTATTTTCAAGATCAACTACTACTAAATCTGCTTGTGCACCTAGTCTTATTTCACCGAGATTTTTCATTTTAAAACGCTTAGCAGGATTATAAGACATTAAATTAACAAGCTCAGATAATGTTAAGATTTTTGTTTTTACTAATTCTGTATATAAAACTGGAAATGAAGTTTCTAAAGAGGAAATACCAAAGGCGGAATTTATTAGCCCTTTATTTTTATCTTCTAATGAATGTGGTGCATGATCAGAAGCTATTAATGTAATTGTATTGTCTTTTAATCCTTTAATTAATGCTAAACGGTCTTGTTCTGTTTTTAATGGTGGAGTCATTTTAAAATTAGAATCTTTAACATCATTACAAGTTAATGTTAAATGATGACAAGTAGCTTCTCCTGTAACATCTATTCCTTCTTTTCTAGCTTTTCTAATTAGTTCGACTGATTCTTTAGCTGAAACATGACAAATATGAATATGAGCTTGATATTTCTTTGCAAAATCGATGTATTTTTTAACTTCTACTGCTTCTGCTTGATTAGTCATTCCACCATTAACTCCTAGTTTAATGGCATTATTACATGTAAGCATACAGTGATCACTAGTTTCTAAAGTACGATCTTCACAATGAAAGGCTAGTAAAACATCTTCTAATTTAGATAACTTCATAGCTTCAGTAATTACTTCATCATTTCTTGGACCATAACCACCATCATCAGTAAAATAATTAATACCTAGTTTTTTTATTTCAGGAATATTTACTACTTTGTATCCATCTTCTTTATAAGTTAAACAGGAGTAAATAAGGCAATTAATAGCAGTTTGTTTTTCTATATATTTTAAATATTCTTTTATAGTTTCTACATTGTCAGGAAAAGGATTAACATTCGGCATAGCAACTATTGTAGTAAAACCGCCTTTACTAGCCGCTAAGGTTCCTGTTTGTATTGTTTCTTTATAAGAAAAACCAGGATCACGAAGATGAACGTGAACATCAATCAAACCAGGGATTACTAATTGATTATTTAAGTTAATTGTTTCACCTTTAGTTTTAAGATTGTCACCTATTTTTTTAATAAAACCATTTTCTATTAAGATATCTTTATGTAAGATATCACCTTTTTGAGTTAAAAAATTTAAGTTTGTAAAAAGCTTTTTCATTATAATTCCCATCCTATTTTTTTAATATCTATATTAAAAGGCTGATAGTTAAAAGCTCTTTTAATTACGGCTTTTCTTACTAAGACTCCATTTTCCATTTGTTTAAAAATCTTTGACTTTTTGGCTTCTACTAAATCAGAATCAATTTCTAATCCACGATTAACAGGAGCAGGATGCATAATGATACTATTTTCTTTCATCTTCTTATATCTTTCTTTAGTTAATCCATATTTGAGATGATATTCTTCTTTTGAAATTTTCATTTTAGTTTCTAAACGCTCAAATTGGATTCTTAACATCATTACTACATCTGCTTTTTTTATTCCTTCATCAAAGTCAATAAAAGGAAAACCTTCTCTTTCAAATTCTTTTGGTCCAGCAAAATAACAATTAGCTCCAAACATTTTTAAAGCTTGATAATCTGAATTTGCTACTCTTGAATGTAAAATATCACCAACAATTAGAACATTAAGCCCTTTTAGATGATGAAAATGTTCTAAAATTGTATATAAATCTAATAGACACTGGGTAGGGTGATTTCCTGAACCATCTCCAGCATTTAAAATTGGAATATTTATATTTTCTAATTCTTTAAAATATTCATTTTGTTTATGTCTAATTACTAGTAATTTATATCCGATGCTTTCAAATGTTTTGCAAGTATCATACAAGCTTTCACCTTTAGTCATTGAAGAAAATTCCGGGATCCAATCTTCAACTTTTAAACCTAATTGAAGCTCAGCAGAGGCAAAGGAAAAATGGGTACGTGTAGAATTTTCAAAAAAAAGATTGGCAACTGGAACGTAATGAGAAAATTGCCAATCTTTATAAATGGATGAAAAACAATAGGCGTCTAAGAGTAAACTTGTGATTTCAGCTCGGCTTAAAGCATCGATTTTTAGTAGACTTTTTAAATGCATCTATTAAATCCTCCTAAGTGATATACTTTTTTCAGGTTTATATTCTAACATAGTTTAAGTTTAAATTGTAAGGGGTTTATTTGTTTACTATATATTTTTAAAAAATATTTTATACTTTTTATTTTTGTAAAAACGCTTTTAGTAATTTTTTTATATTGCTTTTAAAGTTGTTTTCTTATTATTATTTTAATTGAGGGAAATTTATTTTACTTTAAAGTATTTATAAATTAAATGCTCACAAGGTCATTTAACTTGTTTTAAAAAGGAGAAAAAAAGATATGGTATCAATTAAATACGATATCCTTTCTATTCAAGAAAGAGCAAATAAAGCTTTGAAAGATGGAAAAGATGTTATTAATGGTTGTGCAGGAATGTTGTTTTCTGATAATAAGTCTTTAGTTACTTATGATTTAATTAATCAAAAAATTGCTTCTTCTTTTACTTCTTATTTAGGTTATCCTTCTATTTTAGGTTCTAAAGAATATGAGGATGGTGTTTTAAATTGGATTTTTAATGAAAATTTAATAGAAATTAAAAATAAATACTATATTTCTTTTGCTACTACAATAGGTGGAACAGGTGCAATAAGCATGTTATTTAATTATTTTTCTAAAAATAATGGAGTTGGTTTAATTTCCGATATTTATTGGCCAAATTATAAAAATATTGCTGAAATAGAAAATTTGGAACTTTATAGTCATCTTTTAATTAATAAAAATAATGGTTTTAACTTAGTTTCTTTAGAAAGAAAATTAAAAGAATTAGTTAATAAGAATTATAAGGTTTTAGTTATTATAAATGATCCTTGTCAAAATCCTACTGGCTTTTGTTTAACCAATGAAGAATATATTCAATTGTTTAATATTTTAAATAAATATTATCAAAATGTTTCTTTAATGATGGATATTGCTTATTTGGATTATGCTCCAATGGGCTTTATTTTTCCAAAAGTCTTTTTAGAAAGTAATATTAAATTTGATACTTATCTTACTTTTTCTGCATCTAAATCCTTTGGTATTTATGGTATGCGTTTAGGTGCTTTAATTGGTTTAGTTCATAATCAAGAAAAGGTTCATAAACAAGAAGAAGATTTTAAAGCTTTTTCACGTTCTATTTATTCCTGCCCAAATAATTCAGCTATGGGTCCAATTAGTGAGGTTTTAAATGATCAAGATCTATGTTTTAAACTTAGACAAGATATAAATAAGCAAAGAAATAGATTAGAAAATATAGGTAATTTATTATCTAAGGCTTTGGATGATTTAAAAATTCCTCATTTTCCTTATACTGGAGGTTTTTATCTTACATTCTTTGTTGATGATGCTTTAGATTTTTGTAAAGCTTTAGAAGAAAAAAATATTTATTTTTCACCTATTGGTAAAAATAGAATTAGAATTGCTGTTTCTAGCTTATGTGAAAAAGATATTTTGAAGCTTAAAAGGAGGTTAAGTTAATGAATCAAGTTATTTTTGATGCTAATAAGTTTAATGTAAATTTTAAAACCAAAGAACTTTTGGAAATGGAAGCTTTTAATAACTTTTTAAGTGATTATTATAAAGAATATTTTCCAAATGTTAATTTTGAAAAAAATGATTTAATTCCTGATTTTTCTTCTGCTTTAGGATTCTTAAAAGATATATATAACCATGATGAAAAAACTTTAAAAGCAATAAGAAACTCTAGCCAAGCTATTAAGGATGATGTTTTAAATTATATTGATTCCTTATACGATTATTATCGTCGTTTGACTAGATTTTTAGTTTTTGTAAAGGATGGGAAAAAATATATTTCTCATAAAGATTTGATTGCTGATTTTAATGCTTTATCTAATTCAGTAGTTACTTGTTATCGTGAGATTTATGAAATTGTTTTAAATGGTGAACAAACGGTTTATCGTGTTCTTCCTAGTGGTGCTAATGCTGCGGTTTTATTAAATAAAAATGAAATTAATCAGCCTAAAGATTTTGAATTTTTAAAAGATATTCCTTTACTTGAAGCGATTGTTACTCAACCACCTTTTATTATTAAAACAAAACAAAATAAAAGAGTAGGATTGTTTTTTGAACAAAATCATTATGTTACGAGTAAAGATTTTGATTATAAGAATGCTTATGGTGTTTTAGTGAAAATTTATAATACTACAGGTCTAGTTTATTTTGATAAAAAGTTTTTAGGATATTTAGTGGCTTTAGGTAATTTATTTCAAATTGAATCTTATGATCCTAATAAAAATAATAAAATTGATTTTATTGTTCTATTTGGAACTAATAATGATGAAAACCAATGTTACTATTACTATAAAGAAAAAATGTTAGTTGGTGTTATGCCTAAAAAGGCAAATATTGATTATTTTGGTTATGTAAAAAAGATTATGCTTACTTTATTTAACTTAAAAATGATTGAAAAGAAACTACTTCCAATTCATGGTGCAGGTATTAAAATAACTTCTAAAGGTAAAACTAAGAATTTCTTTATTTTAGGCGATTCAGGAGCAGGAAAATCCGAAACTATTGAGGCTATTAAGCATTTATATGGTTCTAATTATCGTATTGACACAATTTTTGATGATATGGGAACTTTCCATTTAAAAGATCAACAAGTTTATGCTACTGGAACAGAAATTGGTGCTTTTGTAAGATTAGATGATCTTGATCAAGGTTATTCCTTGCGTTCAATTGACCGTGCGGTTTTCTTTAATATTGATGAAACAAATTCACGTGTTGTTATTCCTATTGAAACCTATGAAATGACTTATGATTTTCATCATGTAGATGCTTTTTTATTAGCTGATAATTATTCTGATTCTTTTCAAGGAATTAAATTCTTTAATGATAGTAAAACTGCAAAGGATGAGTTTATTTTAGGAAAAAGAGTAGCGTTAAATACTACTCAAGAAAAAGGCTTAGTTTCTACTTATTTTGCTAATCCTTTTGGTCCTGTTCAGAAAAAAGAAGTTGTTGATACTTATTTAAATGAGTATTTTGAGACTCTATTTAAAAATAGTATTCCTGTAGGAAAAATTTTTACTCGTCTTTCTTTGGATAGAAAAGAAGGACCGTATACTGGTGCTAAAGCTTTAATTAATCTTTTTGAACAATTGAACTAAATAATTACATATTTATTAAACTTGTTTTGCCATGCATTTATGCATATTTTTTGAATTTTATTTTAATATTGATATTACATAAATGAATCTTAGGAGGTTTTTATGAAAATATCAAAAATATTATTAACATTATTAGGAATTACAAGTTTAGTAAGTTGTAATAATCAAGTGTTATCTACATCTAATAGCTCTTCAGCTTCTGTAGTTAGTAGTGATTCAACTATTACTTCTTCTTCTAATACTGAAGAGAGTGTATTATCTTCTAGTGTTATTAAACCTACAAGTTTAAATATAGGTGAAGATTTTAATTTGCGAGTTGGCGAAAGCAAAGATATTGTTCCTGTTTTTACTCCTATCACTTGTGAAGAAAATGTTAATATGACTGTAAGTGCAGAAAATTATGTAGAAATTACTAAAAATAACAATGGTTTTACAATTAAAGCTTTACAGGTTACTACTAAGCCTATTACTTTAACTGCTACTAGTGAAAGCGGCTTGAAGTCTAGTGTTAATATTTCAATTTATAAGATGCCTGAAAGTTTAACTATTCCAAGTGCAGTTAATAGTAGTGATTATCAAAGCAATAATTATTTATCAAGTATTCTTCCTATTTCTAAAAGTAAGGAAATTACTATAGAGACTGAAGATGGTGCTTTAGTTGATTTTGAATTTGAATTTGTAAGTAATGATGCAGAGGCAACTTTAGATGTTAAAGAAGGTAAATTAAATACTTTTGTTTTGACTGCTAAAAAAGAAGGAAAAGTTGATTTTAAAGTAAAAGATAAAGCTAATGCTAGTACTATTTATGATCAATATTCAGGTTATTTTTATGACGATAAAAATGATGAAAGTATTAATAACGCTTTAGCTAGTTTACATAGTGATTCATTTAAATCTGATAATGATTTATTTAGTGATTTTAGTTTTAATTATGATGAAACTTATAAGAAGTGGTATTTAGCTTACACTTATGAAGGATTAGATGGCACTTATGAGTATTATGTCTATTACAAATTAGTTAATGGTCAATTTACTGAGATTGAAGATGGTGGTAATGATTCAAATGGTGAATCTACTATTGCTACTGATTCTTTAGAATTTGTCACTTATGAGTATGGTCTTCAATTTACTTTAGTAAATTCTGATAATGAGGAAACAACTGTTACTATTATTTAATATATGAAAAAAACATTTATAATTTTATTAAGCGTTCTATTTTTAGTCTCTTGTAATAGTACAAGTACTTCTAATAGCAATTTAAGTTCTGCTTCTTTAAATAGTTCTAATAATTCTAGTAATGAATATGATTATAATCCTAATAATTTTGTTTTAGATGATTCATTAAGTAAAGAAAAATTAGTAAAAGAATTAAAAGATCATGTTAAAGAACATAATTATACTCTTACAAGTTTTTATGGTGGAGTAGAGTATACTGATGTTTTTAATCAGGAATATTATTTTAATGATCTTGGTAAAAAAGGTTATTTATTACTTGAATCTCCTTATGAAAAAAAGATCTTTTATACTGTTAATTTAAGTAATTATGAGGTTGGTAATCCTTTAGTAAGTTATGATAAGAATGATAAAAAACAACCTGTAACTAGTATTGAACAAATTGATTTTCTTTCATTAATTAATGATGATGAGTATCAAATTACTTCTGCTAGTTTTACTTCTGGTAGTAAAAAAGGTT
>DKCH01000059.1 GCA_002449135.1 Caryophanales bacterium UBA6879 | reverse complement strand
ATAAAAAAAGCTGGTGTTATCCAGCTTTCTTTTTAAATTATAACTTTCTGTTATAGTATTCAACGACACTAGCTTCGTTAATATCTTTAGTAAGCTCTCCTCTTTCAGGAAGTCTAGTAAAGACACCTTCAAGCTTTTCTTTGTCAACAGTGACATAAGGAACAGTAGTTTTATTAACTTCTAAAGCGTCCTTAACAATGGCAAACTTTCTTGCTTTGTCAGATAAAGTGATTTTATCACCAACATTAACTAAGTAAGAAGGAATATCAATTTTCTTGTCGTTTACTTTAACATGACCGTGACAAACTAATTGTCTAGCTTGTCTTCTAGTTCTAGCAAATCCTAAACGATAAACTAAGTTATCTAATCTAGATTCTAGAATTCTCATGAAGGCGAGACCAGTGATTTGCTTATCAGCCTTAGCGAGTTTGAATAATCTTTGGAATTGTCTTTCAGAGACACCATAGGTTTCTCTAAGCTTTTGCTTTTCAGCTAATTGCTTTCCGTATTCAGATAACTTGACTCTTTTGTCTTTGCCGTGTTGACCAGGGGCATAAGGTCTTTTATCTAATTCCTTTCCGGTTTCTAAAATAGAATAACCTAATCTTCTTGAGACTTTCCATGTTGGACCGAGATATCTTGACATGTTCTTTTTCTTTTTCCTTTCTTTTTGCAGATAGGTGTAAATTCCTATATTTCCGGGTGGACTGGCTTCGCACTTATTTAGCTATAAGGTTACTTTTTACACCATCCATTTGACGAAATATGTATTTACATGCTACACATGCTTAAATAAGATACACTACATAAATTTAAAAGTCAAGAGAAAAAAATACTGAAATTTTATCCTTATTTCCTTTATAATAAATAAGATTGTAAAGGATGAATTACTATGGGTTATGATTTTAAGAAAATTGAAGCTAAATGGCAAAAAATTTGGAAAGATAAGGAACTATATAAATGCGATGTTTATGATTTCTCAAAACCAAAGTATTATGTAATGGATATGTTTCCATATCCTTCTGCTCAAGGACTTCATGTTGGCCATATGGAAGGGTATTCTGCAACTGATGCTTTAGCAAGATTTAAAAGAGCACAGGGATTTAATGTATTACACCCAATGGGGTTTGATTCTTTCGGCTTACCAGCTGAACAGTATGCTATTAAAAATAATAAGAACCCTGGCCCATTTACTGAAGCTAATATTGCTAATTTTAGAAAACAAATGGAAATGTGTGGCCTATCTGTTGATTGGTCTAAGCAAATTGAAACTAGCTCTCCTGAATACTATAAATGGACTCAATGGATTTTTTTAAAGCTTTTTGAAAATAAATTGGCTTATGAAGATTTTAGACCAGTAAACTATTGCCCTGAATTAGGAACAGTTTTAGCTAATGAAGAAGTTGTGGATGGTAAATCCGAAAGAGGTGGTTTTCCTGTTATTCAAATTAATATGAAACAGTGGGTTTTAAAAATCACTGCTTATGCTGATAAGTTACTAGAGGGTTTAAAAAATCTAGACTGGCCAGCTTCTACTAAGTTAATGCAAACTAATTGGATTGGTAAATCTACTGGTGTTGAGATTGTTTTTGATGTTTTTAATTCTTTATTATCTTTTAGTGTATTTACTACAAGAGTTGATACACTTTTTGGCTGTACCTATGTTGTTTTAGCCCCAGAACATCCTTTAGTTACTAAGTTAACTACATTAGAAAATAAAGAAAAGGTTGAAGAATATATTGCTAATTGCAAGAAAAAATCTGAAATTGAAAGAACCGCAACAGATAAAGAAAAGACTGGTGTATTTACTGGAAGTTATGCTATTAACCCTATAAATAATAAGAAAGTCCCTATTTATATAGGTGATTATGTTTTATCAAGTTATGGTTCTGGTGCTGTTATGGCAGTTCCAGCTCATGATACTCGTGATTATGAATTTGCTAAAAAACACAATATTGAAATGATCCAAGTTTTAGAAGGTGATATTTCAAAAGAAGCTTTTGTTGGTGATAGTAAGCATATTAATTCTGAGTTTGCAAATGGCTTAGATATTAAAGGTGCTAAAGATGTTATTACTAAAAAACTTGTTGAGCTTGGCAAAGGTAAAGTTAAAGTCAATTATAAGTTAAGAGATTGGTTATTTTCTAGACAACGTTATTGGGGTGAACCAATACCTATTATTCATTTAGATAATGGTAAATTAGTTCCTGTTAGTTATTCTGATTTACCTTTAACATTACCTGAACTTGATTCATATGCTCCTACTGGTGATGGTAAGCCACCTCTTTCTAAGGCTACAAAATGGGTTAATGTTGAAGTTAATGGGATTCATGGAACTAGAGAAACCAATATTATGCCTCAGTGGGCTGGTTCTTCTTGGTACTATATTCGTTATTTAGATCCACATAATTCTCAAGCTATGGCTGATCCTAAATTAATTAAACATTGGCTACCAGTCGATTGTTATATAGGTGGTTCTGAACATGCTGTTTTACATTTATTATATTCACGTTTTTGGCATAAATTTTTATATGATCAAGGATATGTTTTCTGTGAAGAACCATTTAAGAAATTGCGTCATCAAGGTATGATTTTAGGCTCTAATGGCGTTAAAATGTCCAAATCACTTGGAAATGTTGTTAATCCTAATGATTGTGTTAATGAATATGGTGCTGATTCTTTACGTTTATATGAATTATTTAAAGGACCAATTGAACAATCATTACCATGGTCAGATAATGGTCTAACTGGTGCTAATAGATTCTTAAATAGAGTTTATCGTCTTTATACTGATGAATCATATACTAAGCTTTATACAAAAGAAGATAATAAAGATTTGGAAACTATTTTGCATCAAACTATTAAGAAGGTTACTAATGATTATGAAACTTTAAACTTTAATACAGCTATTTCACAAATGATGATTTTTGTTAATAGTTTATATCAGGCAAAAAGTTTACCAATTAATTGTTTAAAAATATTAGTTCAGCTTTTACAACCTATTGCACCTCATATTGCAAGTGAATGTTATGAATTACTTGGTTTTAA
>DKCH01000015.1:2036-11369 GCA_002449135.1 Caryophanales bacterium UBA6879 | reverse complement strand
CTTTGAAAAAAGAATACGAAATAAAAATTGCCAAAGCTGAAATAAAAATTGCTTTAGCAGAAGAAAAGAAAAATAAAGCAAAGAAAATTAATAATTTAGAAAAACGTATTGAAAATAGTAAACTTTATATTAAGGCGAAAGTTAATGAAGTAAAAGAAGCTAGTAAACCATTAAAGACACTTTATTTAGAAAAAGAATTGGAATTAACTAAAAATATTTATCCTTTAATTAAAGAAGATTTAAATGAATTATATAATGAAAAATTAGATAATAAAAAGTATTTAGATATTTCTTCTAAAGAGGCAAAGTTAGAAAACAACAATGAAAAATATGAATCTTTAAAAACTAAATTAGAAGAACAGGAAAAAAATTTACTAAGTGAAAAAGAAAATAAAATTATTCAATTAGATGCTGAATATCAAAAAATTCTTAAAGAAGATGAAGAACAATTGAAGTTAGTAAAAGATAGTGAAAAAGAACAAGTGAATGAATTCTTAAATGCTGAAAAAAATACGCTAGAAAAAGAAAAAATAAATATTAAAGTTCATAAGGATTTTAAAGCTAAGAAAAAAGATGATGAAAAGAGGCAAAAACGTTTATTACAGGCTTTAAAAGAATTGGAAAAAGGAGAATAAAACAATGAAAAAATTCAGTGAAATTAAGAAAATTGAATATCTAGGTGCTAAGTCATTAGAACCTTTTGCCTTCAAATATTACAACCCTGATGAAGTTATTTTGGGTAAGAAAATGCGTGATCATTTAAAATTTGCTCTTTCTTACTGGCATACTTTAGATTATGTTGGTGTTGATATGTTTGGTGGACCTACGGAAGATAAAAATTTTGGTGAGGTAGAACCATTAAAGATTTATAAAGCTAAAGCTGATATGGCGTTTAAATTAATGGATTTACTTTCTATTGATTATTATTGTTTCCACGATGTTGATATTGCTCCTTTTACTTCTAATCTAGAAGAGTCATTAAATAATTATAAAATCATGGTTGATTATTTAGCTGATTTACAAAAAAAGCATCATAAGAAACTATTATGGAATACTGCTAATAATTTTGGCGATAAAGTTTTTATGTCTGGAGCAGCTACTTCACCTGAAGCTAATGTATTTGCTATCTCAGCATTGAAAGTTAAGGCTTGTTTAGAGGCTAATGTTAAATTAGGTGGAACTGGTTATGTTTTTTGGGGTGGTAGAGAAGGCTATGAAACTTTATTGAATACTGATATGGCCTTAGAAGTGGATAATTTAGGAAAATTCTTACAAATGGCTAGAGATTATGGTCGTAAGATTGGTTTTAATGGTGATTTTTATATTGAACCTAAACCTAAAGAACCTACTAAACACCAATATGATTTTGATGCGGCTACTACTTGTAATTTCTTACGTGAATATAATTTATTAGGTGATTTTAAATTAAATATTGAAGCTAACCATGCGACATTAGCTGGGCATACTTTCCAGCATGAATTAAGAGTGGCAACAGTAAATAAGGCTTTTGGAAGTATAGATGCTAACCAAGGAGATAACTTGTTAGGATGGGATACAGATTGTTTCCCAACAAATATATATGACACAACTTTATGTATGTATGAGGTTTTAAAAGCTGGTGGATTTACCAATGGTGGTTTGAATTTTGATGCGAAAACAAGAAGAACCTCTAATACTTTAGAAGATATTTTATTAGCTTATATTGCTGGTATGGATACCTTTGCTTTAGGATTAAGAAAAGCAGTAAAGCTTATAGAAGATAAACGTTTAGATAATTTTGTTGCTGATCGTTATAGTTCATATAATAATGGTATTGGTTTAAAAATTAGAAAAAATCAAACTTCATTTGAAGAATTGGCAGAATATGCATTAACATTAAAAAATGTAAATGTTCCTTCAGGGAGACAAGAATATTTAGAAACTATTTTAAACAATATTCTTTTTGAAAATGAGTAATTTATACTTAGGTATTGATTTAGGAACATCTTCTTTAAAAGTTAGTTTAGCTAATTTAGAAGGTGAAATTCTTTTATCAGCAAAAAAGAATTATCCTTTAATTCAATTAAAGCCAAATTGGTGTGAGCAAGATCCTAATTTGTGGTATCAGGCTTTATTGTTTTGTTTGGATGAATTAAATAAAAATTTTGATTTAAGAAATGTAAAATCCTTATCATTTTCCGGTCAGATGCATGGTTTAGTTATTTTAGATGAAAATGATAATGTTATTAGAAATGCAATTTTATGGAATGATTCACGCAATATTGATGAAGTAAATTATTTAAACAATATTATAGGTAAAGATAAATTAATTAATGAGACTTCAAATATCGCTTTATGTGGCTTTACTGCTCCTAAACTTTTATGGTTAAAAAAACATGAATATTTTAGTTTTAAAAGAATTAAGAAAATTATGTTACCTAAAGATTATTTAGCCTATAAATTAACAGGAAATTTTGCATCTGATCAATCAGATTTAGCCGGGACCTTGTTTTTTAATGTGAAAGAAGGTAAATATTCAAAGTTTATGCTAGATCTTTTAGATATTAAAGAAGAGTATTTACCGAAGATTTATTCCTCATATGAAGTTGTTGGTAATGTAAAAAAAGAATTGGAAGAAAGTACTCATTTGCTTTCTTCTACTAAGGTTGTAATTGGTGGAGGAGATCAAGCAGTAGGTGGATTAGGGACAAATAGTTTAAAAGAGGGGGAGTTGTTTTTATCTTTAGGTACTTCAGGAGTAGTTTATGCTCCATGTAAAAATTATCATTATGACAAGCTAGGTCGTCTTCATACTTTTAAAGATACAAATTCTAACTTCTTTTTAATGGGATGCACCTTATCTTTTTCAGGCTCATTAAAATGGTGGATTGAAGATATTTTAGAAACTAAAGATTATAATTTAGAAACTAATGATCTACCTGATGAAATTTCTAATGTTATTTTCTTACCATATTTAGTAGGGGAAAGATCACCAATCAATGATCCTTTAGCTAAAGGAAGTTTTTCAAATTTAAATTCTTTTTATAAAAGAAAAGATTTAACTAAGGCAGTTATTGAGGGCTGTTGTTTTTCTTTATTAGATAACTACTTAGTAATGGAAGATTTACAAATGCATTTTTCAAAAGCAAAAGCTATAGGTGGTGGTGCTAGTGAAGTTGTTTTACAAATATTAGCAGATATTTTAGGAATAAAAATTGATACTATTAATACTAAAGATGGGGCAGCTTTAGGAGCTATTATTTTAGCTTTAGTAGGTGATCAACAATTTAATAGTTTAGAACAGGCTGCTGATCATTTTGTTAAAATTAAAAAGACTTATATTCCTAATTTAGAAAAGCATAAAAAATATCTAGAAAAATTTAAAAGATATAAACAAACATATTTAGATTTAAAGAAGTAAATTATTTAATTTTTATTTATTTTTTAACAAAAAAGCACCTAGAAATTTTCTAAGTGCTTTTAAAATCAAAAAACTTATTCAAAAATTTTGGTTATTTAATAAAGCTAGAACCGATAGCTCCAAGTCCACCAACAACAGGTAAAACACCAGCAAGTAAAGGACCTGCGGCTAAGGAAACAGCAGTCTTAGCATTCACTAAAGAATTATTGACTTCTCCGGCATAATCATCTGGATTAACACCAGCTAATTGAGCAGAGAAGAAGAATAATACACCACCAACAATAAAGCAAAGACCACCAAATAAGGAAATGAAGCGGTTAACTTTTCTTAATAATGTTGCTAAAAATCCAACAATAATTAAAACAACAGCAATGATTAAACCAGTGCAGGATTCAACAGTACTATTTACAACAGTAGGATCACTATTAGTAACTGATTCACCAACTTTAACTACACCAGAGACGGTGATGCTTTCAGCACCAAAAATGAAACTTGAAAATGGAGAAACAGTGTAAGTTGCTTCCCCTGTTATACCTAAGAAAGTAACAGTTGCTTTTTGAGTAAAAGCAGGTAGAGCTAGTCCGATAAGACCTAGAATACCAATTAAAGCAAAAATTACAGCAACAATAGTAGGAAGAAGTTTTTTTGATTTTGATTTTGTTTTGTATGCCATATGTAAAAACCTTTCTTTATTTATTATACTTATTAGAATTCTTTTATTAAATAGGTCTAATGCTAAATAGACATTTTGTTTAGAATAAGTGCAAGTTGTCAGTCTTCTATTTTGTTTTGTGGATTTATTTTAATTTCTTCAAATTTCTTAGAAATTTTTTCAGTAGTTGTGGAAATATCTTTAACATCTAAACTCACTTGATCTAGATGCTTCATAATGTTTGACCATCTAGTTTTATACCTTTCAAATTCTAAAGAAAGTTTTTCAATATTTTCTTTAATTATTAAGATATTTTTAGAATATTTAATGTTTTGCAAAAGAGTTGAAACAGTAGTTAAAAAGGCCATTAAGGTTGTTGGGGAAGCTAGCCAAACATTATATTTTTGCCCTTTTTCTATTAATGAATAATAATTAGCATTTATTTCTGCAAAAATAGCTTCACTAGGTAAAAACATAATAGCTTGATTAGAAGTTACCCCAGGTATTATATATTTATTTGCTATATCAACAATTTTTTTACTGACATCGTTTTCAAATAATTTAGAATAATTTTTTCTTTCAATGGAATTCTCTGGATATTGAATCATTTTTTTATAGTTTTCTAAAGGAAATTTAGAGTCTATACAAATTGAATTTACTGGACTTGGACATTTAACAATCGCATCAGCAATTACTACTTGATTGTCTTTATTGAATTTATGCTGAATTTCGTATGGGGCATTTATTTGATTTTCACCAAAAACGTTATAAAGAATGCTGTTTAGTGAAACTTCTCCAAAGGTTCCACGTGATTTTTTATCTTGTAAAATTTCTTGTAAGGAAATTAAAGAACTTTGAGTCTTTTCTAAATTGTTTTGTGCTGATTTTATTTCACTAATGGAAACTAACATTTTATTAAATGACTCGTTAGTTTTTTTAAAGGATTCATCTATTGATTCTTTTAAGCTGTTATTGATTAAATCAATTTTTTGATCCAAGAATTTATTAATATCATCTTTGAATTTTAAGAAGTTAAAAGTTATTTGTTGTAAGTTTTTATTTAATTCTTCATTAATGGATTTTTGCTGATTAAATAACGCATTATTGAAGTTTAATGCTTGTTTATCTAAAGAAAGATTATCTAAAATCTCTTTTTTGTTTTGTTCTAAATCTTTACTAGTTATAGTATTTTGTTTTTTATTAAATGAAAAAATAATTATTAAAATTACTAATAAGATTATTGTAATAATTAATAAGCATAAAATTAAAATATTCATATTATCCCTTTGATTTTACATTATTTAATATAAAAAGGACTATAAAGTAATCATTTAAAATTTTTGATTACTAAATAGTCCTAATAATAAAATTTATTAAAAATTATTAACAGGAGACCAAAGTTGTAATACAACAGGTTTGGTATTTAAAGCATCTAAGACTTCTTGAGTCAAATATTTTTTGTTAATAACAGCTTCATAGACAAATTCATCAAACCATTTATCTGACATAACAAAATTACCTTTGAAACCTACAGTATCACCCCAAGAGTTTTCTACTTTCCATTTATTAGGAAGATCATTCTTATCTAAGTTTACACCAGTAAATGTCATAGCATGATTACATTGACTAGCTCTAAGCATTAAGCGATCACCTTTATCAAAGTTTAAATTTACAGAAAAGAGTTGGTCTAAATTTAAGAGTTCAGTAGATAAGAATCCTTCTTGTCTAACAGAAGAAGCTAAAACATCACAAGCAAACCAAACAAGATTGTTATCTTTTAAGGAAGCGATAATAGCTTTTTTCATTACATCTAAAGGAATATTAACTGCTTTAGAAGTATCAGTACCATAAACATTTTCACATAAATTGACAGTATAAGATTGATACATCTTGTAATTTCTCATTGGCCAATTTACTAAAACAACATATTGATCTAAATCTTCTTTAATATATTTTTCATAGAATTTTTTAGGTGTAGTAGTTATTCTACAAAATTCAGGCTTTTTGTCTTTTTTCTTGCCACTAGGTTGTTTTTCATATTCAAAAGTGAACTTTTTAACAGGAACAGAAAGACAGATTGCTAATAAGCGATAAATTTCTTCTAACATTTTACCTTTTAAAGCTCTTAATTCATCTTCTTTAGCACCTTCTTTGTATTTGTTTCTTAATATTGCACTATCCTTAGTAACTAAATGATTAATTACACTATCCATTTGACTAGAAGCAGAGCTTGGATTAGTTTCAGGCATTGCAGATTTAGGGCAAACACCATACTTTTTAACTAATTCTACAAAGAAATGCCAAAAGCCACCATCTTGTTGACCACCAAGAGTTAAAATTGAATCTAATAAACGAGAATTATCTTCTTCATCTAAGTGGGCTAAGATAGCTTCTAATTGAGAGTTACATTTTTCTAACTTATCATAAAACATTAAATAAGATTCAGAAAGTTCCAAATCTTTAATGTGAAGTTTTTTCATAGCAATCTTTCTAATGACGTTTAAGCCAGCAAACATCCAGCAGCGTCCAGATTGTTTTTGATTAGTAATTGTCCCAGTATCCTTAACTTCAACTGAGAAGGTTGGTGTTAAATCTTTTAATTTAGAAGTGTCATAAGCAGCATTAAAAACACCATTTTTAGTAACTGCATTAGTGGCTATTAAATTAGCCTTATCAGCTTTATAAGCTTCCTCAAAAGCTTGTAAATCATTTAATTCAATTGATTTATTCATTTTTTCTCCTTTTATAACTTATATAACTTAAATATTATATATTTATATTTAAAATTATAATATAACTTTACATAAAAGTTACACTTAAATAAAATTAACTTTAGAAAAATTAACAAATATCATAAAATATATAAGATGACTGAAATATATTTTGTAAGGCATGGTGAAACTGAGTGGAATAATTTGGAACTTTGCCAAGGTCTTACTGATATTCCTTTAAGTGAAAAAGGAAAAAATCAAGCGAAGCAATTAGGTGAGATCTTGCTAAAAGATCATATGCAATTTGACACCTACATTTCTTCTCCATTAACTAGAGCTATTCAAACTTTAGAAATTATAAAGAAAATTTTAAATGATAAAAAAGAAATTGTAATTAGCAATGATTTTATTGAAAGAAATTTTGGAATTTTAGAAGGTAAATCATTTAAAAAAGTTACAGAAGTATTAGAATCTAATACTAAACAAGAAGAAATAAAAGGTTTTGAAACTAATGATACTCTCTCAAAAAGAATTTATTTAGGAACTTTAAAGTTAGAAAAAGAATATCCAAATCAAAAAATTCTGTTGGTAACACATTCTAATACCATTAAGGGTTTAATGTATTATTTAACTCATGGTGAATTTAAATTTGCTAATCCAATTCCTAATTTAAATGTTTCTAAATTTACAGTAAATAATCAAAAAATTGAATTAAATAATCTTTATTTGTATACAGGTTTAGGAACAGATAAAACTTGTTTTAAAAATTTTTAATAGATTTAGTGGTATCATATATAAGATTAAACTATGATTGAAATAAAAGAATGTAGAAGTTATAAAGAAAAAAGAAATTTTATAAATTTCCCTTTAAGGCTCTATAAAAATTCTCCGTATTTTGTTCCACCTTTATATATCGATGAAAAAAAGATTTTTAAAAAGAATTATTATTATAATAAATCATCAAAATCTATTTTTATAAATGCTTATAAAGATGGTAAGCAAGTTGGGCGCTTACAAGGTATGATTAATTTTTTATCTAATGAAAAATGGAAGCAAAAAAGAGTAAGATTTACCCGCTTTGATACTATTAATGATTTTGAATGTGTTAAAACTATGTTTGATTATGTAGCTAATTGGGCAAAAAAAGAAGGAATGACTGAAATTTGTGGGCCTTTAGGATATTCTGATTTTGAAAGAGAAGGATTATTAATTGAAGGATTTGATCAGTTTTCTACATTTGAGGAACAATATAATTACGATTATTATCCTCAATTAATTGAACAATATGGTTTTAAAAAAGAAATTGATTGGGAAGAAAGAAAGTTATTTCCACCTAAAGCAATTGATCCTCGATTTTATAATATTGTTGAAAGTATTAAGCAAAAGCATCATTTTAAAGTATTAAAATTTAAAACTATTAATCAAATAGTTAAAGAATATGGTGACCAGTTTTTTAAATTAGCTGAAGAAACTTATTCTAAACTTTATCAAACTGTGCCTTTTTTAGAAGAGCAAAAAAAAGATATTGTTAAATCATTCAAACTTGTTTTAAAAGCTGATTATGTTTGTCTTGTTGTTGATGAACATAATAAGTTAGTTTCATTGGGTTTGTGTTTTCCTTCAATAGGTAAAGCTTTACAAAAGAGTGGTGGTAAACTTACTATTCCTACAATTTTTAAGTTATTTAAAGTCTTAAAAGAAACGGATGTCTTAGAACTTGGTTTAATAGGTGTAGATTTTAAGTATCGTAATACTGGTGTGGCTTTTATTGTAGTTTTGGAAATGATGAAGATTATTATTTCTAAAAAAATTAAGTATTGTGAAACTAATTTAAATTTAGAAACTAATAAAGATATATTAAATTGTTGGAAAAGATTTCCTAATATATTGCATAAGAAAAGAAGATCATACTTAAAAAAGCTTTAATTTGCTTTAATAAATTCAATATCGTGAACTCTTAAACGCAAAGAAGCTAATTTAGCTTTTATACCATTTCTTTCAAAATAAAATATAGTAACTGCTTCCCAAACAAAGACCCAAGCGGTAATATCCAAAATTTCAGATATAATTTCTTGCCAAGCTTTTGAAAAATTAATTATTAAATCAAATCCTTTTAATAAAGCGTTAAGAACTAAAAATAAAACACCTATCAATAAAATAGCTAAAGATAATTTAGATTTATGAAATATAAGTTTATTAGCATAATAATCATTAATAGCTAAATAAGAATAAAAATCTTCTTTTAATTCATCTAAGAAAAAGTCTTCTAAATTATTAAATATGAATCTGATTTTTAATGTATAAACTAATGGTATTTTTTCGGCTGATTTTTTAATATTTTCAAATACTTCTTCATTAATAGTAGGCTTTTTATTTTGATTATAGTTTTTAATAAAAACATCACTTACTTTATCATAATATAAGTTGATTGTTGCGATCTGATTTTCATTATCTAAATCATAATATTGGTTTAGTAATTCATAATCTTCTTTTTTTATTTTTCCGTGTTTTAATTTGATGTATTTATCATTTTTCATAATAAAAAGCCTTTGTATTATTATTTTAACAAA
>DKCH01000015.1:0-1990 GCA_002449135.1 Caryophanales bacterium UBA6879 | reverse complement strand
TTACTTAATTGGTGGATCTAACGAGGATCGAACTCGCTACCTTCTGATTGCGAACCAGACGCTCTCCCAGATGAGCTATAGACCCAAAAATCTTTTTTATTCTACTTTAAAATTTTTAAATATTCAAGTTGACTATTATATTTAACTTAATCATAATATTTTTGAAAAAAGGAGGAAATTTATGTCAAAAGTTACTAATCCAAAAACATTATGGTTAGTTTGTCGTATTGTTGAATCTCTTGTATTGATTGTTACAGGTGTTTTAGCAATTATTTATGCACAAAATTCTACAATGCAAAAGGTTGTATTTATTTTATTAGGTGTTTTTATTGTACTAGATGCCGTTATTAGAATTATTCGTTACTATGTTGATCCTAATAAAAACAAATTAAGAGGACGTGGAATACTAGTTGCTACAATTCAATTATCAGTTGGTTTAGTTTTATGTATTAAACCTTCTTTATTACCTGAAATGGTTAATGAATTGTTAGTTTTATTCTTAGCTGTTTTGTTATTTTCTATTTGTGTAGTTTTAATTTGTGATGGTATTTCTAAATGCTTAGTTAATGGTTTTAGAGGTACTAGAGCAGTTTTAATTTCTACTGAATTTATTATTGCTATCCTTTTATTAGTTGGTGGTATTTTACTTCTTGTTTATAAAGAAACTCCAGATTTAGTTAGCATTGCTATATTAATTGCTGGTGTTGTATTAGTAATCTTAGGTATCTTATTAATTGTTGATGGTTTTAGTCCATTAGATAGAAAATTTAATAAGGTTGCTGAACATTCTAATGCTAAAAAATAAAACTAATTAATAATATTTATATTAAAAAAGCCTTTCATTGTTGATGGTTATTCATCAAGGTGAAAGGTTTTTTGTTTATTGTTGAGAATATTTATTAGCTGCTACTATAAACGCTTCAAAAATCGGAGATGGTTTTAATGGACGTGATTTAAATTCAGGATGAAATTGACAAGCTAAGAAGAAAGGATGGTCTTTTAATTCAATGATTTCGGTTAAATTAGTTTGAGGATTAACGCCAGTTACTTCAAAATTCCCATCTTTAAACTTATCTAAGAAAGCAGGGTTTACTTCATAGCGATGACGATGTCTTTCTTTAATATTTACAGTTTTGTAGAAAGGATAGGCTTTTGAATCTTTCGATAATTTACATTCATAAGAGCCTAAACGCATGGTACCACCTAATTTTATTCCGTGGTATTGATCAGGTAAATAATCAACTACTGGATAAGGAGTGTTAGGATCAAATTCTGTAGTATTTGCATTTTGCAAATGTAAAACATCATTAGCATATTCAATAACAGCTAATTGCAAACCTAAACAAATTCCCAAGAAAGGAATTTTATTTTCTCTAGCGTATTTAATAGCGAGTTTTTTACCTTCCGTGCCTCTTTCACCAAAGCCGCCGGGAACTAAAATTCCATCGACATTTTTTAATTCTTCATCGATATTTTCACTATTTAATTTTGTGGAATCTATCCAATTGATTTTTATTTTTTTGTTGATGGCGTAACCTGCAAATTTTAATGATTCGCTAACAGAAATATATGCATCATGAAGTTGAACATATTTTCCAACTAAAGCGATAGTTAAGCTTTCTTTTAAGTTCTTTATTTTGGTTATTAAATTTTCCCAATCAGATAAATCAGCTTCTTTAGCAGAACCTAAATGGAAATGTTCTAAAACAATATTATCAATACCTTGCTTATGTAAATTAATAGCGACATCATAAATAACTTTAACATCTTCAGCTACTAAAACATTTCTAACAGGAACTGAACAAAAAGCAGAGATTTTTTCTCTAGTTTTATTATCGATATGAACTTCAGATCTTAAAATAATAATATCAGGTTGAATACCTAAACTTGAAAGTTCTCTTACTGAATGTTGAGTAGGTTTAGTTTTAGTTTCCCCAGAAGTTTGTAAATAAGGAACTAAAGTATTATGAATATATAAGGTATTTTCATA
>DKCH01000039.1 GCA_002449135.1 Caryophanales bacterium UBA6879 | reverse complement strand
CAGTGTCAATGAGAGTTAAATTAGATTTAATGAAAACTTAAAATTTCAAGACTTTTTAGCAAATAATTACGGCAAGCAAAAAACCTTCTTTTCAAAAGTAATTAGTAAGCTAAGTATATGAATAATTTTTTTATTTTTAACAAATTTTAACACGCTCTAACTTAAAAATATTAGACACGTGTTATAAATAACTATCACATACAATCTAACTATAATGAAACCGATTACAATTGTCAATAACTTAATACAACACTTAATTAATAGTTTAAAAATATACAATATTTTTAAATAATTATTAAAAGATATATATCGAATATTTTACTATTAAATATTTTTCATTAAAAAATATTAGTTAGCTAACTTTTTTTAAATAAAACTCGGTCTAGAAATATCCAAAAGTCTCTAATGCTTATTTTAAAATTTTTTTCGTGACAAATTTTTTAATAACATTTTTAATAAATCTAAATTTAAATGATAAAAAACTTATAATTTAGCTTCTAAATTTTTAATAAAATTATAAGAAAAATCTATATCATTTTCCTTAACCCCTTCAAAAATTAAAGTTGCTGAAGGAGCATATTTCTGTATAAGTCTAAGCATACTTGGATAATGAAAAAGACCTTTTCCTGGTGCAAACTGAACTAATTTATTATTAATTATTTTCGCATCTTTTAAATGAATTATTTTAACCTTATCTTTAAATGTCTCTAAGGCTTCTTTAAAAATTTCATCTCTTTTTTCAAAGTTTTCAACAGCTAATAAATTATATAGATCAATAGTTACATAAACATTATTTGAATCTAATTCATCAACTAATCTTTTTAATGTATTAATAGAATACATCACATGTCCATATGCTGGTTCGATTATTATTTTTCCATTAACATTTTTAGCATATTTTAAAAGTTCTTCAAAAACCTTTTTTGATTGTTCATAACCTTCTTCTGTTCTATTTTTAGGAACATAAATCCATGGTGAATCATTAAATGAACCTGTTTCAGAACCAACAAATGGAGCTTGTAATTCATTCATTATTCTTAAATTTTCTTCAAAATTCTTAATTCCTTTTTCTACAACATTTCTATCAGAATGTACTGGATTAAAATAAGCGCCTAACATGGCAATTTTAATATTATTAGTTTCTAAAGTCTTTTTAACATGTTTAACAAAAGAATCGGAATAAGAATAATCCTTAAATGCTTTAGGAAAAACTAACTGTAAATATTCTAAATGATGTTTATTACATTTTTCTGCTAACTCTTCAACACTTCCTTTTGAAACTAGATCATGACCTCTAACACCAATTTTAAAATTCATCTTATTTCATCCTCTTTTTGTATTATTATATTAAAGTAATCAATTGAGGTAAATATGGAAAATATAGAGAATTTGAAAAAATATACAGTAAAAGATTTTAATTCAGCTTTAATTCTATGCAAAGAAATAAGAAAAGAAACAAATAAAAGGGTATTAATTGAAATAAATGAAAGTGAAACATATGGCTATTTTAAATTTCCATATAACAATTTCGTTTTAAAAGGTATAGGAAAAGTTATAATAAATGGAAATAGATACTCACGTCAACTAAATGAAGAAGACCATCTTTTAAACACCACTTGGAGAACAGCTACATTAAAAATCACTGGCAATAATAATACATTTATAAATTTGACAATTAAAAACACCGCTTTAAATCCAGCAAAAAAAGGACAACAAGTCGCTTTAGGTGTTTATGGTGATCATAATGAATTTTATTCATGTAAAATCACCTCCACAACTGATACTTTATTTATTGGTCCTTTACCTGAAGACTTAGTAAAAAGATATATAGATTTTATCCCAGAAGATGAAAGAATGATAGAAGGTAACTTATTTACGTACTTTAACAAATGTTTTATCCAAGGTAACATAGATTTTATCTTCGGTGCTGGACAAGCATATTTTAATAATTGCCAAATTGATTCAGTAGAAGACATGCACTTCAAATCGTCTTTTGTAACAGCGCCAGCACATTCTTTAATAGATCCTTTTGGTTTCCTTTTTTATAAATGCGACTTTACTTCTAAAACTATAACCTCAAGTAGAGTTTATTTATCTAGACCTTGGAGAGATTTTGGTAAAACTGCTTTTATTAACTGCAAATATGGAAATCATATTAATTCAAAAGGGGTAATAAATTGGAGCAATACCATAAGATATTTAACTGCTAGATATTTAGAATATCCTAAAAAAGAAAAAAGAGCAGAATTTTTAAAACAATTAAATGAAATACCAGAAATATATTTAAACATAATAAATAAATATAAAAATTAACAAACAAAAAAGGGAATGAACTAAACATTCCCTTTTTATAATTCCATTAAAATTTATCTTTTAAAGAATTCAACAGCGTTGTTATAAGAAATATCTTCAACAATCTTACCTAATAATTCTCTATTATCAGGATAGAAGCCATTTTCAACTAATTTACCAATATATTGACAGACAATTCTTCTAAATAATTCATGTCTAGGATAAGATAAGAAAGAACGTGAATCTGTTAACATACCAACAAAACAAGAAAGTAAACCATTAGAAGAAAGATAATCTAATTGTTTATTCATACCTTGATAAGTATCTAAGAACCACCATGAAGTACCAAGTTGAATCTTACCTTTTAATCCACCTTGGAAACAATTCTTTAAAGTAACTAAAGAAATAAAATCTTTATCATTTAAATTGAATAAAATTGTCTTTGGTAATTCATTAGTCTTATCTAATGCATTTAATAAACCAGAAAGTTTTTCAGCCACAGGAGCATCTTCAGCTGCATCAAAACCTGTATCTGGTCCTAAAACCTTGAACATTCTTTCTGAATTATCTCTTAAAGCGCCAATATGGTATTCTTGAACCATATTATATTTTTTATACTGTTTACCTAGATGAACTAAAACATAGCCCTTATAAATATCTTGTTCTTCAAAAGAAATCTTTTCACCTTTTAAGCCTTTTAAGAAAACTGCATTTGCTTCTTCATAAGTTGCATTAGGTTTAAAATGAACAACATCTAAAGCGTGATCAGAAGCAGCACAACCATTTTCAACAAAGAAAGCTAATCTTTGATCCAAAGCATCTAACATTTCTTGTAAAGATTCGACTTTTGATGAAGTAACCTTTCTTAATGCCTCAACCCAAGGAATAAAAGTCTTTCTTTCTACATTAATAGCTTTATCAGGTCTCCAAGCAGGTTTTACACTAACTTTTAAAGTTTTATCTTTAGCCATTAATTGATGATAATGTAAATCATCGACAGGATCATCAGTAGTAAAAACAGTCTTAACGTTGTTTAAATACATCATTTCTCTAGCAGTTAAGGTTTTTAACTTTTCATTGCATTTTTCCCAAATTTCATCAGCGGTTTCTGGTGATAATTGTTTATCAATATTAAAGAACTTCTTTAATTCAAAATGAGTCCATAAATAAATAGGATTACCTACCATATATGGCATAGCTTCAGCAAACTTATTAAATTTTTCTCTATCAGATTTATTACCAGTAATATAATCTTCAGGAACACCAAATTCTCTTAATAATCTCCACTTATAATGATCACCATAACCATTAGAACCAAGCCAAACTTCAGTTATATTTTTAAACTGATAATTTTCATAAATTTGTTTTGGAATCAAATGGCAGTGAAAATCAAAAATAGGCATTTTCTCTGCATGATTAAAATACAAATCTTTACTAACTTCATCATCTAATAAGAAGTCTTTTCCTAAAAATTCTTTCATTACTTTTTCTCCTTTCATATATTATAAAGTAACTCCTTCTTTAAAAATCGCAATCTGCATATTTCCATTTTCATCTGCTTTAGTTAATTCACCAGAGCAAACTTTTAAAATATAATCAAGCAATTGCTCTTTAGCTTTTTGAAAACCTTCTTCGAAAACAACCTGAGCATCAAAATCAATCCAATTTGGTTTAAATTCAGCTAAACGATGATTCGTAGCAATTTTAATAGTTGGAATTATAGAACCATATGGAGTTCCTCTTCCAGTAGTAAAACAAAGTAAGGTAGCACCTGAAGCTGCAACATTAGTACCAGCAACAATATCATTACCAGGACCATTTACTAAACTTAAGCCATTCTTTTTAACTAGTTGGCCATAATCTAAAGTATCTTCAACTTCCATATGACCAGCTTTTTGAATACATCCAAGTGATTTTTCTTCTAATGTAGTGATTCCACCATCTTTATTACCTGGGGAAGGATTTTCATAACAAACTTGATTGTTTCTTGCATAATAATCTTTAAAATTATTAATTAAATTTACGATTTTTTCAAAAGTCTCTTGATCCTTAGCTCTATTCATTAAAAGTTGTTCTGCCCCAAACATTTCTGGAACTTCAGTTAATAATACTTTACCACCGCTAGAACCAATAACTTCAGAAACTAAACCAAGTAATGGGTTTGCAGTAATTCCAGAGAATCCATCAGAACCCCCACATTTAAGACCTAAAACTAACTTATCTAATCCACAATCAACTCTAACATCATTTTGCATTTTGATATAGAGTTCTTCAAGTTTATTAACACCATATTCAACTTCATTAGATACATCTTGAGATTGAAAACTAATTATTCTTTCTTCATCATGACTAGGTAAAGTTTCCATAAATTGTTTAAGTCTATTATTTTCACAACCAAGACCAACAATTAATGTTCCACCAGCATTAGGATTTAAAGCTAAACCTTGTAAAATCTTTCTAGTAATTAAGAAATCATCACCGAGTTGAGAACAGCCGTAAGGATGAATAGCAATTTTGACTCTATTTTTCATTTCAGGATGCTTTAATATAAAATTAAATTTTATTTCATTAACAATAGAATTAACACATCCGACAGTAGGAATAATATATAAATCATTTCTTATTCCAACTCTTCCATCTTTTCTAACAAAACCCTTAAATGTTTTTTTAGAACCTTTTTCTACTTCTGGATGAGTCTTTTCAAAATGATAAACTGGTCTTTCATTTAAAGTAGTAACCATATTAAAAGAATGAATCCAATTACCTGCTTTAACATCTTTAGTAAGTTGACCAATAACTTCTCCATATTTATGAACAAGTTCACCTTTTTTCATATCATGAATGGCAAACTTGTGCGCTTGAGGAATATCATCTAAAAGAGTAATGCCATTAATTACTTGTCCTTTTTTTAAATCATGTAAAGCAACTAAGACATCATCCTTCTTATCAATTTTAATAGCATCTAACATAAACTATTTATTAAATTCCTTAACTAAAGAATAGAAATCAGTTTCTTTAGCTAAAATCATTTCTAAATCCTTATTAACTAAGTTAACTAATTCAAGATGCTTAGATAAATCTTGTCCCCATAAATAAGTATTAGCAAGAACATCATTAACTAATTTAGATAAATCATTACTTTCACGGAAATTTAACCACTCTTCTTTAAAGAAAGCCAAAATTTTAGGATCATCTGCTAATTTAATTTCTTCTTTTTGACCTTTAACGTATCTTACACCTTCATAGAATTTTATTAAACTAGCTAAAGCAAAAACTAAATGTTTAGGTAATTTATTATTTAATTTTTCAGAATCGAAAATAGTAGGTAAATCTCTTTCTTTAAATTTAGGAATAGAATTTAAAGCAATAGACATCAATTGATGATGAACATATGGATTTAAGAATCTAGAGAAGACATCGCTAGCAAACTTTTCAACATCCTTAACTTTAACAGTTGGAACAATTTCATCAAACAATTCATGATGAACAAATGTTTCAATAACTTTATCTTCTAAAGATTCTCTAACTTCATTAAAACCAGCTAAATAAGCAACAGGTACCATAGAAGAATGAGTTCCATTTAAACAGCGAACCTTTCTTTGTTTATATGGATGAACATCATCAACATAAATGCAATTAACACCATGACCGATTTTATTAAGTGGGAAAACTTTTTCACAAAAAGCTTCTTTTCTATAAACTAATAAGTTAAAGTATTCACCTTTAACCATATTATTATCTACATAACCATATTCCTTACATAAGCTATCAAATTCATCTCTAGGGAAACCAGGAACAATTCTATCAACTAAGGAAGAAGTATAATGACAAGATTTATTTAAAAACTCAATAAATTCTTCGCTTTCTTTTCTAGCTTTAGCTAATTTAACTAAAACATCATGTAAATGATCACCATTATCATCAATTAATTCACATGGCATAATAGCAATTTCTGCATTCTTTCCTAATTTAGTAAATCTTCTCTTAAGTAAAGCTAATAATTTACCAGGATAAGAATTAGGTGTTACTTTATCCATATCAATAGAAACATCATTTTCATCAAAAGCAATACCAGCTTCAGTAGTATTAGAAATAATTACTTCTAAATCCTTAGATTCACCATAAGCTAAAAATTTTTCATATTCAGTATAAGGATTAATAAAATCATCTAAAACATCAATAACTTGGTGTGTTTTAACAGGTTTCTTTTCCTCGTTTAAACCTTGTAAAATAACAGTATATAAACCATCTTGATCAGCTAAAGCTTGGACACGACCATTAGGTAAAGGCTGAACAACAGCTACATGTCCTTTATATGAAGTTTCATCATTTAATTTTTGAATCATCCAATCAATAAAAGCACGTAAGAAGTTTCCTTCACCAAATTGTAAAACTCTAATTGGAGCTTTAGTTTTTTGATGAATTTTTGAATTCAAAGTAGGTAAATTAGACATTGTTTTATTCTCCTTTTTTAAATACATTTATATTATACAACAAAAATACTTAGCTTACTAACTATTTTATAAACTTAAGATATTCACTATAAGCCATCATTAGTGGACCAACACCCTTAGGATCATTAGTACAAATTTCTTCTGAAAGATAATATTCTACAGAACCATCTCTTTTCTTATTATCTAATCCAGAAACTCTACAAATGTTTTCTAAATCAGTTTCAGTAAGATATTTATTAATAACTGAAGATAAAATATCAACGCCATCTAAAGCTTCTTGAGGCTCTAACATTTTTAATCTAGCACCTTTTAAATAACTATAAGCAACCATTAATGAACCTGAAGTTTCTAAATAATTTCCTTTAACATCAGGTAAATTAACTAAATCATAATATAATTTAGTTTCCTTATCTTCTCTTTTCTTTAAACTATTTAAAACTTTCTTTAATAATGTTTTCAAATAATTAGCCATCAAAACAGACTTATGACTTCTAAAAATATCATAAACATCACAGCATGCCATACTAACCCAGCCTACTGCTCTAAGCCAAACATTTGGGGAACGACCAGTTTCTTTATTAGCCCATTGCATAACTTTAGCTTCATCATAACAATGAAGAAAAGAATCAGTTTGACTATCATAATTATATTTATCAACATTTTTAAACTGATTAATAATATCTCTTTTCATTTCTAAAGAAAGATGTTCAGTAGCAATTTGTGAATAAAATGGTAAACCCATATATAATCCATCCAACCAAATTTGATGTGGATAAATTTGCTTATGCCAAAATGAACCAGATTGTGTTCTAGGCATAATAGTAAGTTGTCTAGCTAATTCATTAATGGCTTTTTGATATTTTTCTTTATGTACTATCTGATTAAGTCTATATAAAGTATAACCTTCTTCCACGTTATCAATATTTTTTTCCTCAGCAGAATAGGTCTTAATAACACCATTACTATCAATACAATCATCATAATGTTTAATAACAAAATCCAAATAGAATTTATCCTTAGTAGCTTCATACATATCTAAAGCACCATTTAAAGTAACCCCATCTTCATAACACCATTTAATATTTTTATCAGCCTTATAATAGGTGTAATTAGTCAAATAAGTTTTAATAAACTTCTCGACTTTTTCTTTTTGTTGTTGATTAAGCATATTTTTGACCTCCTCTTTAATCTTAATTTGCTTTTTTATCTTAATAATTACAGCAATAGCTGCAATTAAAGCAACCAAACCAATCATCGCATTAGAAAATCCCATGGCGACACCAACAGATTTCCAACCAATATCAAAACCAAACTTTGGAAAAACTGTCTGCATAAAAAACAATGATGGAATTCTAAATAAAAAAACTCTCATAACATTAATAACCATCGACAAGCGAGTAAAACCAAAACCATAAAGTAAACCTAAAACAGCAGAATTAATACCTAAAGTTATAATACCCATCTTTTCATAAAAGAAAATATCAGAAATTAATTCAAAATATTCTTGATCCAAAGTTCCTATAATTTTGCCATCTTCAAAAGTATATTTAGTAGCATATAAACTTACAACTTGATCATTAAAAATCGAAAGTAAAATAACTGCTAAAGAAGCAATAGAAACATTAATAACTAAGCCTACATAAAAACAATCTAAAGCTCTTTTATAATTTTGATTACCTATATTTTGAGAAATAATAGAAGACTCTGAATCCTCAATAGAACTTAAAGAAGTGGTTCCCATTCCACCCATAGAATTTGAAACACCTAAAGCACCAACAACATTTTCACCATAGCCTTTAGCCATGCCATTAATAACTACTTTACCTAAAGAAAATATAAACTTACCTAAAAATATAGGAAAAGAAATAAAAGTTATTTTCTTACTAATTCCTAAAAAAGAATTTTTTAAATCCTTAATAGAATAATGAAAAATATAAGATTTTCTAATTAAAAAACCAAAAACAATAACTAAAAACAAAATCAAATTAGAAAGTAGAGTCGCTAAACCAATTAAAGTAGTTATAAGGTTCTTATCTTCTTTAGTAGTTCTTAAAACTAAAAAAATGAATAAAAACGTTAAACCTAATTTAACAAAAACAATAGTAATATTAAAAATAGATATTAACTCAGTAGAACCTTTAGCCTTCTGAACGCCGATAAATACAGTGTTAATTAAAACAATAGATTGATTAATAATATTAACAATAAAATAATTATAGCCAATATCAATAGAAGTTTTGGGAACTCCAAAAGCTAACATAATAGGTTTAGCAAAAGGAATAAAAATAACTAGGTAAAGAAAAGAAACAATAAAAACCAAAGTAAACATTATACTTGAATATGTTTTGGCTTTCTCATAATTATTTCTTCCAATTTCACGAGCAATCAAAATAGCCCCACCAGCAGCCAAGCCTTGTCCAATAGCGGCAATCATATTAGTAACTTGTGCAATACTTGCAACAGCGGTTCCAACTTCCTTACCACCAAACATATTAGAAACTAGGGTGTCAACAAAAGTATATAAGTAAGAAAGAATAGCGTATAAAAATAAAGGAAAGCTGATAATAAATACAACCTTCCATATATTTCCATTTAAGATAAAATGACGCTTATCTAATTCTTTTTGCGAAACAGCTAAGCTTGCCATAGTTTATTTTACTTCAAAATTAGGATTAGCTATAACCTGCTCAGTATCAGCATCGAAGAAACGGACATCTTCTTTTTTAATAAAATATTTAATATCAGAATCAATTAAATAATGGCAATCAGGTGTTGACTTTAAAACACCTTTTGAAGTTCCACAATTTACATAGATATTTTGAACATCACCTAACATTTCAGTAACTTCAATCTTACCATTTAATTGATAAATATCTTTCAATAAGTTTTTACCTTTGTTATAAAAAACATGCTCAGGACGATAAGCAAAAACTAATCTCTTACCTTTAAGTTTTTCTAAATAATCTTCACCTTGATTTGAAATATCAAATTTAAAGAAATTATCATCTGAAACAAAATTCTTACCTTCCAAATGACCATTAACAAAGTTCATCGGAGGATCGCCAATAAATCCAGCAACAAAGAGATTTTGAGGATTGAAATATAATTCTTTAGGAGTACCAACCTGTTGAATACGACCTAAATTCATAACAACTATTCTATCAGCCATAGTCATAGCTTCAATTTGATCATGAGTAACATAAATAGTAGTGGCACCAACTTTTCTATGAATTCTAATTAATTCAGAACGCATAGAAACTCTTTGCTTAGCATCAAGGTTAGATAAAGGTTCATCCATTAAGAAAATATTAGCGTGTCTAATAATAGCACGGCCTAAAGCAACTCTTTGTCTTTGACCACCAGAAAGTGCGCGAGGTTTTCTATCTAAATAATCACTTAAGCCTAAAATCTTAGCAGCTTCATTAACTCTTCTTTCAATTTCATCTTCATCAAAGCCAGCAAGTTCAAGACCAAAAGCCATATTTTCATAGACAGTTAAATGAGGATATAAAGCATAAGATTGGAAAACCATAGCAATACCACGATCTTTAGGTGGTAAATCATTAACAATTTTTCCATCAATAGCAAAAATACCTTTAGTAATAGTCTCTAAACCAGCAATCATTCTTAAAGTAGTAGACTTACCACAGCCAGAAGGTCCAACAAAAATAATAAATTCCCTATCCTTTATAGATAAATTAAAATCAGTTACCGCCTGGAAGCCGTTATCATAAATTTTTGTAATGTTTTTTAGTTCAAGTCCCATAGCATCTCCCTAATAAAATATTAATACAAGTGTATTTTAACACTGATACTTTATAATTATTTGTGCTACGAGCACAAATAAGATACTTAGTATGCTAATTATTTTAAAAATATCCCTTTTAACTCTTTTATTTTAGCTAATTCAGGTACTGCTAATTCGCAAATGTTTAAAGCCCCTAAATATGTTAAATGTGTAGTATCTTCCTTCCCCTCTGGATAATTTTTATATTCATTAGGTAATAAAGTCATAATGTACTTACGATTTTCTTGAAAACTATGTTTAGAATAAAAATCATAACTAATTTTATTTAAATCAATATAATAAGCATTAAGTTTTTTAGCAATTTCTTCCATAGCTAAAATATAATCACCATGAGAATGGATTAATTCATTATTTTGATATTTTAATCTTTCTATAGATGATAAAAAGACTACAATTCCACCTTTTTTAGTTATCTCTTTATGGAAAAAAGCTAAGTTTTCCTGATAAGTAGTAAACGGACTAGTATAACGAGAAGGATCTTGCTTTTTTTCATCATTATGACCAAAAGAAATTAAAACAATATCGCCTTTTTTCACTCTTTTTAAAGCAACATCAAATTGACCTTCATCGATAAAAGATTTAGTAGAACGCCCATTTAAAGCATAATCTTCAACTTTGGTTTTAATTGGATTTTTAAAAAACAAAGGAAGCAATTGAACCCAACCAGTTTGTGGAAAAGTTTTATAAGTATTAAATTGCATTAAAGAATCACCAATGCAAATAATTTTCATTATCTCTTAACCTCAACTTTTCCTTGAGTCTGCATATAATCCAAAATTTCTTCTTCAGAGAAAGTAGAAACATCACCAAAAATAGTTTGCTTCAATATTGAATTAACAATACCAAAATTAGCAGCATATCTAGCATCATCTGGTTTAGTTAATAAAGCATGAATAACACCAGAAGCAAAAGCATCACCTGCCCCAATACGGTCAAAAATTTGGAATGAATATTCTTCTGTAGTGTAATAGCAATTGTTTTTACCAAAAACATATGCGCGCATTGAATTTTCAGTAGACGAATAAATCTTTCTAGTTTTACCAAAAATATGCCATAAATTGAAGTGTTCAATTGCTTTATGCATTAATTCACTATCATCAGTAATATCCTTACCAAATTGTAAGATTTGTCTAAAATCAAATGGAGAAGCAAAAACAACATCAACATATTTCATTACTTCAGGATAAACCTTTTGTGCTTCCTCTACAGTCCATAACTTAGCACGATAATTAAAATCAAAAGAAACCTTAACATTATATTTTTTAGCATACTTTAATGCGGTTAAAGCTACACTTCTTGTCTTTTCAGATAAAGCTAAAGTAATACCAGATAAATGAAACCAAGTAGCATCTTTAAAGATTTCATCAAAATTAAGTTCTTCTTCGGTAATACGTGTAATAGCAGAATGTTTTCTATTATAAATAACTCTCCCTGGACGGCCACCAAATCCTGATTCAAGGAAATAAATACCCATAGTAGAAGAACCCCTAACTACATAATCAGTATTAACACCATGAGAAAGTAAATGTTCAATAGCACCATCACCTAGTTGATTAGGAGGTAACTTAGAAACAAAATAACAAGAATGACCTAAATGAGATAAAGAAACAATTACATTAGCTTCTCCCCCACCATAATTAGCCAAAAAAGAACCAGCTTGCTCTATTCTTGTATAATCTGGAGGAGTTAATCTAAGCATAATTTCTCCCATTGCAACTACTTTATCATTAAATCTCTTCATACTTCATCCTTTCGTGTGGCTTTAAAATAATCTTATGCCCTTTTTCAGTTATTAAATATACTACCTTTGAAGAAGGATTAACAAAAAAACCTTCTTGTCTTTTCTTATAATAAACTAATTCTGCAGCTTTAATATATTCCATTATATCTTTGTTAGTAGCAAAATAAGTTTCCTTATTTTCACTAACTTTCTTTATAAAGCTTTCAAATTCATCAAAATTATCGTGAATAGCAAATTCATAAGCGTGTCCCCATAAATAGAATAAAGCCAATTCTTCATCCGTTTTTACAAATTCATCATAAGTTTTTTCTAAAAGAGGATCAGTATGATGAATAGTTGGATTCCATAATAAGAAATTATATGGCCTATTAAATTTATAAGTAGACTTAACAGTTCTAGAATATTTTAAATTATTAACTTCTAAAGCTTTTAATGAATTAGTATCGTAAGTGCCATAAGGATAAGCTGCACCAACTACTTCTCTATTAAAAATCTTTTCTAAATTTTCTTTATCCTTTTTAAATTCCTCTACTTGCTTATCATAATCAAGTGTTTCCAAAAAAGGATGACTATAAGTATGGGAAGCTATTTCAAAACCATCATAAGCCTTTACATTTTTAGTTAAATCAAGACGAGAACAATCAACCATTTGATTTTTATCAGTTTCTCTAAATTTACTAACTTTTTGTAAGCCAGAGTTTAAATTAAAAGTCCCTTTAATATGATATTTATTAAAAATATCAATTAATCTAAGATCTTGAATAACTCCATCATCATAGCTAACAGTAAAAGCTTTTTTCAAAAAGTTTGGATAATATAATGTAAAATTCATAAATTAATCCTCACATATAATTATACTAAATTTTTTCCTTTTATTAACTGAGAATTAACTTATAAAATAATTTCTTCATCTGGCCTTAATAATAAAGCATTATCAATATTAAAACGACGGGCTAAAGTTTCAGAATAAAGATTACCAGGAAGTAATGACATAGGAATAACTTTTCTTGCTTTAATAACTTTAGCAACCTGCATCGCTTCTAAAATATCCATATTATAAATTCCATCACATGGCAAAATAGCATAATCCAAATTAAATGATGGCAAATTATCCTTCATAAAAGGTAAATAAGATGTATCACCTGCAAAATATATTTTTTTATTATCAAATTCTAAAATGAAACCTACAGAAGAAACTAAAGGATGATTTAAATTCCCAGCAGGAGTTGAAATAACCTTTAAATAATTATCAGCAAAAGTTTTATATGAAATAGTATTATTTTCCAAAACAATACAATCTTTAGCTCTAATAGTATTAGTTTTTTCATCAACATTTACTTTACTTAAATCATTGTGATCATAATGTTCATGACTAATAAAAACATAATCAGCTTTTAACGAATAATTACTCCCAGCATACGGATCCAAATAGATAACCTTGTTTTCATCAGTCACAATTCTAAACGAACAATGACCTAAATAATAAAGTTTAGCCATACAAAAAATATTATAAGCTAATTAATTTTTTTATTAAATATCCTGTAATTGTTTATCAGTTAATATTAAAAAAACCTTACAATCATTATATTCTTGATACAAATAATTAGAAATATTTTCAAAAGAAGAAGAAACTTCATCCGCACTCATTTCATCATTCTTTGGAAGTAAACATACATAAATTGAACAAATATCATCAGATAATGAGCAATAAACATCATAGAAATCAAATTGTTTATATTTGTTAACTAATTGTTTTTTAACATTTTTTTCAACTTCAAAATTATTCCTCTTATCAGATAAGAAATTTATTTGCCTAATGATTTCTCTAATTGGAGTAGATAAATAAAGCAAAGATAAAATAATAGAAGTAACAGCATCACCTATTGCTTGATAAGCTTTTAAAAAAGGAATATTAGAAAACAATAACAAAGTAGAAACCGCAACAATAGTAACTAAACCATCATAAATTGACGCCTTAATTTCAAGGCTAATAATAGAAGATTTAACCTCTAATTTCTTATTGTAGTAAATATAAACAATAGTAATTAAAAAACAAGAAGAAGCCATTAAAGCCATATAAATAATCAAATACAAAGTAGATAAATTAAGATCTTCGACTAAAGTCTTATTAACAAAAGCATAAATAGAAGATGAAGAATCAATTATAGTATATAAAATTAAAGCAAACATTAAACCAGCTCTAAAAAGTAAGAAAATATTTTCCAAAGCATCACGTCCTAAAGGATATTTTCTACTCTCTTTTTTATTTACAGCTTTAGATACGAGCATTGAGATAATTGTCGAAACACATAAAATGGCTGAAATCATTGTATCCAAAAACAAAGCAGATGACCTTGTAAGAAAGAAAAAAAGTCCACCTATAAAAGCTGAATAAAAGTTGATTGCCACACCAAAAGAAAGCGCACGTTGTTCGAAATTAAGTTTTTTCATACAGTGATATTGTCTCACATTTTGCCAAAAAAAGCAAATAATTGAATTTTTGACATATTTTAAGAGTGAACATCACTTATTCACATAGCTAGCTAACTTTTAAGAGCTGAGTTATTAGCAACCTCAGAATATATTTTCTTTTTATTAATAAAGAAATATAAACACTGTAACAAAGTAGAACAAACCCAACTAACTGGGTAACAAGTATATAAAATAATAGTAGAATGCATTGTAGAATTAGGATCACTTGAATAAATACAAAAATTCCAAAAAACTCTAAAAAGACAAACAAAACAGATTGAAATAATCATCGGTACAACTGCTCTTTTTAAACCTCTTAAAATATTAGTTACAGTATCCATAATGCCACACAAAAAATATGTAGGAAGTAATAAAACCAATCTTTCAAAGCATAGAGCTAACATTTCATCACTAGCCTTATTACCAGTATAAATTAGTATTAAAGGCTTATATAAAGCTAAAACAATACATCCAATAATTAAGCCATAAATAGCAGTTATAAGAACAAGAATTTTTATTAATTTAGTAATATTTTCTTTTTCACCTTTGCCATAGTTTGCCGCAATAAAAGCAGAACCAGCTTGAGCAAAAGAAAACATAGAAACATAAACAAAATTTTCAATTGATTCAGAATCAGCATTGGCTAAGACAACTTCATGTCCCCAAGTATTAACGCTAGCCTGTAAAATCATATTTGAAACTGCAAAAATCATCCCATGAATACCAGATGGAATACCTATTTTCAATATCATTATTGTTTCTTTTTTGTAAAGTCTAATACCTGTAAATTTAAAATTTAAAAAACTATGTTTAAACCTTAAAAAAATCAAAACCAAAATAGAAGCAACTAAATAAGACAAGATATTAGAAAGACCAGCACCTAAGACCGAAAGATCAAAAGCAACTATAAATAAAAAATTTAAAGCAATATGAAGAAGCCCAGCAATCACTAAAAAAACCAATGGTGTAGTAGAATCACCAATACCTCTAAAAATTGCTGAGCCAAAATTATATAAAGACATAAAAGGCAAACAAAAGAAGAAAGTCCGTAAATAAGTTAAAGCATAAGAATAATATTCGCTAGAAACATTCATCATTTTTAACAAATACGGGGAAATAAAATAACCTATTAACATTACAATAACGCCAGATATTAAAGATAAAACAATACCAGAATAAGCAGCATTAGTTGCACTTTTATGATCCTTTTGCCCATAGAAAAGAGAAATAACAACATTTTCACCAGTAGATAATCCAATAAAAACATTTGTAAGTAAGGCAATAAAAGCAGCGTTTGTCCCAACAGCATCACCTTCGAGCTGACCTTTAAAAGCCTCAATTACTAACAAATCAAATGTATTAAATAAAACTTCCAAAACACCTACTAACATAATAGGTAAAGCAAAAACTATAACTTTTTTAATTAAAGTTTTAGTATCACCTGTTGTAAGATCCATCTCTTTAGATAAGTTAAGTTTCATAATAAATTAATAACTTCTGCCAATAAAGAATTAGGAAGAAAAGTAAAACAATAAGAATTTCCTTCTTTTAAATCACATTTTTTAGAAAGCTTAAGCTCATACTTCTTACCATCAATTTCAATATATGTTAATAAGATAGACTTATTAAATTTAATAAAATTAATTACTTTACAAGTTGCGACTAAAATTTTTTTATCAAATATATTTGGAATATCTTTAAAAAGGGCTAAAACCTTTGCATTTAAAACAATAGGTAAAGAAAACACTAAAGTAAAACATGGAACAATATAAAGCAAGACAAAACATGTTTTAGAATTTCTTGTTAAATAAGAAACAAATAAATGATATTCAATAACAAGACCACAGCAGAAGACAAAAGCAAAAATAAAACTAAAAATAAAGATGCTTACTAGATAACGATTCTTAAGCTTCTTATTAGCTTTCTTAATACCTATATAATCCATTTCTAAAATATTTTACTATAATAGAAGAAAAATTAAAGAGTAAATTTAATAAGTTTGTTATACTAACAATGAAATTAAAGGAATTTACAATGGAAACAATTAAAGATTTATTATTCACAGGGGAACGTTGCCTCTTTAAGCAAAAAGACACCATCATAAATAACTGTATTTTTTATAATGGTGAATCACCATTAAAAGAATCTAGTAATTTGGAAATTATTAACTCATCATTTTTTTACAAATATCCTTTATGGTATTCAAACGACATTAAAGTAATTAACTGTCACTTTTATAAAGTTGGTAAATCTGGAATCTGGTATACAAATAACATATCACTTAAAGACACTATTATTGATGCGCCTAAAGAATTTAGAAAAAGTAACAATATATCTCTAGAAAATGTTATTTTTAATGATGCTAGTGAAACCTTATGGAATTGTAAAGATGTTAAATTAAAAAATATTAAAGCTAAAGGTGATTATTTTTTAATGAATTCAAAAAATATTAAAATAAATAATTTAAAATTGGATGGTAATTACTGCTTTGATGGAGGAAATAATATTGAAATAAGTGATTCAATACTTAATTCCAAAGATGCTTTTTGGAACGCTAATAATGTAATAATAAAAAATTCCATTATTAAAGGAGAATACTTTGGTTGGAATTCTGAAAATATTACTTTAATTAATTGTTCTGTAACTTCTCATCAAGGCTTTTGCTATATGAATAATATTAAATTAATTAATTGCCAATTAATTGATACTGATCTTTCATTTGAATATTCTAAAAATATCGATGCTGATATAATATCTAATATAATTGGTGTAAAAAATCCAATATCAGGAATAATTAAAGCACCAAAAATAAATAAACTAATTTTAGACCCAAAAGAAACTAATAAAGATTTAATAAGGATTATTACTAATGACTAAATATAATTTTAACTTGTTAGCTAACCGTAAAGAAACAAATTCTATAAAATGGAATGTAGAAAATAATTGTTTACCTATGTCCATAGCCGATATGGATTTTATAACTCCAAATTTCATTAAAGAAGCATTTATAAAAAGAATTAATGAATCAGCATATGGATATACAGGCTTAAACGATAATTTTTATAATAGCTATATAAATTGGTGGAAAAATTACCATAATTTAATTTTTAAAAAAGAAAACATGATTTTTTCTACTGGTGTAGTAGCAGCAATTTCTGCAAGCATCCGTCGCTTATCAAATATTGCAAATAATGTTGTAGTTTTAAGCCCAGTTTATAATATTTTTTATAATTGTATAGAAAACAATGGTAGACACACTTTACAATCAAATTTAAAATATGAAAACTACACTTATTCTATTGATTTTGAAGATTTAGAAAACAAACTTGCATTAGAAGAAACAAGTATTTTATTACTATGTAATCCACATAACCCAATAGGAAAAATTTGGTCAAAAGAAGAACTAGCAAAAATTGGTGAACTAGCTTATAAATATCATGTTGTAGTAATTTCAGATGAAATTCATTGTGATTTAACATATCCAAATTATAACTACATCCCTTTTGCCTCAGTTAATAAAATCAATAAAGAAAATTCTATAACTCTAATTTCACCAAGTAAAACATTTAATATTGCTGGTCTACAATCTGCTTTAATTGTTGCTTATAATCCATATTTAAAACATTTAGTAGAACGCGGTTTAAACACTTCAGAATGTGCTGAGCCAAATATTTTAGCAAGTATTGCACCAGAAATTGTTTTTTCTAATAATGGGAGAAATTATTTAGATCAACTAAGAATATATTTAAATGAAAATAGAAAATTAGTAGAAGAAAAATTAAAGTTAACAGAATTAAAATTAATTGAATCAAAAGCAACTTATCTACTTTGGATTGATTGCTCATGTTTTAAAAATAAAACAAGAGAATTTATTGATTTTATATATGAAAATACTAAATTAATAGTATCTAAAGGAGAAGTATATAGAGGAAATGGCAATAATTTTATCCGTTTAAACATTGCTACTAGTAAAGAATATGTTCTAGAAGGCACAAATAGATTACTACAAGCATACACAAATTTTAAAAAATTAATTAAAGAATAATTATTAAATTTATTTTAAATAAAATATTAAATACTTAAGATCTAAACAAGCAAACAAATAATTTTATTTATGTGAAAATTAGTGCTATTGAAAACGAAATTGACTATTTTAAATTTTCTTCAGACTTTATATATTATTGTGTATTAATAATTTTTAAATAAAAATAAATTACAATCTATAAATAAAAAAGACCCATATTGATGAGTCTTTTACTGAGCAACTTTTGTAACAAAGATGTTTAACTGAAAAACATTTAGTTAACATTCTTAAATATTAAAATAAAATGGCGGGAGAAGAATGAATCGAACACTCAACAATGGTTTTGGAGACCATAGTTATACCATTTAACTATTCTCCCAAGAGAAGCTAGAAGCTAATTAAGGCTTTTAGCAATTTTAGAAACTAATGACATATCAACTTTACCAGCATATTCCTTTTTAAAAGTTGACATAACATTTTTAATAGACTTATCATCAAGTTTACTAATAATGGCTTTGATTTCTTCTTCAGACATCATCTTTGGAAGAAAGACACTAATAGATTCTATTTGATGGTCAATTTTTTTAACATTTTCAGGTCTATTATTAGAAACATACATTTCTCTTTCTTCTTGAAGCTCTTTAATAGATTTTTGAATTAAAGATACTACATCAGCCTCGGTTGTTTCCTTACCTTTAGCTTTATTTTCAACATTGAGAAGCATGTACTTGTTGATGAGTACAGATAATGAGGCTCTAGCATCACTATCATGATTTTTTAAAGCTTGCATATTAGCTTTTTTAATTTCATCAATTAACATAATCTAACCTCTTGACTTAAAAATATTAGCATTAAAAAATGTTTTTTACAAGTTATTTTTTATGTTATCAACTATCTTATCAACTTGTTTATTTAAACTTTCTAAATCGTTATTATTTTGGATGATAAAATCTAATTTATTCTTATTTTTATCATAAGAATTGATTGAATTCATTTGTAATCTTTTCTTAGGATCCTCATCATTTCTAATCTTTAAATATTCCATTTGCTTTGTAGTTTCAACACCTATTAAATAAGTAAAATCATCTTCCATTTTAGCTTCAAATAATAATGGGACCTCTATTGCCTGGAAATAATCTGTATTGTTAATAATAAAATTATTAATTTTTTCCTTAACTGCTGACCAAATAAACAATTGATAACTTCTTCTAAATTTTTTATTTTCGAACATTTTATTAATTAAAGCTTTTTTATCTATTTCATTATCTCTAAAAATTGAATAATTTTTAAATTTTTTCATTAATTTATCAATAAAATCTTGATCACCATAAAGCTTATGCACTATATCATCAGCGGAAGCAACATGAAAATTTCTCTCTTTTAATAAATTTAAAACTCTAGTTTTTCCAGAAGCAATTTTTCCTGTTATTGCTATTGAAGGATATACTTTTTGACATTTATAACAATAGCAGGTACCTCTTCCATTCACATAACGCTTTTCAATTAAAGTAGAACAAATAGGACATGGTTTATTTTTAGAATTATAAACCTCTAAAAAATGCTGCATATTACCTGAAACACCAAGGCTAGGATGATAAGTTAAAATAGTTGAGCCTTTATTTTGAATTGCAAGTTTTAATTCATCAGAAGCTACTTTTATTATTTTGTTTGCCTCTTCCTTATTTATTGTACAAGCTTTTCTAAAAGGATTTAGTTTAGATTTAAATAAAACCTCATCAGCATAAATATTACCTAAACCAGCAATTATTGATTGATCTAATAAAGCTTCTTTTAAATAATTATTATTATTTTTAAATTTATCCAATAAATATTGTGAATCACTAATATCCCAAGGTTCTTTACCTAATTTTGCTAATTCTTTGCATTTATTTATTTCATCAGTTTTATATAAATAAAAAACTCCAAATTTTCTTACATCATTAAAAATCAAAAAAGTCCCATCATTAAAAGTAAAATAACAAGTAACATATTTATTTAAATTATCTTCTAAATTAAATACGTGAAATAACTTACCTTCCATTCTAAAATGGACAATTAACGAATAACAATTAGAAAGATTTAATATTAAATACTTTCCTTTTCTTGTCAAACTAATAATTTTACTATTAGGAATTAATTTATTAAATTCATCTAAAGGCGCATTAATTAAACGTGGATAAATGACATTAACACTCTTAAAAGTAAGTCCGACAATTTCTTTTTCTAAAATTCTTCTTACTGTTTCTACTTCTGGTAATTCTGGCATAATTTCTCCTATTTACATTCAAACCAATTTTTTCCAAATGAACCCTCAGCTTCTAATTTGCAATTAAGCTTCATACAATTTTCCATAATTGATTTTAGTTTTTCTTCAATAAATGGTACTTCATCTCTAGGAACTTTAAATACTAATTCATCATGAATTTGTAAAATCATTTTAGTTTTATAATCCTTTAAAAAATCATTAACTTTAATCATAGCAACCTTAATCAAATCAGCTGCACTTCCTTGAATAACTGTATTAACTGCTGCTCTTTCTCCAAAAGAAGAGGTGTTTCGATTTGTCTCATTAATTTCTTCAATATAACGTCGACGATTTAAAATTGTATTAACATAACCATAAGTTTTAGCAAAAGCAATTATTTTATCTTCAAATTCTTTTAAACCAGGATAAGAATTATAAAATGCTCTTATAATATCGTTAGCTTCCATTGTAGAAATTTTTAACTGTTCAGCAAGTCCCCATGGGGAAATACCATAAACAATTCCAAAATTAACAGCTTTGGCCTTTCTTCTCATCAAAGGTGTTACTTCAGTCACTGGAACATTAAAAATTTTACTTGCAGTAGAAGTATGAATATCAACTTCATTATTAAAAACCTCTATCATTTCATGTAGATTAGCAATACTTGCTAACATTCTTAATTCAACTTGAGAATAATCTAAAGATAAGAATTGATACTCATAATTAGGATAGAAAAAAGCCTTTCTAATTTCTTTAGATTCTTCATCTCTTATTGCAATATTTTGTAAATTAGGTTCAGACATTGATAAGCGTCCAGTTGCAGTTAAAGCTTGATTAAATATTGCATGAATTTTACCATCTTTTTGTACATATTTACCTAAACTAGATGTATATGAAGAAACTAATTTTTGGTATTTACGATAATTTAAAAGTAAAGCAGGGAACGGATGAATATTTGCCAATTGTTCTAAAATTTTTGAATTAGTAGAATTATTTTTTCCTTTTCGTTTAAGCTTTAACTCATCATAAATAACAACTGCTACTTGTTTAGGTGAATCCAGATTAAGTTCATGACCAACAATAGTAAATATATCTTTTCTTATGCTTTCTAACTTTTCTTTAAAATTAAGATTAACTTTCTCCAATGCGTCTTTAGATAAAGGGAAGCCTTCAATTTCCATTTGTGCTAAAACTTTAGAAAGTGGTAATTCTAAATCAAAATACAAATGATTTAGGCCATTTTCATCCAAATTTTTGAAAACTTTTTCTTTTAAGTTAGAAATAACCTTACAAAGTAATGCAAAAACTTTATCGCTTGATAATTTACTTACATCGTAAGAATAATATTCTAAACAAGCTTCTTTTTCTTGTTTAACATTTTGCTGCAATAAATAAGTAGTTAAAAGCAAATCAAAATCTAAATTAACAATTTCAGGTAAATTCAATTGAGAAAGAGCACAAAATAGCATCTTATAATCATAAGTACCTTTTTTATCTTCAGATATTAAATATTTTTTAAAAGAATCATCATTAACTAAATTTTCAACTTTAATATAAGCTATTTTTTCACCATCGGAAAAATAAAAACCATAGATTTCAGCTTCATGAATATTCGGATTGGAAGTATAAACAAGTAAACTAGTAGGTTTAAAATCCAATTCTTTAAATGAATCATAAGTTTTAACATCTAAATCGTAATTTTCTTCCTCAGCAGTTTCATTTCCAAATAAAGAAAATTTACTTTCTTCTTTTTTTATAAGTTCACTAGCGAATTTTTTAAATTCACATTTATTATAAAAACTCAATAAATCTTGATAATTATAATCTTTGACAAGTCCTTTATTATAAGCTTCAGAAACATCTAAATTAGTAACTATTGTAGCAATATCTCTACAAAATAAAGCAGTTTCTTTATTATCCAAAATATTTTTTGCCATTTTAGATTTATCATTTGCTAATCCTGCAAAAATTTCTTCTAAATGATTATATTTATCTAAAAGCTTTATAGCTGTTTTTTCACCTACACCTTTAATACCAGGGATGTTATCTGATGTATCACCAACCAAACCTTTATAATCAACAACTTGATCCGCTTGAAAACCTAGTTTTTCATGAATATTATCCTTAGTATAAACTTCAACTTCAGATAAACCTTTTCTTAAAAAACGAATCTGCACATGATTATTAACCAAAAGTTGCAAAAAATCCTTATCCGATGTAAATAAAGTAACATCATCACCTTTTGAAGAAGCATAATAGGCTAAAGAGCCAGCTAAATCATCTCCTTCAAATCCTTCTTTTTCAATATACAAAATGCCTAAATCATTTAACAATTCTCTTGCTAGTGGCATTTGTGCTTTTAATGAAGGTTCAACTGGTTTTCTATTCATCTTATATGATTCAAGTTTCTGGGTTCTAAAAGATTTTCTACCAGTATCAAAACAAACAATCATTCTATCTTTAGAAGTTAATTCACTTTTAATAGAACACATCATCTTATTAAATAAATAAAGAGCATTAGTATAAATGCCAGTTGAAGTATGCATTACTTCTCTTCCTGGGATATATGTTGCATAAAAGGAACGAAATAGCAAAGAATTTCCATCAATAATATAAGTTTTAGACATTTTTTAACCTCTCTTTATTTATTAAAATTTCACCTTCATCATAAACTTTTTGTTTAAGCTTATTAAGTGAAATTATATCACCCTTAGACACATTAATATGCTTATTAAGATAAACTTTCTCTATACCATATTCTGAAAGTAAAGTTAATTGAGTTTGATCATCATGTAAATATAAAGGATTATCAAAAACAACAAACAAAAATGGATATTTACTTTTTCCATCAATTAAAGAAGACAATTCAAAAGACAAAACTCCATTTAAAACTTTGTATTCATTTATAAAATCTTCAACATCTTTTTTACCGTCATCTTTTAAAATGATTGGTAAAATAAAAGTTTCTTCTGAAGTAGAAAAACTAGAAGATAAGAATATTTCATGAATATTTTTAACTAAATCTTTTCTTGAAAATTTAAATTCATCTAAAGCACCGCAATAAATTAAACTAATTAAAGAACTTTCATCAAGATATTGACTATTTCTAAATAAAAAATTAACTAAAGAAATATAGTTTCCTTTTTCTCTTTCTTTTAATAAATTTTCTACCATAGAATCAGATAATCCTTTTAATTTATTAAATCCAATATAAAGTTTATTTCCAATACTAGAGGTTTGCTTTTGTGAATAATTAATATTAGGACCACATATTTCCAAAGAGAAAAATGTTAATTCATTTTTTAATCTTTTAAATTTTTCTTCATTTAAAGCTAAATTATCAATAGAAATAGAATAAAATTCTGTAGGATAATTAGCCTTTAAATAAAGTAAATTATATGTAATATAACTATAAGCTATAGAATGTGCTTTATTAAAGCCATAGTCTGCAAAAGCTTCAATCATTTTAAAGATACTTTCTGCTTGATTATGTGTTAATTTATTAGCTTCACATCCTTTAATAAATTCATCTTTTAACGCCAAAATTTTACTTTCATCTTTTTTAGAAATTGCTCTTCTAAATAAATCAGCTTTTCCACCATCAAAATTTGCTAATTTTTTTGCTATTTCTAAAACTTGTTCTTGATAAACTAAAATTCCATATGTTTCTTTTAAAATATCATTTAATAACGGGGTAATTAATATATATTTTTCGTGTTTATTTTTTCTATTTGCATAAGTTGATATATTTTTAATAGGCCCTGGTCTATATAAAGCTAATAAAACAGAAATATCATATATATTAGTTGGCTTAATTTGTTTTAAGGCATTAATAATACCATATGATTCTAATTGGAATATATCTACAACTAATAGATTATTTAAAACATCAAAAGTCTTTTTATCTTCTAAATTCTCTTCATAATTTAATAATGTTTTATTATTAGAAATAATTTTTTTCTCAATTAAATCAATAAAAGTCAGATTATTTAAACCTAAAATATCGAACTTTAAAAAACCCATTTCCTCTAAATAAGTATTTTCATAATCTACAATATTAATTAAGTCATATTTATTAGTTAACGTGGCTTTATTTTTAGAAAGAGGTAAAACCTCATCTAACATAACATTAGAAAGAATAACACCTGAAGCATGAGTTGATTCAGCGATAGGATAAAAAAGGACTAAACTTGCCTTTTTTACAATTTCTAAATAATATGGATCATTAATTAATTTCTTAAAGCGAAAATTAACTTTAGCTTCTTCTTTAAATGAATTATTTTCTTCTTTTTTATTGATGCTTTTAGAAATAGATTCAATAATTTTAGCAGGAATATCAGAAAACACTTTATTTATTCTCATTAAAGTAGCTTTCATTTTTAAACTAGAATAAGTGATAATTAAAGAGACTCTTTTATCTAAATATTTATCTTTTAAATACTTAATTACTATATTCCTTTTATCAGAAGCAAAATCTATATCAATATCTGGCATAGTTTGTCTTAATGGATTTAAAAATCTCTCAAAATATAGATTGTATTTTAAAGGATCAATTCTAACAATATTAAGCAAATAACAAATTAAACTTCCAGCTGCTGAACCTCTTCCGGGACCTACTTTAACATCTTTTGAATTTCTAAAGTGATTAACATAGTCATAAACTATTAAAAAATATGAATTGAAATTCATTTTATCAATTATTTTTAATTCATATTCCATTCTTTCTAAATAATTATTAGGAATCTTGTTATTAAATTTTTTTACTAAAGAATCATAAGCTAAATCATGCAAAGTCTTTTTTGCTTCTAAGCCAAAATCTATAACACTTCCTCTTTTTTTAATGAATGTAAAATCAATTAATTTTATTAATTGATCTTGATTTTCTATTTCTTTTTCTAAATATAGTTTACTTAAAACATTAGTAGTCAAAACAAAATAAGGTCCACTATTTTCCAAGTCTTTTTCAGTTAAATTTTCTTTATTAATAATGGCATGTAAAAACTTAAAAGCTTTAAATCCATCCTTTTTATCTAAGTAAATAACTTTTGGAAAGGCTAAAGAATTATAAGAATGTTTATAAATAAAATCCCTTAGTTTTTCAATTTCTATAAGCTCATTATTTGAATAAATTTCTATACCAAAGTAAAAGTTATTAAATAAATGATTTAATTTTAAAAAAGTCTTATTACTATTTTCTAAAAATAGCGAATCCTTCATTTTGCTATCTTCACTTTTTAAAATGCAGGCTAATCCTTCTACCTTATTTTCTAAATCTTCAAAAGTATAAAAATCTTTATGCTGATTAATAATTTTAACCAAGTTCAAATAACCAACTTCAGATAAAATAACTAAAGAAATTTTGAAGATTTCATTATCTTTAAAATTAATAGTTGTTAAATATACAGGTTTTAATTTAAATTTGGAACAAGCCTTATCTAAATATGGGAAAGCATTAATACTATTAAAATCACAAATTCCGGCTCCAGAATAAGAAAGTTTAGATAAAAAATCAACATAACTCTCTAAATTAATAGAAGAAGAACCAATTTGATAAGATGAGATAGTTTGTAATTGATAGAATTTCATCA
>DKCH01000004.1 GCA_002449135.1 Caryophanales bacterium UBA6879 | reverse complement strand
TTATGTTTTAAACCAATCCTCCGTTTCTGACCAAGAATATGATGCCTTAATGGAAGAACTACAACATTTAGAAGAAAAACGCCCTGATTTAAAATCCCGTTTATCTCCAACAACAAGAGTTGGTGGAGGAATCTCCACTGGATTTAAAAAAATCACTCACAAAAGAATGATGCTTTCTTTAGCTGATGTTTTTAATGAAGATGAATTAGCTAATTTTAATAACCAAGTAGAAAAAGGTGCTGAAATGTCTCCTATTGAATACATGGGCGAAGTAAAAATTGATGGTTTAGCTATGTCTTTAGTCTACCATAATGGAGAATTAGTCTATGCCGCTACAAGAGGAGATGGTAATGTTGGAGAAGATGTTACACAAAATGTCTTAACTATTCCTTCTATTCCTACTCATATTTCTGATAAAAGAGACTTAGAAGTGCGTGGTGAAGTCTATATGTCTAAAAAGACTTTGCATGATTTAAATGAAATTAGAAAAGAAAAAAATGAACCATTATTAGCTAATGCAAGAAATGCTGCCGCTGGTTCAATTAGACAATTAGATTCAAAAATTGCCGCAAGTAGAAAACTTTCTGCCTTTTGGTACTATTTAGTAAATGCTGAAGAATTAGGTTTTAAAAAACACTCAGATTCCTTAGATTATTTAACTACATTAGGCTTTGTAACAAATAAAGAGAGAAAAAGAATAGTAGGTTTAAATGGTATCTTAGATTACGTGAAAGAATACACTAAAAAAAGACCAGAACTTGAATACGATATCGATGGATTAGTATTTAAAGTTGATGATTTAGCCTTACACGAAAAATTAGGATATACCATGAAAACTCCAAAATGGGCCATCGCTTATAAATTTCCTCCACAAGAAGTTTTAACTCGCTTAAAAGATATTGTAATTACTGTTGGAAGAACAGGAAGAGTAACTCCTAATGCTGTTCTTGATCCAGTTAGAGTAGCAGGTTCTTTAATTTCTCGTGCCACTTTAAATAATCAAGATTTTATTAAAAAATTAGATGTAAGAATCGGAGATTATGTATATTTACATAAAGCTGGTGATGTTATTCCTGAAGTAGAAAAAGTTGATTTAAGCAAAAGACCAAAGGATACAAAGCCATATATTTTCCCAACAACTTGTCCATATTGTAATACTCCTTTAGTTCCTTCTGAATCTGAAATTCAATTAAGGTGCCCTAATGAAAAATGTCTATCAAGAAGTATAAATAAATTAATCTATTTTGCTTCCGATTACGGAATGGATATTAACGGTTTAGGTGATGTCTTAATTGAAGAATTATTTAATGAAAATATTTTAAAAGACTTCTCAGATATTTATACCCTTTATCAACACAAAGAAGATTTAATGGAAATGGATGGCTATGGTGAAAAATCCTGTACAAGTTTATTTAAAGCTATAGAAGATAGTAAGAAAAATACCTTGGAAATGTTAATCGCTGCCTTAGGTATTCCATTAGTTGGTAAAAAAACAGCAAAAATTTTAGCTCAACATTTTGAAAACTTAGATAGTCTGATGTTAGCAAAAGTTGATGAACTTTCTTCTTTACAAGATATTGGTGAAAAATCTGCTAAAACAATATTTGATTATTTTTCTAATCAAGAAAATAAAGATGAAATAGAAAAATTAAGAAACCTCGGTCTTAACTTCAAGTGCTTAACAATAAAAAGCAATATTAAAGATAATTTCTTCAAAGGTAAAAAATTTGTCTTAACTGGCTCTTTAGCCTCTTATTCCCGTGAAGAAATGACAAAAATCTTAGAAGACCTAGGTGGTAAATCATCTTCTAGTGTCTCAAAAGCCACAGATTTAGTAATAGTTGGGGCTGATCCAGGCTCAAAACTTACTAAAGCTCAGCAATTAGGTGTTAGAATTATTACTGAAAATGAACTTTTAAATAAATTAAAAGAAATTAATGGAGGTAGAAATGATTAAAGTTACTGATAAAGTCATCAAAGAATGTGCTGCTAACTTAATGTTTGAAATCACTGATGAAGAATTAAAAGTCACATTAACTGAATTTGATGCAATTTTAAAACAAATGTCTTTCTTAGGAAGTATTAAAGGAGTAGATAATGCTGAAAGTTTAACTTTCCCAACCCAAGAAATTAATACTTATTTAAGAGATGATATTCCTACAACTCCATTAGATGTAAAAGAAGAATTGAAAAATGCTCCTTCTAAATTAGGAAATCAAATTAAATTACCAAAGGTGGTCGGATAATGAATTACTTAGAATTAACAATAAAAGAAATGCATCAAGGCTTAGTAGATAAGAAATTTACTGCTCTTGATTTAGTAAAAGCCGCAATTAGCAAAATAAAAGAAGATAAATGTAACGCATATGAAGCCAAAAATTTTGAAGAAGCTTTAAAAAAGGCTAGTGAAATCACCGAAGTAAAAGAAGATGAGCTTTTTAAAGGTATCCCTTATGTAATAAAAGATAACTTTTCTACAAAAGATATTGAAACCACTGCTTCTAGTAATGTATTAAAGGGCTATATTCCAACATTTGATGCCGAGGTTGTTTCTCGTTTAAAGAAAGCCGGGGCTATTATTATTGCTAAAACTAGCTTAGATGAATTAGCTATGGGTGGTACAGGTACTACTTCACACTTAGGCCCTTCTAAAAACCCATATGATTTAAATAGAATAGCTGGTGGTTCTTCTAGCGGTTCAGCTATTGCTGTTGCTACTGGTACTGTTCCTTTCTCTTTAGGTTCTGATACTGGTGACTCTGTAAGAAAACCTGCTTCTTTAAATGGTTTATATGGTTTTAAACCAACTTGGGGAAGAATTTCGCGTTTTGGCTTATTTCCTTTTGCCCCTTCTTTAGATACTATAGGTTATTTTACTCGTTCAGTTGAAGATATCGCTTATTTAACAAACTTACTTGCTGGTCAAGATAATAAAGATATGTCTTCTTCTTATTACCCTGTTGAAGACTACACAACTTATCTAAATAGAGATAATCCATGCAAAAAAATCGGTTATTTTAAAACAGTAGTAGATGCTGTTACAAATAAAAAAATTGTTAAATCTTTCTATAATTTAGTAGAAAAATTAAAAGCCAAAGGATACATAGTAGAAAACTATGATTTTCCTATCGATTTATTAAATGCTTTATATCCTACTTATATGATTATCTCCTGCTCAGAAGCCACTTCTAATGATGCTAATTTAGATGGTATTAAATTTGGTATTAAACCAGATGGAAATGCTAAACATTGGCAAGATTATATGACTTCTGCTCGTACTAGAGGTTTTTCATCCTTGATTAAAAGAAGATTTATCATAGGTTCTTTCTCACTTTTAGCTGAAAACCAAGATGAATTATTTAGAAGAGGACAAAAAGCTAGAAGAGTAATTTTTAACGCCATGGAAGAATTTTATAAGCACTTTGATTATTTACTTTTACCTTGTGCTAAAGATGTTCCACCATTAATCAAAGATGTTTCTGATCAATGGTCAGAAAAACCAGATTTCATTGATAATCACTTAGGTTTAGCTAATTTAGGCGGCTACCCTTCTTTAACTTGTCCTTTAGGTTATGATGAAAAACTCCCATATGGAGTAAATGTTACTGGCCGTCAATTTGAAGAAGGCAATGTTATTAATTTAAGTGAAGACATTGAAAAAATTACAAATTTAATAAATTCAACTGTTGATAACCATAAGGAGGGTATTTAAATGAACTTTGAACCAGTAATCGGTATTGAAATTCATATCGAATTAAAAACTAAATCAAAAATGTTTTCTAGTGCTCCTACTTCCTTTGGTAAAGCACCTAATACTCAAACTGTTCCTTATGATTTAGCTTTTCCTGGCACTATGCCTTTAGTTAATAAGCAAGCAGTTAAATATGCTATTAAATTAGCTACTGCTTTACATATGTCTATTGATAAATTAGTTCAATTTGATAGAAAAAACTACTTCTATCCTGATTTACCTAAAGGCTACCAAATTACCCAGCAAGAACACCCAATAGGCTCAAACGGATACTTAGATATTGAAGTTGGTGGTAAAACCAAAAGAATAAGAATTGAAAGAGCCCATATGGAAGAAGATACTGCTAAACAACTTCACTTAGCAGATATGACTTTAGTTGACTATAATCGTGCAGGAACTCCGCTTATTGAAGTTGTTTCTCGCCCTGATATTTCTTCTGGTGAAGAAGCTATGAAATATGTTGAAGCTATTAGAGAAATCGTAACTTTCTTAGATGTTTCAGATGGTAAGATGGAAGAAGGCTCTTTACGTTGCGATGTAAATATTTCCTTAAGACCATATGGTTCTAAAACTTTTGGAACAAAATGTGAAATTAAGAACTTAAACTCTATTGCCAATGTTAAAGCGGCTTTAGACTATGAAGTAAAAAGACAAACTGAAATCTTATTAAAAGGTGAACAAGTTCAACAGGAAACTAGAAGATACGATGAATCTAAAAAGCAAACATCTTTAATGAGAGTAAAATCAAATGCTATTGATTATAAATACTTTAGAGAACCTAATATTGTTCCAATACAACTTTCTGATGAATTTGTTAATGAAGCAATTAGAACAATGCATAAGCTTCCAAGTGAATACAAGGAAGAATTATTAAAAGCTGGACTAGACTCTAAGCAGGCTGATGTTTTATTAGCTAGTAGAGAATTAGTTGACTATTTTGATGATGTCTCCTCTTTAGGAGTTAAAGACATTAAGATTTTATGGAACTATTTAATGGGTGATATTTCATCTTATTTAAACAAACAAGAAATGAATAAGCAGGGTTTAGACACTTTAAAATTCTCTAAAGAAAACTTAAAAGATTTCATAAACATGGTCGCTGAAGGTAAAATTAATTCTAAACAAGCTAAGCAAGTATTAGAAGCAATGTATCTAGAAGGTAAAGATCCGAAAAAGATTGTTAAAGACTTAGGTCTAGAACAAGTTAGTGATGTCTCTGCTATTGAAAAAATTGTTGAAGAAGTTTTATCTAAAAACGAACAATCAATAAAAGATTATAAAGCTGGACATGATCGTGCTTTAGGATATATAGTAGGTCAAGTCATGAAAGCTAGTAAAGGTAAAGCTAACCCTTCAATTGCAAAAGAATTAATCTTAAAGAAAATTGGTTAATTTAAAAATCAGCTAGAAAAACCTAGCTGATTTTTTTAATCCAATAAAATATATTAAATATAAACAAATTAAATTTTAGTACTCTTTTCTTCCTCTTTTTTATAAGCTTTTAACCCTAATTCATAATCAGTTTGTTTTAATAACCTTACAAATTGATATAAGAAAATAGGTGATAAAATCACTTGAATAGCTAAAACAATAGACAAAATAACAATCACTAATATTCTAACAAAAAAAGAATTATCACCAAAAGTAAATTGATTAGTTAAAATCATAACTAAGACAAAAATTTCTAAAGTACAACAAACAATTAAAGTAATATAAATATTAACTCTATTCTTTTTGATTTCTTGTCTAAATTCAGAACCTTTTAATTCAATCTCATCTTTAGTATGATTTTGAATAATTTTAGAATAAATATCCATTAGCGGTTATCAACTTTCTCTGGATATAAATCATGCCAGTATAAACGATCATTAGCCATCTTTTCAAATTTTGTACCCTTTTTACCATAATTACAATATGGATCAATAGAGATACCACCACGTGGAGTAAATTTACCCCAAACTTCAATATAACGAGGATTTAAAAGTTTAATTAAATCTTTCATAATGATATTTACACAATCTTCATGAAAATCACCATGATTTCTAAAAGAAAATAAATAAAGCTTTAAAGATTTCGATTCAACCATTAAATCATCAGGAATATATGAAATATAAATAGTTGCAAAATCTGGTTGACCAGTAATAGGACATAAAGATGTAAATTCAGGAACATTAAATTTTACAAAATAATCATTTTCTGGATGCTTATTATGAAAAGTTTCCAAAACTTCTGGAGCATAATCCATCTTGTATTTATTAATTTTTGAGCCTAATTCAGTTAAGCCTTCTTCTTTTTTATCTCTAGACATATTTACCTTCTTTCTTATTTTATTATACTTTAAA
>DKCH01000049.1 GCA_002449135.1 Caryophanales bacterium UBA6879 | reverse complement strand
TCATAAACAGTTTTGCAATGAGAATCTATTTTATATGTTTTATCTTTAAAAATAAATTCGATATCAGTAAAACAATCTAAACACGAACGTATAAGTTCAAAATCACTAATTTTTTTTTTATTTTTTTCCATTATTCCAAAATTTCCTTTTCTTTTTTGCTTTTATTAATTCTTGTTTTTCGTTTTTATTGGGAAGTCTATCGTTACTTCGTTTTCCGTCAATGTTTTCATGAACATGGTCAAAAGTTTTGTGCTTATCTGCAACATCTAAATCTTTTAAAAAATCACCATTATTATCAAATTTTCGTCGACTTTTTAATTTGCCACTTTCTTTATGATATGTATCTAAATTAGTGTTTGGATATCCATGCATAGGGGTTAAAAGTGAATCGTTTTTATTTATATTTTTACCAATATGAAAATATTTGTTTGTTCTTTTTCTGCTCATATTATATCACATCCTTTTTAAAAATCAAGCTGATTTTTGTTGGTTTAATTGAGTTGTTTAATTATTGTTTGATGTGTATATGTTAAAAATTTATAATATAATATTTTCGCCGTATATCTTAATCTAGGGGCTGTAAAAAACAACCCCTTTAAATTTTTCTATAATGATTTAGAGTGAAAATTATTATAAATCTCTAATCAGTCGTTAAGTCAAATTACGTAAGTAAATGCCTGCATAATTATTCGTCCTTTCTAGCTATTTTTTTAATGACCTTAAAAATAAGTTTAAACGGAATTAGAATTCCTTTAAATATGTAGGGCAGTACGGGAGCAAGTAAGAAGAACGCAACCGCACATAGTACGATTATTAAAATAATTTTTATAACTTTCCACAACTTTCTACCACGATTAGTAAGAGTAACAGTCCACTCTGAGCTATTAGCAGGAGTTAAGCTTCCTGTTTGTTTATTGTCAACAACGCCTAAATTATATACTTTACCAGCACTTTTAAATTTTAAACGAAAAATGGTAAATTCACCAACCATTGAACCTTTATTATACTCTTCAGTATGTGCAGTAATTATACCACCAGCAGTATAAGAACCACAATTAAAAGAAGTTGTATCAAATCTAAGAACCCATTTTTTATCTTTTAAACGAGCTTCATTTTCTTTGGTAATTTTACTTGCAACACTGACGTCTAACAAAGCCCCAGAGTAAACATTTTTAGATACGTTTACACTTTTAACAAACTCATCCATAGTTTGAATTGTATCCCATTTATAAGTTGGAGCATTCCAACCATTCCCTTTAAAAACGACTTTATCGTCTTTATATGTAACCATAACGTGTCTCGAAGTTATTTTTCCAAATTTTAAATAAGGTTGCTCGGCTATGCCGGTTTTTCCATAATCATAACTTTGTAAAAAATAATCAACTTCCGCCTCATACAATTCATTGATATTCATTGAAGTATTAAAAGCAACAAAATGCGAATCACACTTTTTATTGTCGTTAAAAAATTGCCAACCGTTTTCATAACGAACAAACCCAACAAACATATCAGTAACGGTAATAGATGTTAGTTTTTCAGAAGTAATTTCTAAATTATCGCCAGTTACAACAAATTTCCATTGTTCACTAACGTTATATGCAATTTCATTAACAACGTTACCGTCTACTTCCTTATCGCCTAATTCCTTATCAAACGGACGATAAATTGATACGATACTATAATACCTAGTTGATTCACTTGATAAAACGAAATTTTTAACCAAGTATTTAAACAACGTTCCGTCCGAATTTAATAATTTAAGTTTATAATTGTTAATTCCAACCGCCATATCACTATTCTTAGAAATATTTATTGACGAAGCAACAAGACTTTTAGATTGCCCACTAGGTTGGTAAACGTAAACAATTAAATTTTTATCAACGTTTTCAGCAACAGTAATAACTTGCAATGAATTATCATTTGAATTTTCAGGATAATCGTTTAGATTAAAACTACTATCTCTTGATAAATCGGCTAATATTTCAGAATAAATTATTTGCTGTTCCGCAAAAACACTAGAACTAGAAGAGAACAAAACGGAAAAAGTAATAATTAAAAAAAGTATCACTAATGTTATTTTTTTAAAGCTTATGTATTTCATAAAAACTCCTTATTTTAGGGAAGTAGTGCAACCAAAAATAGTAATTACTAATTCAATGTTATATTTATTTTCATTTTCAATGAATTCAGCCAAAATATCAATTGTATAATCATAAATATTATTTTTTGAGCTATCGTTACTAAATTGATTTTCTAATGCTTCTTTATCTGCGGAATCAAACACATATCTAGCCGAAACCGATTTAATACAGTCAGGACCACTAATTTTTAATGAAGCAGGACGGTAAAATATCTTTTCAACAACGCCATTTTTAGAAGTTTTAAAACAAGTAGTTGCACCAAAATCACACATTCTAAAACTGCTTTCAATACTAGCAACAGTGATATTTTTGATAAAATTAGCGTCAGCAGTTTTATGCTTCAAGCAAACTTCATTATCTTTAATTTCATAATCTTTACAAACTTCAAAAATAGGGTAAACAGTACGAATATAGTAATAAGTATCAACACTTTCAGTAACAATAATAGTTGTTTCTTCCGTTGATAACTTTCCTTTAATCTTGTCAATTTTATCAGTAACGCTATCCCACTTTTTAAAACCTTTGGTAATAAAGCCTAAATAAGTGCCTACACCTATACTCACAACTATAAAAATTGATAAAATCACTTTTAAATAAATTTTCCAAAATTTACTCATTTTTTATTCTCCTAATAATTTAAACAACTTCCCAAACATTAAAAACAATATCTACTTTATAAGAAATTTCATTTTCCGAACTGACGTTTTCTTCTAAATTTATAGTATAATACCCTTTAACGGAAAAATTAAGTTCGTACTCTTCTTTGTTTACTTTGTATTTTTCTTCCACTTTTTCATTACGAAAAACTATACTATAATTAAATTCAGGGTTTGATTCGGAGTCTTCAATTTTATCATAACCATAAAAAGGAAAATAAGACGGATAAAATAAAACATCAAATAAATAATTATTTAAATACGAAATTTGTAAAACTTCTACGTTTGTCATTTGTCCTATAAAATAATCTTCATAATTTGTTTTAAGGGCTTCAATTTCACTCACTTTATATTCTACATCAGTATCATAAAAGAAATTTTTTTTAAGTTGTAACTCATTATTCTTTAAATAAGCCGAATTATCATAAATAAAAAAACTAGAATTATCTTTTCGATTATAAAATGTTAATCCATAAGAATCAATTTTTTCAAAGTAATATCTTCCCGCAAAATATTCATAACTAGATAAAAGATTATTATAATCATCAGTTAATTTTTTATAATCTTTAGAGCTAAATTCATTATTTAAAACGGCTTTAATATCTTTAATTTTATTCCATTTTCTAAAACCGTTAGTAACAATTCCAAGAGTAGTGCCAACCACTATCATAATTATTAAAATAACAGAAATAAAAATTTTCCAAAATTTACTCAT
>DKCH01000051.1:4983-5205 GCA_002449135.1 Caryophanales bacterium UBA6879 | reverse complement strand
TCATGACCGAGGCCTTTTTTTAGTTAACCTCCAAGGACTTCCATGCTTTGATGTAGTCTTCTTTGAGGATTTTTATGATTTCCTCTTTGGTCTTGCCTTCTTTCTTTAGGATGGTGTTCTATTTCAAATGATGTGAAACAAAATCGGTAGTCGATTCCTTTCCCTCCAAACCCCCTAGGGGGTTCGCGCCGGGCGGGCAAAAAGAAAGGCATCTCGCCTTAT
>DKCH01000051.1:0-4927 GCA_002449135.1 Caryophanales bacterium UBA6879 | reverse complement strand
AATAAAACACGAAAGGAGATGCCATGGACATTATAAGCGAAAAGGCGAGGAATTGCCTGCCCTACGATCTGGAGACGAGGCTCCACTCGGTGAGGAGGGTCGTCGAATCGGGGTGGAGCATAAGAAAAGCCATCGCATATTACAAGGTCAAGAGGACTACCTTTTGGCGTTGGAGGAAGAGGTACGATGGGACGGAGGAATCGCTCATGGACAAGAGCCGCAGGCCACATTCGGAGCATCCGAGGAAGACGCCCATCGAGGCCGTTTCCAAAATAAGCAACTATCGGAGGAGAAACCCGGGCGACAGTTCGATTGACATATGGGTCAAAACCGTCAAATCGGGATGGACCATGTGCTATTCAACGTGCCTCAGGATACTGAAAAGGCTCGATGGATACGAGCCTTATAAAACCAATCCCAAGAGAAGGCGCGACGGCAAATACCATACGCCGGACTACCCCGGGGACAAATGGCAGGTGGACGTCAAATACGTCCCGACGGAATGTAAGGCGCCGGGGCTGGAAGGCAGGTTCTACCAATACACTTATTTGGACGAGGCCTCCAGAAAGAGGTTCCTTTATTTCGCCAACGAGCATTCCATGTACGAGACGGTCAACGGGCTCAGAGAGGCCATCGCCTTCTTCGGATACGCCCCGAAAACCATCCAGACCGACAACGGTTTCGAATTCTCGGACAGGGCGTCCGCCAAAGGAAAGGGGTTTTCGTCGATTTCCAGGGATGGCCCGAATTTCCTCGAGCGTTTTTGCCTTGAGGAAGGCATATCGCACAAATTCATCCGCCCGAGAACGCCGGAACACAACGGGAAAGTCGAAAGATCGCATAGGATAGATCAGGAAAAATTCTACAGAACCCTCAGTTTCTATTCCCTCGAGGACTTGAGGGGGCAAGGCAAAAGATGGATGGGGAAATACAACAAAACGCCGAGAAACGTGCTTGATTTGAAGAGCCCGGATGAAATTGAGATTGAAAAGCTCGGGAAGCTGATGCACGATACTGGGGAAGTGAGATGCCTGAAGCTTCTTAAATGTTTCACATCATTTGACAGCTAACACATTGTTTATTACTTGTTTTGTCACTGTAATTGTAACATTTACGATTATGATGATATTAGATACCATTTTGTTGACTGCATATTGTTCAGAATTTAGTTTTTCTAGTTATTGGTATTTATATGTTTCAGTAGTCTTAGATATTGTGTTATGTTTAGGATTGATATTATCAGCCGCCCTTGTTTTAGTTTTAACAAAAAATAAGGAAAAGAGTGGTCATGTTTTGATGATGTTTTTAAGCGTTGCTTTGACTGCAGCAGGTGCTCTAGCTTTTTTTACAAATACTATAAACGCTATTAACGCAAGTACTGAGAGTGAAGGAGTTGTTGGCTCTTTGGCCCTTATTCTCTCTCTTATTCAGTTAGTATTTGCTATAGGTTGTATTGTTATGACTAAAAAGTCGCTTCGTGTTGCGAGGATAGCTTTAATTATTTCTTTTTCATTGTCAGCATTTTTAAATCTATTAAATCTTATTATGTTAGCTATATTTGGCGGAATAGTTTACAATTTAATCGTTTATATTTTTGGCTTAATATATAATTGCATTATATTAGTTGGCTTAATTATGATGAAGTCTAAAAATGTGGAAATAGTAGAAGATGTAGAAAATAAAGTCAATGAAAACCAAACTAATAATAATTCACAAGATGAAAATATTAAACTTCTTTTAAAATATAATGATTTACTTGAAAAAGGAATTATTACTAAAGAAGAATTTGAAGCTAAAAAGAAAGAACTTTTTCGTTAATTCAAAATAATATTTATTAGTTATATAAAAAATTATGGCTGTGAAAAAATAGACATTCTTAAAAAGTGTAATTAGAATTCACAGCCTTTTTTGCATTCTCTTATAATACATTCCAAAGTTTATTTTTACATATATCCTTGAATTGTCTTATCATATTTGACTTAAAAGCATATGCTAATCTATAAAACGAAATAAATTTAAAAGCTAAAAATTGTTATTATTAAAATAATATTTTCAACTAATCTTTTATATCCTCACTAACATATTTTTCATGGTAAAAAGCATTTTTTAATCATTAACAACCATAAAATAAAAATATAAAATATTATGTTAATTTATTTGTTTATTAATAATTTTAAGTTAGTTTTTTAGTAAGTATCATTGGTATTAAAAAAGAAATTATTTCTCCTTTAGCAAAGTCTTAATGGTTATAATAATTTTTCTTTAGTAGACTTTATTAAAAAATTTTGTGAAGATTGCAGTATATTTTATTTTTTGTGTGATCCTATTTTATGGTAATTGGAATGATGAATATAAAGATGAGTATAGTTATGTTTCCGTAAGTATAGTAATTAGGAAAAACAAAGTATTTAAAATGATGATTGACTTAATAGATGCTTTATATTAAACATTTATTTAATTAATTTTTTTTACTAAAAAACTGCATTGATGCTTTCAACATTAATTATTGCTATGTAAGTATCAAATGTATCTTTACTCTATTTCAAAATATAAAGACACAATTTATAAAATTTAAATTTTATGGTTCTTGAAATGTAATGCAATGTAAAACACTTTTTTAAAGAAATTAATTAAAAATTTTAATGGATTGAATATAATTATTTTTTGATAAATTTGTCTAAAGATTTAAAAAAGGAGGTAAGAAGATATAAATAATTTTTCTATGAAATGGTCTCTTAAATTAATGCTTGAAAAACTAAATAAAAAATTTTATGGTTTAGTTAATAAAAATAGTAACTATTTTTAACATAGCTTGTTAAATTCAGTTGATTGGAAATAATCCATCATTTTCGTAAAATTATAATAGTAAGGAGATAAAAGAAATGTAGCACCATGCTATAAGCCTGATAAAAACCATGTAATTAAAATATTTATTGATTTTTAAAATGTTATTTTCCTTTTCTTTTAAACTTATTAAGAAAATAATTTAACATTTTTAAACAAAATTCATCTTTAAATAAAATAAGCAGGGAACCATAAACAATTATAGAAATAATAATAAGTATAAACATTGACACTATATTGGATAAGAATTTAGTTAAAATTAAATTGCCAAGCATATAGATAAGTCCCATTAATAAAGCAGCATCAAAAGGTTTAATAAATATTCCTAATACTTTTTTAAAGTTGATATATTTATGGGAATAATAAATACATAAAATAGCTGCAGTTGTTTCTGTAAATACCATTCCTATTGCTGCGCCAACCGCTCCAAACAATTTAATGGATATAAATGAGAAAGCAGTATTTAGAATTGCAGTTACTATATAAATAATATTTGCTTGGATTTGATGGTTATCAGGTAAGAGATAAATATAACTGATAGTTGAACTAGTTACAATCATAGGTAAAGAAAGAGATGAAACCATAAGTATTGGAGCAGCATTAATAGCATCTTCGCCAAAATAAAATGGCATAAAAATGTTAGCAACACAAATTAATCCAACTGTGCAAGGTAGAACAAAATCATATAAAGCATTGAAACATTTATATATCATTTCTTTTACTTCGTTTCTCTTCCCTTCAGAAAATAAGAAAGCAACTCTAGAATAAAAAATTGGAACTATGGCATAACATATACTAGTTACAACATCTTTGATTTTTGTAGCAGAACTAAAATATCCAACTTCAGTTTCATTTGTTAGTATACCGAGAATAGTCTTTTGCATTGTAGTGTAAAGGGAAATTGCTAAAGCCATTATAAATAATACAAATGAGCCTTTAAGATCAATTAAGACATTTTTTTTATTAAACACAGGTTTATTTACATATTTATGAAGTGGAAGAAACATAACTAGGCTTGATAGTAAGTTACATCCAGCCATAATAGCCACATAAGTTAAATAATCATTAGGCGATTTAACCAAGCAAAAAATAAGAATTAGATTAACTATTTTTATTATAAAAGTTCTAATTGCTATACTTTTAAAGTTCTCAACCCCTTGATAAAGAAAAGTCAAATCAGTCATAGACCCAATAATAAATAAAGACATAATAATTAAAGACATATAGTTAGATTGATTGCCAAATAATCCAGTAAAAATAATAATAATATAAAAAATTAAACATAAAATACCCAAAAATTGTTTAGCAATAAAAATACTCCAGAACCTCTTATTTAATTCATTTGGATCATTTGTAGATGAAGAAATCCTTTTTGTCCCATATTCATTAAATCCAAAAGTTGCTATTAAGCAAAAATATGTTACATAGGCGTATTGATATTCATAAGTTCCAACACCAGTAAAAGTTAAAACACGATATAAATAAGGCGATAAAATTAAAGGAATTAAGTATGTTAATAATTTAATAGTTATATTAAATATGGAACTTTTTTTAATGCTATCACGTTTTATATTTTGAATATCTTTGTTCATATCAAATATTATTATCTTGCTTTCTTAGAGATTTTATAGTAGAAATACATAAAAATCAATAAATTTAATATGAATTAAAATGCCAGTAAATTGATGTTAGTTATTTAAATTTTTTAAAAAATTAGATCTTATAAGAATTAAATCTATGTAACTATAAATTAAATTATTTTTATTCTAAACTAAATTTTGATAAACTAATTCTATATAATTAGTTAAAGGAGATTTAATATGAGTTTGGTAACTAAGATTAAGACAAACATGAAAAATTATTTTGTCTTGAAGCAAAATTTTGGTTTTATCAAAGCAAATAAAGTACTCATTAAGAAATTATTAATGGGGGGAAAAGATGGAGAAACAACAGAACTTATAAAAATATCTAATGACATATTCAAAGATATATTATTAAAATATAAAAATGTTTCCACACTTGAGAATGAAAAATATAATTTTCCAAATAGGATTTTTGTCTTTTGGTGGGATGGATTTAGTGC
>DKCH01000044.1:33965-37889 GCA_002449135.1 Caryophanales bacterium UBA6879 | reverse complement strand
GAGGATTGGTTTAAAACATAATATTCATAGTTGTATTGATTTAAAAGCTTTGTAAGTTCTTCTACTCTTTGTTTATCCTTATCAAATTCCATTTTAATTAACCTTTCTAAAGGCTTTAAAGCCTTTTGCTAATTTCTTTTGACTACCATTTTCAAAATCTACAATTATATATTTATTATCTACAGAAACTACTTTTCCTTTGCCAAAACTAATGTGGACAATTTGATCTCCAACTTTATAATCAGTATTAGTGTTTGAAAGATTAGTATTTTTTACTGTAGATGTGTTTAAAAAGTCACTTTTCTTTTTTTCTTTTTGGGTGTAATAGAAAGGTGTATCTAAATCAATTGTTGAAAAAATATCATCGTATTTTTTGTTTTTAAATCTATTATATGAACTAGAATTTGCATAGTCATTATATATGTTGTTTATGCCTTTAGTATCAAAACCAGCATCTTTTAAAAGTGAAGAAGGTAAATTAGGTTCTCCATTGAAATTTTTTCCACCGAAAGTTGAAACAAAAAGATATTTTTTGGCTCTAGTCATCATAACATAAAAGAGTCTTCTTTCTTCTTCTAGTAATTCATCTTTATGTGGATTTTCTAAAGTATGATTAGATGGAAAGATTCCTTCTACTAAACCAGTGACAAAAACTATTGGAAATTCTAGCCCTTTAGAAATATGTCCAGTCATTAGAAGAACCTTATCAATATCTTCTAAAGCATCCTGACTAGATAAAACTGCAACGTTAAGTAAAAAGCCTATTAAATCTGGACTATTTTCTTCAGTAGGATTTAATTGTGCATTTTCTAAATAATCATTAAAATCTGTTAATAAAGCTTCTAAGTTATCTTCTCTTTTTTGACCAGTGCGATCATTTTCTTCTTGAGTGTCAATTTGACGATAATAGTTATATAAACCAACTTTTTCAAAATATATTTTTATTGTTTTTACTAGTTTAGATACATTGTCTTTAAAGTTATTTAAATTTTGTAAGGTTTCATTGTAAGCATCTATAAATATTTTTAAGCTTTCTTTAATTTTTTCTCTTAAATTTAAAGAATCAAAATTTTCTAAAATGTATCTAAAAGGTTCTTTATTATTAAGTTTAGCTTGAGAAACAATATTGTTGTAGCTAACTTCACCAATTTGTCTTTTAGGTATATTAATAATTCTTTGTAAAGATAAGGAATCATCAGGATTTACTAAAAGTTTTAAATAAGCTAATCCATTTTTAACTTCTTCTCTTTGAAAGAAAGAAACACCACCATATATTACATAAGGTATTTTATTTTGAATAAAAGTTCTTTCAAAAGTACGAGATAAAAAGTTAGAACGATAAATAATAGCCATATCGCTATATTTGTATCCATCTTCATGGAAATTTTTAATTTTAGTTGCTATTTGACGAGCTTCTTCTGCATCATTAAAAGCAGTAATAAATTCAACTGGTCTTCCGATTCTATTGTCAAAGGATCTAAGATTTTTCTTTTCTCTATCATGGTTTTTACTTATTAAAGTGTTGGCTTTATCTAAAATTGACTGAGTAGAACGATAATTAGCATCTAAAACCACTGTTTCTAAATCTGGAAAGTCTTCTTTTAATTTAGATTTTATTAGTTTATTATTAGCGCCACGCCAAGTATAGATAGTTTGATCAGGATCACCTACAACACAAAGTTCAGTGCTATTGTTCATAAATAATTTAACAATTGTGTATTGTAAGTCATTAGTATCCTGGAATTCATCTATCATAAAGACTTTATAATAATGAGAATATCTTTCTCTTAATAAAGTATCCTTTGTTAAGATTTCACGTGTATAAATTAAAATATCGTCAAAATCTAATGAGTTTAGATTGGCTAATACTATTTGGTAACGATTGTAGATTTTTAAAAATTCATTAGGATTATTAAGTGTTCTTTTATCAAAAACCGCATTTTCAGGTAATATTCCCTTAGTTTTTAATGAGTGAATTAAATTTATATATTCTTTAAAGGTTTGATCTTTACTATCAAAATTAAATTCTTTTGCTATTTGTTTAAAAATATTTTTTTGATCTTCATCATCGATAATAGTAAAACCTGGTTTAAATATTGTGTAATGATTTATTAATTCTTTTTTTAAAAAACTAACGCAAAAAGAATGAAAAGTTAAAATAATAGGATAGCTTTCAATATTAATGTTGTATTCTTTTAAAAGCTTTAATGTCCTTTCTTTCATTTCGTTTGCAGCTTTTTTAGTAAAGGTAATTGCAACAATTTGATATGGTTTAACATCTCCTCTAGATAATAAATATGCTAAGCGGAAGGTTAATGTTCTAGTTTTTCCTGTTCCTGCACCTGCAATTATTCTTAAATGTTTAGCGTTACTTGTGGCTGCTAAATATTGTTCATTATTTAATTCTTTTTTAAAATCTATCTGCATAAAAACCCTTAAAAATTATACCATGATTTAACTTTACTAACTTGCTAAAAAGAGTACAATATATTGACTTATTTTTTGATATAATAAAGTGATATATGGAGGTTAATATGGTTACAATAGTTAAACATCCTTTAATAGAAGCAAAAATGTCTGTCTTAAGAGATAAAAACACTAAAAGCAAGGACTTTAGAGAATGCTTGAATGAAATTGCAATGTTAATGACTTTTGAAATACTAAAAGATATGGAAGTAGTTACTACAGATAAAATTATTACTACTCCAACTGGTAGTAAAGTTAAAGAAGTAAAATTAGCAAAAGAAGTAGTATTAGCTCCAATCTTAAGAGCAGGAATAGGTATGATTGATGGAGTTAAAAGCATATTACCTACTGTAAGTATTGGTACTATTGGAATGTATAGAGATGAAAAAACCTTAAAACCTCATGAATATTATTTTAAGCTTCCAAGAGTTGATAATCCTCAAGTTATTGTTGTTGATCCAATGTTAGCAACTGGTGGATCAGCTATTATGGCTATTGATGCTGTTAAGAAAAGAGGATACAAAAATATAAAGATGATGGCCTTAGTTGGTGCTCCTGAAGGTTTAAAAGCTTTAGAAAAAATTCATCCAGATGTCCATGTTTATTTAGCTAGTTTAGATGAAAAATTAAATGATCATGGTTATATTCTTCCTGGATTAGGGGATGCTGGTGATAGAATTTTTGGAACTGTAGACTATATTGAATAAAAAATTGCTTAAAAAGATTTGCTAAGGTTGATTTTTATTAAATTTATCTTTACAATATCTTTTGCTCGGGGTGTAGCATAGCTTGGTTAGTGCGCTCGGTTAGGGACCGAGAGATCATGAGTTCGAATCTCATCACTCCGACCATTATTAAAAATCGGGACATAGCACAGTTGGTAGTGCGTTTGGTTCGGGACCAAGAGGTCGTGAGTTCGATTCTCACTGTTCCGACCATTATAAATTAAATTTTAGAAGTTTATATAAATAATATGGTTTCGTATATTTGAGACATATCTTAAGATATAAGGTAATTAATAAAACTAGTGACCCATAGAAATATGGGTCTTTTTTGTGCCCTGCAGAAACTTTATTTTAAATTTGAAAATATTAACAACTTTTTAACATGAATAGTTTTTCTACAAAGTAGTAGAATTTATACTCTAGATTATGTTTAATATCAATAGTAGAGAAAAAAGAACACAATGATTACAGAATTAGGTAAAGAAATTAGAAAACTTAGAATAGATAAGGATGAAAACTTATCTTCTATGTCGAAAAAACTAGGTATATCCGTATCTTATTTATCTGCTATTGAGAATGGAATACGTGAAATTCCTACTGACTTTGTTGATAAGTTAAGTGAAATCTACAATCTTTCAAAAAAAAGGAAAGAAGAATTTATTAAGGCTGAAGCTAATTCAGTCAGTAAGATTTCCATATCTTTGCATTCAGCAATATGTTCACAAAGACAACT
>DKCH01000044.1:25566-33914 GCA_002449135.1 Caryophanales bacterium UBA6879 | reverse complement strand
ATTATGAGATATTTAGGAGGTAATGATGACAAATAAAATAGCTAAACCACTGAAAATTATAGATATAAGAAACGTTGCTAATTTTGTTAGAGAAAAACTTTTATAAGTAAATAATAATAAGAGTATCAGTATGGTTAAGGTACTAGACATTCTTACTTTTAAACTTTCTGGATTTGAATTTAACTATGTAGTATTGCCTGATGATGATTCTGTCTTTGAAATAATGGAAGAAGCTAAAACAAATATAACGACTGGAACTATTTATTTCAAAGAATCTGTAATAGAGCAAGCTACTCACAAAAGGTATTGTAGAGCAAATTTCACAATTGCGCATGAAATAGGACATTTTGTTCTTCATAGAGTTTTAAATTTAATGAATTTTTCAAGAACAACTTCTTTTGTCATTCAAAAAATTTTTGAAGATCCTGAATGGCAGGCTAATACCTTTGCTTCAGAATTTCTCATGCCATATGAGCAGTGCCAAAATCTTACATCTAAAGAGATAAGGAGGAAATATCATGTTACTATGTCGGCAGCCCAAACTAGATAAAATAAAATTCATAAAAAATAAAATGACCAAGACACCTGCCAGTGACTTGGTCAAGACCTTAAGAAATAATCTCAGGACCAATAGAGATTATATATCAAAGGTTGCTTTAATAACAAAAGGAGCTTTTAATTTATGCCTATTTATAACACACAGGAATTTACCAATGTAATGCGACCTGAACCAATTGGTTGGGGAAAGGATATTTTTGATATTCCTTTCATTGAAAAGGAAGAATTGCCTATTTCTTTGATGGGGAGCAAGTTGTTCTTAATTAATCCTGCTAACGTTTCAAAAAGTGATATAGATAAAGAACGTAAAATAGTTCATTCATTTCTTTTTGATAACTCATTAGAAAAAGAATACGATAATCCTATGAAATTTATACAAAAGATATCTGGATATTACGGAGCCACATCACTTGATTTCAGTATGCATCCTGGAATGAATAAATGGTCTATTATTCAAGCTACTGCAAAGTCTCGCTGGTTTGGAAGATATCTTCAAAGTTATGGTATAAAAGTCTATCCAACTGTAGGATGAGTGTATGGGGATACTTATGATATTTGTTTTGCAGGTCTTAAAGATGGGTCAACTTTCTTTATATCTACTCTAGGAGTAAATAATGATATTTCTAGACCTATATTTTTAAAAGGCCTTTTGGAATTAAGAAAAAGGTTTCCTAATTCAAGACAAATATGTGTAGGTCAAAATATAGTTGGGATTCCTAATGATGTATGTATAATCCCATATGAAGAGACTTTTGGTGGTAAAAAACAATTATCTTAAAGAAATCAAATAAAATTGTTTAATTGGGATGGAAGCATATATAAGGAGGCTAATTGATATGTCATCAAGAGGAGCTGTTGCTAAAAATGGTCGTATTATGGATGAAGAGTATGAAACTATCAATATTCTTCAACATAATGAAAAGATAATAGAAGGTATTGGAAGAAATCATTCAATGCCTGATTATTCCCATTCTGCTAATGCTGTGTATATTATATACAAAAAAGGTGTTTTTCACGCCATGAGGATTTATGGCAATAATCATATTCCAATTATTGAAATTGCCTATCATCCTGAACCTAATTTAAATAATGGTGATAGGCTACATAGCATATGGCATATGCATTTTTATTTGCCAGGCTTGGATCGCCAAGATCCTGAATTTATTAGTAATGAAGTTAAGAAAAAATATAAAGATTATTTGGAGGATGTAGGATATGATCAATGGTAATCTCAGTCAGTTTTTAGATACTGGATGGTGGAATGCCGATGCTACTATCTATTACAAGGATCACATCTATTTCTTGGATGGAGCCTTTAATGATAAACATGAAATGCATCTTTGGATTAGAAAATGGAGAGCTAAAAATATTGATAATAGAATCTATGAGAATGTTCTAGATTCAAATGGTAATCTTTTAGATTACAAAGAATTAAAAATGGAAGCCCCTAATGAAGATGCTTTAAGAGAAAAATTTTTAAAAGCTAAAATATGGGATGGTAAAAGCTTTTGGGAAGTTGAAAAAGAACTAGCTTGGCTAGATTGAAAATTACTTTTTAGATTTCTAATTTATTTTTTATCCAATTTTTTTCTATTTCTATGAGAAGTGATATTTTAATATTTATTAGTTTGATTTGTAGCAAACTCTTTTATAATTATATTTTGATTTTGTGATTAAAAATTTAAAAAAATATGGTCTTTACTTTTTTAAAAAGATGGCTATATTACTTTATGCAATAAGGAGGATTACTAAGTATGTTAAATAAAAAAGTTGCCGAATTATTAAATGATCAAATTAATAAAGAATTTTATTCATCTTATCTTTATTTGGATTTTGCTAACTATTTTGCTATTAAAGGGTTAAATGGTTTTGCTTCTTGGTATAATATCCAAGCTCAAGAAGAAGTTGGACATGCTATGAAAATTAGAGAATATCTTTTAGCTAATGGTAATAGTGTAAAATTAGAAGCTATTGATAAACCAGATAAGAAATTATCTTCTGATTTAGCTGTTTTGGAAGCTGGTTTAAGTCACGAAGAATTTATTTCTTCCTCAATTAATGATATTTATGCTGCTGCTCATGAAGCTAAAGAATTTAAGACTATGGAATTCTTAAACTACTTTATTAAGGAACAAGTAGAAGAAGAAAAGAATGCTCACGCTTTAATTGATGAATTTAAGTTATTTGCTTCTGCACCAGAAGGTTTGTTCTTATTAAATAAACAATTATCTGAAAGAAAATAGGTGATTTAGCTTGTAAGCCCTTATAAATAATTAAGGGCTTTTTTTATGTTAAAATATTTTTGCTATGAAGGAAAATATTAAAGAAAAACTTTCCATCGCAATAAAAAGCATGTTAGAAACAAAACCTTTAAGTAAAATTACTGTTAAAGAAATTTCAGAGGTTTGTAATATTAATCGCCAATCTTTTTATTATTATTTTAGTGATATTTATGAATTAGCTTTTGATGTTTTTTCTAGTGAGGTTAACAAAATTATTTTTAATATTAATTCTACTAATGATATGTTATTAACTTATACATCTTTATTTAATTATTTAATGGATAATAGAAAAGTATTTTTAAATGCTATTACCAACATTTCAGAAGAATCTATAAACTTTTATTTAGGTAAAATTTTAAAGGAAATTTTTGGTGAATTTATAAAAAAGAGAGAAAAATTTTTAAATGTTTGTTTAAAAGAAGATAATAGAAATGAACTTATTAATTTTTATTCTTTTTATATTTCTAAAGAATTAATTATTTGGTTTAGATCTGGTGAAAATTTTATACCTCTAAATAAAGCGAAAATTATTTATAGTTTGATTCATTCAACTTTTGACGAAAATATTATTATGCTGTCTAAAATTTGAACGTCTTATTTTATTTTTATTAAAATATGATTATAATTTATTTGATAAATTTGATAAGGAGATAATTAATGCTTAACTTAATTGGAAAAGATTTATATTATGTTGGTGATTGTTCACATACTGAAAAGTCATTTGAAAGAATGTTTAATATTCCTACTGGAATGGCTTATAACTCATTTTTATATGTTGATGATAAAACATGTTTAATTGATACTGTTGATAACTCTGTTATTGATAAGTTTCTAGACCATGTTAAAGAAGCTTTAAATGGAAGAAAATTAGATATTTTAATTGTTCAACATATGGAACCTGATCATTCTAAAGCTATTAAAAATATTTTAGATTTATATCCTGATGTTCATATTTATGCTTCTAGTTCAGCAAGTAGAATGCTGAATCTTTATTTAAAAAAGGATATTAAAAATCAATTTACACCAATTATTCCAAATAAAACTACTCTAGATTTAGGTCACCATCAATTAAGTTTTATTAATGCTACCTTTATTCATTGGCCAGAAGTAATTTTTACTTATGATACTACAGAAAAGATTTTATTTAGTGCTGATGCCTTTGGTACTTTTGGTGCTAATGATGGAATTTTATTTGCTGATAATATTAAAAAAGATGACTTTTTCTATTCAGAAATGAGAAGATATTATACTAATATTGTCGGTAAATATGGCAGTTATGTTCAAAAGGTTTTAAAAGGTGCTCAAAGTCTAGAGATTAAGCTTATTTGCCCATTACATGGTCCAATTTGGAGAAATGATTTTGCAACTATTATTTCTTTATATGATAAATGGTCTTCATATACTCCAGAAGCTAATAATGAAGTAGCGATTTTTGTTGGTTCTATGTACTCTAATACTTTAGAGGCTGCTGTTAATTTACAAAAGATTTTAATTTCTAAAGGTATTAAAACCTCCTTATTTGATGTTTCTGATTATGAGGTTTCTTATTTAGTTTCTGAAGCTTTTAGAGTTAAAAATATTGTTTTAGCAAGCCCAACTTATAATAATGGAATTTTCCCATATATGGAAACTTTTATAACTCATTTAATTAATTCAGGTTTAACTAAAAGAAATTATGCGCTAATGGAATCTGGTTCCTGGGCACCAATGGCAAATAGAGTAATGGAAGGTTTACTTTCTAAGGTTAAAGATAGTGTTATTTTAGATACTAAAGTTTCATTTATGTGTGCTTATAATCCAGCAACTGTAGATAGTAAATTAGAAGCTTTAGCTAATAATATTATTGAAAAAATGTAAGAATGACAAAATATGGTTTGTACGAAAGAATTATATATATAGTAATTTTTTCAATTTTCCTTTTAAGTGGGTTTGCTCCTATTGTTTTACCTTTATATGATTTTAATAAGCATACAAACCAGTTGTCTTCTTATTATTATTCTTTGTTATATTTATTTGATAATCCTAAAGATATCTTTTTCCAAACAATTTTACTTTTACCTTTAGTTTCTTCTATTGTAGCTATTAGTTGTTTAGTTTATGAAATTCTTTTTAGAAAAAATAAAGTGAATAATGGTTATGTTTTTGGGGTTTCAACTTTTGTATTTATTATTTCTGGTTTATTATATGCTACATATACTAATTGTTTAATTCCTTTTGGAGCAATTATTTTAGCAACAGGATTAGGTGTAGGAATTAATAAAATTATATTTCACTATGGTTTTAGAGGTTCTAAATATTAAACTAGCAGTAAAGTAAAAATACTTGACATGCACTTAAAGTATATGTATTATTTATTGTGTTAAAAGAAAGGAATTTAATTATATGGTTAAAATTAGATTAGCAAGAATTGGTAGACACTTTGAACCTGCTTATAGAGTAGTTGTTACTGATTCTAGAAGTCCAAGAGATGGTTCTTGCATTGAACAAATTGGTCATTTCAATCCTAAAGATATTGAACATGCTGTTGTTGATGAAGAAAAAGCAATTTCTTGGTTATTAAAAGGTGCTTTACCTTCTGATAGTGTAAAAACTTTATTGATTGCTAAAGGCATTTACGCTAAATATTTAGAAACTAAAAAAGCTAACAAAAAGGCTAAGTAAATAAATGACTGACTATAGTTTAATCATCAAAGCATGTATCGAGCCGCTAGTTGATGATCCATCTCAGTTACTTATTCGTTTAATGGACAGGGAAGATGAGCTCGAAAGAAGTAGAGATGTCCATTATTTAGTTGCTTGCCCTGACAATGTTCTTGGTAAATTAATTGGCCGTCATGGTTCAGTTGCCGATGCTATAAGAACAGTTGTTAATGTTAAAGCTAGGGATGATCGAAAGAGAGTTCATATCAAATTCGAATCATTTTCTTCAGAAAAAGAAGCTGAATAATTTATGGCTGTTAGATTTCTAACAGCTTTTTTTAAAGGAGGAGATATGGAATATAAAAAAATTGCATATGTACAAGAAGCTTATGCTTTAAAAGGTCAAGTAAAAATTATTTTACTAAGCGATAATATTTCTTATAGATTTGCTTCAAATCAGGTTTGTTATTATTTAGAAAACAATCAATATCTCCCTTTAACAATTGAGCAAATTTCTCATATTAAAGATAATAAGGCAATTTTAAAATTTAAAGAATTTAATGATATAAATCAAATAGAGTTTCTTTTAAAAAGAGACCTTTATGCTACTAAAATTGAAGATGATTCTATTGTTTATTTAGATGATTTGATTAATTTTAAAGTTGTTGATGAACAAAAAAATGAATTAGGTCTAGTTTCTGATTATCAAATAATTGCTAATAAAAATTATTTAGTAGTTAATAAGAAATTAATTCCTCTAATTAAAGATATTTTTTATAGTAGAATTGATACTGAAAATAAAACAATTTATTTAACTAGTTTAGGTGTAGAGGTTTATTACAATGCTTAAAATTACGATTTTAACATTGTTTCCAGAATATTTTGATTCTTTTTTAAATAACTCAATTATAAAAAGAGCCATTAGCAAAAATGTTGTAGAATTTAAATTAGTAAATATTCGTGATTATACTTTAGATAAACATCATCGTGTTGATGATAGACCTATTGGAGGTGGGGCAGGTTTAATTATGAAAATGCAGCCTTTAGTAGATGCTTTAAAAGATAATAGTTCTAATAAATCATATAAAATATTACTTTCACCTTTAGGAAAAACTTTTAATCAAGAAAAGGCTATAGAATTATCTAAAAAAGAAGAATTAGTTTTGGTTTGTGGTCACTATGAAGGAGTGGACTATCGTTTTAATAAATACATGGATGAATTAATATCTCTTGGTGATTATATAACTACAGGTGGTGAAATTGGTGCCCTAGCTTTATCAGATGCTATTACAAGATTATTAGATGGAGCTATTTCAAGTGAATCTACCAAAGAAGAAAGTTTTAACAATGGCTTACTTGAGTATCCACAGTATACTTATCCTTATGATTTTAATGGAGATAAGGTTCCAAGTATTTTATTAACTGGAAATCATAAGGCTGTTGAAAATTTTCGTCAAAGGGAAGCATTAAAAATTACTAAAAATCTAAGGAAAGATCTTTTTAATAAGTATCAATTTACTAAAAATGATTTTAAAAGATTAAAAGAGATTGAAGAAAATACAATTTCTAAAGAAGAAAAAATAGCTTTAGAAAAAGGCGAAAGGTTTTTAAAAAGCAACTAAAAAGGGGATAATCCCCTTTTTAAATTAAGCTTTAATTGAGTAATCTCTATGAAGAGCCTTTTCAGCTTTTTCAGAACCTGGTTTACCATCATAAATGGCTTTATAAACTTCTTGTAATGATTTGTTTAAGGCTGGAACTCTATTAGCTTGACTCTTATCTATATTATTTAAGCCTTCTTTTCTTAAACGCTTAACTTCAGCTGCAGGCATTTCTTTTGGTAAGTGTACAGGTTGACCACCACCTAAGATACATCCACCTGGGCAAGCCATTACTTCTACAAAGTGATATGGGCAAGTTCCTTTTCTTACTTGATCAGCAATTAGACGTAAGCCCATCATTCCGCAATAACAAACTTTTAAGTTTTTATCACCAATTTTAACATCAGCTTCTAAAACATCATTTGAGAAAGCAGCAGGTTTGAAATTAAATGAATCAGTTTCAATTTTACCAGTTTCAGTGTAAATTGCATTTCTTAAAGCGGCTTCTAAGACACCACCACCACGGCCGAAGATAGTTCCACCACCAGTGGATTCGCCTAAAGGAGAATCAAAATCAGAATCTTCTAAGCTATCAAAGTCAATACCAGCATCTTTGATTTCTTGACCTAAGTCTTTAGTTGTCCAACAAAAATCGACATCAAATATTCCATTTGTTTTGTTATAAGGTAAGATGTTTTCCATTTTCTTTAAAACACAAGGAACAACAGCAACTACAACAATATTTTTAGGATCGACATTTATTTTAGAAGCATAATAAGTTTTAATAATAGAACCTAAACATCCGATTGGTGATTTAGTAGTAGAAACTAATGGCATTAAATCTTGATAAGCACGGTTAGCCATTTGTAACCAGCCGATACAGCAAGAGTTAAACATTGGGAAAGGACCATTGTTTTTTACTTTGTTTAAGAATTCATTAGCTTCTTCCCAAATAGTAACATCAGCACCAAAGTCAGTGTCAAAAACAGCTTTAAATCCTAACTTTTTTAAAGCGGTAACCATTTTGCCAGTTACTTTTGTACCAGGAGTTTTATTAAATAATTCTCCTAAAGAGACTCTTACAGCAGGAGCAGTTTGAACTACTACTACTTTACTAGGATCTTTTAATAATTCTTCTACTTTACTAATTTCTGGTTTTTTTACTTGATTTAACATATATTTAAATTCTCCAATTCATTAATATTATAAAGTTTTAATCTTTAATTTTTAAGTCTATTTATTTATTATTTTGCTGATTTGCTTGTTG
>DKCH01000044.1:14714-25369 GCA_002449135.1 Caryophanales bacterium UBA6879 | reverse complement strand
CCTTTTGCTAAAGTATCATCTGAAATTTTTGGCATTCCAGGGAGCATTTTTATAATTTTGCCTAAAGGGCCCATTCTTCTAATTTGTTTCATTAAGGAAATAATATCATCTAAACCAAAGTTACCTGACATGATCTTCTTAATTGATTTCATAGATTTTTCTTGGTCTAAGGCTTCTTGAGCTTTTTCTACTAAGGAGACAACATCTCCCATACCAAGAATTCTATTAGCCATTCTATCTGGATGGAATACTTCTAAGTCTTCAACTTTTTCACCAACACCAGCAAATTTGATAGGGACACCTGTCATCTTTTTAATAGATAAGGCAGCACCACCACGGGCATCAGAATCAAGTTTTGACATAATTAAGCCAGTGAGTTTAATTCGCTTATTAAAGGTATTAGCGACATTAATAGCGTCTTGACCTGATAAGGCATCAACTAATAATAAAGTTTCTTTAACTGGAATATTCTTTTGAATATTTTCTAATTCCACCATTAATTCTTCATTGATTTGTAGACGACCAGCTGTATCAATTAAGACTACATCATATCTTTCTTTTAAAGCTTTTTGATAAGCTTTTTTAGCAATTTCAGGAGGAAGAGTTCCAGTTCTATCAATATAGCAATCTACACCTACTTGTTTAGCTAAAGTATCAAGTTGATCAATAGCAGCAGGACGGTAAATATCACCAGCAACTAATAACACTTTTTTCTTTAATTTATTTTTAAATAAATAAGCTAATTTACCAGCAGATGTAGTTTTACCAGTACCTTGTAAACCAACTAACATAATATTGGTTGGATTGTTGTTTTCAAAATGGATTTCTGAATCTCCTTCACCAAGGAGTTTAGTTAATTCATCATTAACTATTTTTACCAACATTTGAGCTGGACTAACTTTAGTTAAGACTTTTGCACCTAAGGCTTTTTCTTTTACTTCATTTACAAAATCTTTAACAACTTTGTAATTAACATCAGCTTCTAATAAGGCTACTCTAATTTCTTTGAGCATTTCCTCCATGTTGGCTTCTGTCAATTTAGCTTGGCCACTTATTTTTTTGAAAATTGATTGTAATTTTTCAGATAATGATTCAAATGCCATTTTTAATCTCCTTTATTAAGTCATTGATTTCTTTATTGATTTGTGTTGATTCTACTTTTGTTAAGTTTTCTAATTTTTTTATTAAATCTAGTTTAAATTTAGCAAAATGTAATTTTTCTTCTAATTTATCTAGCTCTTTTTCACATTGTTTAATTGAAAGGTAAACTGCGTTTTTTGATACATTGCGATTTTGAGCAATCTCTGATAAAGAGAGATCATTACCATAATAGTCTAGCATATCTTTTTTACCGACTTCAGGTAACTTTTCTATATAAATAGAAAGTAATAAATTATAGTGATTTTTCTTTTCTAAATTAGTCATTATAGTAGACCTATGAAGGCTAAAACTAAGGTAAAACCTACGAACCAAACTAGGTTAGTTGAAAATAAATAATGGAATAAATAATAGCGATAGAAATGTAGACGATCTTTTGGTAAAAAGACAAAAGCATAAACAAAAGCAACTACAATATCCATTATTAAGTAAATTAAATAAGGATTTGGATCAGCAAATGCATAGTTTCCAATAATTACAACTAAAAAACCAGCTATTAAAGAAAAAATAAGAGCTTTTATACTATTTGAACTATACATTTTCATCATCTCCTATTAATAAGCCGTATAAATATGAATCAAGATCAAACTCACGCAAATCCTCAAAACCTTCACCTAAACCAATAAAACGAACAGGAATTCCTAATTGGTTTCTAATAGCTAAAATTATACCACCTTTACTAGTGCCATCCATTTTAGTAATGATAATACCAGTAAGTGGAGTAACTTCTTTAAATACTTTGGCTTGTTCTACTCCATTTTGACCAGTGTTAGCATCAATTATTAAGAAAGTTTCATCTGGGGCAGAAGGTAAAATCTTACTCATAACTCTTTTCATTTTACCAAGTTCTGCCATTAAATTTGCCTTATTTTGTAATCTTCCAGCGGTATCTACTATTACTAAATCAAAATGTTCTTTTTTAGCTTTTGATAAACCATCATAAACTAAAGAAGAAGGATCAGAATTCTCTTTTCCAGTAATAATATCAACTCCTAAACGTTCTGCCCAAACTTTAAGTTGTTCTACAGCCCCAGCTCTAAAAGTATCACCAGCGACAAGCAAAACTTTTTTACCTTGATTTTTATAGCGGTAAGCTAATTTTGCAATGGTGGTAGTTTTACCTACACCATTAACTCCTACAACTAATAAAACTGTTGGCAAATCTTTGTTAAAATGTATGTCTGCAGCGACTTGATTACCATTTTTTTGATAATCTTGAAACATTTCATCTATCAATAATTCATTAATAGCTTTTGGATCAGTTATTTTTAATTCTTTAGATTGTTTCTTGGTTTTATCTATTAAATTAATTGTTAAATCGACACCAACATCGGCTTCTATTAATATTTCTTCTAACTCGTCAAAATATTCATCATTAACTTTATTAAAAATAGAGGTCAGCTTTTTTAATTTAGCCATAAAGCCTTTGTTAGATTTTTTTAAACCTTGAACATAAGCTTTTGTTTGTTCTTCTTCTTTGCTTCTTTTTATTTCTTTTATTTGTTCTTGTGGCTTGTAAATATAGCTTGTTTTTGTATCTATTTCTTTGTTTTCTACTTTTGTATTATTTTCAGTTTTAGTAATACCTAAATTGTCATTTTGTAATGAATGTTGTTCATTATTATTTATAGTTTGTTCTTCTATGTTTTTGTTTTCTTCTTTTGGAAGTTCAATATTTGTTTGTTGTTGATCTTGTTTAGTTTCGCTTTCGTGATTTTCTACTTCTTCTATTTTTTTCTTTGAGAATTTATTTTTTAAAAAACTAATTAATCCCATTTTAAACTTTCCTTTCTAAGGCATTTTTTGCCGCATCTTGCTCAGCTTTCTTTTTAGATGATCCAACCCCTGTTCCTAAAATTACGCCATTACATTTTACAACAATTTCGAAAAATTTATCTTGTGGGGTTCCTTCTTCTTTAGTAACTACATAGGATATTACTGCATTTTTTTGTTCTTGAAGTAATTCTTGTAATTTTGATTTGTAATCAAAAGTTTCTAAGACTTTGTAATTTTCCATTGCGTCTTGGAAAAAAGCAACTACTAATTTTCTTGTTTTTTCAAAATCATTATGGTTATCAAGGTAGTAAGCCCCAATAAAAGCTTCAAAGACATCTTCTAAGATTTTATTGCGGATTTCACCTGAGTTAGCTTCTCCTTTTGAAACTCTTATGTAATCACCAAAATTCATTTGAGCTGCTAATTTTGATAAAGTTGAACCCATAACTAAAGAAGAACGACATTTTGATAATTCACCAGATCGCATTTTTGGAAAACGATGATAAGCCATATCTGCTACAATTAAATCAAGGACACCATCTCCTATAAACTCTAAGCGGTCATAATCTTCTGGATTTTCGCTTTTGTGTTCATTTTTATAGGAAGTATGGGTAAAAGCAGCAATATATAAAGCAGGATTAATTACTTTGATATTTAGGCTTTTTAAAAGATCTAAACAGTTTTTACTCATAAGGTGTTACTAAATTCCTTTTTAATTTTGTTAACAATATCTTTGTTAATCATTTTATCTGCTAATTTTAAAGAATAATAAATGAATTTTGGATCAGCATTTCCATGGGCTTTAATGGCTACACCATTAATACCTAATAAAATTGCCCCACCTGTTTTACGATAATCCATGGTTGCTTTCATTTCATCGAAGCCTTTTTTGGCTAACAAGTATCCTATTTTTGAAAATATGTTACGTTTAAAAGCTGCTTTAATCATTTTATTCATCATTAAAGCACAACCTTCAGTAGCTTTTAAGAAAATATTTCCTGGATAGCCAGTAGAAACTATAACATCATGATTACCATCTAATGCTTCTCTAGCTTCAACATTTCCTTTAAAATTTAAATTGCTTTCTTTTAGTTTTTTGTAAGCTTCTACACTTTCTTCTAATCCTTTTCCTTCTTCTATTCCATTTGAAAGAAGATAGATAGATGGATTAGTATTATTTAAGATTTCCTTAGAATATAAAGCACCTAATTTTGCAAAGCCTATTAATTCTTCACTAGTATTTGTATTTGAAGCCCCAATATCTAAAATACAAGTTTCTTTACCTTTTATTAGAGTTGGAAATGGTGAACAAAATCCTGCTCTTTTAACATTTTCAATATTTTTTAATAATAATGTTGAACCAGTTAAAAAACCTGGTGTTGAGCCAGCAGTTACTAAAGCATCAGCTTTATTTTCTTTTACTGCTAAAATTGCTTTATACATAGAAGATTCTTTCATTCTTAAAAATGATAAAACAGAGACTTCCATTGGAACAATTTGTTCACAATCAACTATTTCAATTCTTGGATTGTTTTCTAATTCTTTTAGTTCTTCTTTTTTTCCAAAAGCGATAAAAGTATCTTCTTTATTTTCTTTCATGAAGAGTTTTAAACCTTGGATAAAGTTTTTGGCTCCATAGTCAGAGCCCATCATATCTAATGCAATTCTAGCCATATTTTATAACTTTCTAATAAGCCATTTTATAGATGCTTATAATATCATTTCTATTTAGTTTAACAAATCCACTATCTAAATATTTATCATTTCCTAAAACTTGATCAACGCATTCTTCAAATTTATTTGGATCAATATTAAGTTCAGATAATTTGCTATTAATACCCATTTCTAAATAGTAATCTTTCAACATTTTAATACCTAATTTAGATATTTCTATATCGTTTAAATCTTCTTTAATTTCAAATGATTCTTTAAAGAAATAAGCAATACGAGAAGCAGTTTTTTCATTTAAAACATAAGTTAATATATTAGGTGTTAAAATTGCTAATCCAGCACCATGAGTAATATTAAATATTCCAGATAATGGATGCTCTAATGGATGAGCAACCCAAGGATAATTGTGACCAGCAGATAACAATCTATTTAAGGCCAAAGATGAAGCCCACATTAAATTTGCTCTAGCTTCATAATTGTTTGGCTCTTTGCAAGCGATTGGTCCATATTTTAAACAAGTTTTAAATAGGCTAATAGCAAGTTGATCTTGTAAAAATGATGGTTTTTCACCACCAAAATACTGTTCCATTATATGGGAAGTAATATCAGCAGTTCCACAAGCTGTTTGCCATTTTGAAACAGTAAATGTATATGTTGGATCTAAAAATGAAACTTTAGGATTTTGAAAACCAGCACCATATTTTTTATTTGTTTTTTCATTAGTAATTACGGCTCCGCTGTTCATTTCTGAACCGGTAGCAGACAAAGTTAAAACAGTAATTAATGGAAGCATTTTAATAGTTTTTGCATCAGCTTTTCCAGTAAAGAAATCCCATGGATTACCATTATAATTACTAGCTGCTGAAATAGCTTTTGAGCAGTCAATTGTAGAACCACCACCGACAGCTAATATAAAATCAATATTATTTTCTTTGCAAAGATTAGCCCCTTTAATTACAGTTTCCAAATGAGGGTTAGCTTCTACTCCACTTAGTTCTACAATTTCAACTTTAGCTTTATTAAGTTCATTAATAACTGCTTGATAGATTCCATTTTTCTTGATGGAACCTCCACCATAAACTAAAAGAACTTTTTTTCCTAAATTTTTAGCTTCTAAGCTTAAATTGTTAATTGCATCTTTTCCAAAATATATTTTTGTAGAGTTTTGAAAAATAAAATTATCCATGTTATTTCTCCTTTAAAATGCAAAGTTACCATTTTTAAAGACTTGAACTTTGCTACCATCTTGTTTTTCACCAATAATTTCTAGGTCTTTAGTTCCTATCATAAAGTCTACATGCATTTTAGACTGATTTGCTCCAGCTTCTTTTAATTGTTCAGGAGAAAGTAAATCACCTGACTCAATATTTTCATTAAATGATTGGCCTAATGCTAAATGGCAAGAAGCATTTTCATCATAAAGTGTTTCTTGATAAACAATATTTTGTAAAGAAATTGGGGAATTATATGGAACTAAAGCAACTTCACCTAAAGAAGAAGAGCCTTCATCAAAAGTAATAATTTCCTTTAATTTTTCATATCCTTCTTTGGCTTCAAAGTTAATTACTTTACCATCTTTAAATTCCAATTTAAAATCATTGATTAAAACACCATTGTATGATAGAGGTTTAGAAGAATATACTACACCATTAATTCTTTTATTATCTGGCATAGTAAAAACTTCTTCGGTAGGAATATTAGGAACAAAATATTCTTTATTAAAACCTTGAATTGCTCTTGCGGATACCCAATTATGTTTATTAACTAAACCAATTGTTAAGTCAGTGCCTAGACTATTTTTGTAATGAAGTGTTTTAAAGTTCATCTCATTTAAATAATTGGCATGTTTTTCTAATGTTTCAATATGTTTATTCCATTCTTCAACTGGATCACCATCTTCAGTGATTCTACAAGCTTCATAAATTGAATTCCAAAGTTTTAATTTTCCTTGAGTTGGAGATAAGGATGGAAATATTTTTTTAGCCCAAGCTTCAGTAGGAACAGCGGCAATACACCAAGCTAGTTGGTTATTGTGATATTTTTTCTTTAAAGGATGAAATGCATTAATTAATGCTTTATTTCTAGTAGCAAGTTTTTCACTATTAACATTTTTAAAAATCGATGGATCATCCCCTACTAAAACAATACGAGCATAATTTTTATCTGAGCGATATTTTGCTTTTTCTATTTCCCAAGAATTAACTTCAGAAAGCTTAGTATTTGATAGATGCATTAAAGCTTGTTTTTTTACAAATGAATCAGAAAAATCAACTTCAACACTTCTAGCTTTTAAGTTATAAAGTTCCATTACAAGATAATGAACAAATTTATATGTTTCAACAGGAGCTTCAATTACAATATCTTGTTTAGAATTTGCATTGATTCCTATTGAGGCGATTAAGTTTGCATACTTTTTCATCATTTTAGCTTTTTTCATAATTCCTATCTCCTAAAATACATAAGTATTTTAATAATATGTTAGTGTAATTTCAATTATTTTAAAAATTAACTGAATTTTTAAAATTAAAATAAAATTTATATTATTGAATTTTTATGCCTTATTAGAAAAATATTAAGTAAATTGTAGGTAATATTACTCTTTTATAGTATTAAATTTTTATGTGTTTTTTGATTTTATTATTAATGTTAGAAGAAGTATAATAAGAAAGAAGAAAGGATTATTTTATGGAAGAAATTAAGGATTATTTTTATAAGTGTCCCACTGCTATTTATTTAACTAGTAATGGCATTTCTAAAGCTGGTGAAATTATTTTAAAGGAAGGCTTTAAAAAAGTTTTTGTTTTATATGGTGGTCATTCTTTAGAAAAAAGTGGAAATTTAGCTAAATTAGAAGAGTCATTAAAAGAAAATCATATTGAATATCAGTTGCAAGGTGGTATTTTACCAAATCCTGATATTTCATTTATTTATAAATATTTACCTGTTATTAAAAAATATCAACCTGAATTAATATTAGCTGTTGGTGGTGGTTCAGTTATTGATACTGCTAAAAATATTTGTGTATCCTATTTTTATGATGGTGATCCATTAGATTTTAATAAAAAAATTGTTACTCCGAAGAAATCCTTACCTTTAGGAACAATTTTAACTTTAGCTGCTGCAGGTTCTGAAATGTCTGATTCATGTGTTATTTCTGATTATAAAACTAATTTTAAATCAGGTTTTAAATCAGTTTTTAATCGTCCGACTTTTTCAATTCTTTCTCCTGAACTTACTTTAACCGTTTCTATGTATCAAACTTGCTGTGGATTAGTTGATATTATTTCTCATTCTTTTGAAAGATATTTTTCACCATCTACTCCTCATGATGTTTGTGATTATTTTGCTTTAGGTGTAATTAGAAATATGGTTGAAGTTACTCCTTTACTTATTAAAAATCCTAATGATGTAATTTTAAGAAGAGCAATGATGTTAAATTCTACTGTTGCTCATAATGGTTGGACTTCTTTTGGTAAAGAAGAACTTTATTTCCCTTGCCATATGGCTGAACATGAAATGAGTGGTACACATCCTGAATTAACTCATGGACTTGGATTACGTTTCTTACTTTGTGAATTCTTAAAAATTAATAAGGAAAGATTAAGCGATAAAATTGTTAAATTTGGACGTTTTGTTTTTGATATAAATTCTAATGATCCAGAAGATACTATTAAAGCATTTGATAATTTCTTAGATTCTTTACCTTTAGTTCATAGAATGACTGAAGTAGGATTTACAAAAGAAGAAGAAACTAAATATCTTTCACAATTAAAGATTAAATATTAAATTGTGCTATAATTTTTCTATTAAGGACAGAATGTATATGGAAAATAACCAAGATAAAAACAAATTAGATATAGAAGAGGAATTAGATAAAAATTCAGAATACATAAGAAAACAAATTAATAAGAAAGAGAAAAAGTCATTTTTTGATATTGATTTTTCTTGGATAGTTTTAATTGTTTTGGGCCTAGCAGCTTTTGGTATTACTTATGCTTTACAACAAACATCTGCAGGTTTAAGTTCAGGTTATGTTGTTCTTTATGTTTTAGTTGTATTTGCTTTAGCTATATTTATTTATAATTTAGGTAAGTTTATCTTTGCTGGCTTTACAAAATATAAATTAGTTTTTATGGAATTACTTGGTTTTTCTTTTGTTTTTGATGGAAAACAAGTTAAAACTAATTTTGAATTTTCTAAAATATTAGAAGCACATCTTTTGTTTAATCCAAAAGATCAAAGTAAAGCTAAACCAGCTTTAATGTTATTTGGTGGGACTATTACTTATGCTGTTGTTGCTGCTGTTTTATTAATTTTATCTTTTTCTACAGAAATTTTTCCAACTAAATGGGAGTATTTAATTGAATTCGGTGTTGCTATTGGTTCTATTGTTCCAATCTATGAATTAATTCCTTTAAAATATACAAATCGAAATGATATGTATACTTTTATTGTTACTCAAGGTGAAGAAAATAGATTAGCTTATAATAATTATTTGGTTAATAAATTTATGGATCTATCTAATCAATATAATGTTCCAGTTACTTTTGAAAACTATAATAATTCACGTATTAAACCATGGACATTTTTACCATTAATTAATAAGGATATTTATGAAAATAAATTAAATGAAGCTGATAAACTTGTTGAAAAAGCTTTAAGTTATTCTATTATTTTATCCGATTCTTTATATTGTGAAATTGGTTATCAAAAAGTTTATTTATTACTTGTTACTGGAAAATCTAAAGCTGCTAGTGAATATATTGTAACTTTAGAAAAAAGAGTTAAATCTGCTGAAGATTTTCATCCGTCAATTTCGGCTTTAAGAAGTGATGTTCTTGTTTCTGCTTTTATTGAAAATTCATTAGATTCTACTAATGATTCCTTAGCTATTTTCAAGAAAAAAGTTTTAGGCCTTTCTTTAACTGATCGTAGTAAAAAGGAAATTGATATTGTTAATAATTTAATTGTTAAAATTAATTTAGCTCATCCAGATTGGAAGGTAGAAAAATTAGATTTTAGTAAAAAAGATACTAAAGAAAATTCTTTTGAAGAAGATGATGATGAATAAAAGGGGCTCTTTTTAAAAAAGAGCTTTTTAATTAAAATCAGTATCTAGTAAAAGAAGAGCTTTATAGTCATTTTGAGAAGCGGATTTTTCTAACCATTTTTTTGCTTCTTCTTTGTTATTGTTAACTAAGTAATAAATTCCTAATCCACCATAGGCATTTATATTATTTAATTGAGCAGATTTTGTTAAATATTTTAAAGCTAAATTGTAATCTTTATGAATTCCGTTTCCAGTTAAATAAGCCATACCGACATAATACATAGCTTCTGAGTCAGTATCAGCGGCTTTTAAATAGTAATTAAAAATATTTTCTTCTTTGTCTTTTAAATTATAAAAATGATTTTGGTAAAGTTTAGCAATTGCTTTATCTAAGAGATTATTATTTGGAAATCTTGTTAATAAGTTTTTAGCTATTTTAATTAAGAATTTTATATCTTCTAAATTTTTGGCTTTTTCTTCTTCTCTTATTAAATAAAGAACTGAAAGTTGTAAGTTATTGCTAGCTAAACCATTTAATAAATTTGAATCTAAAATGTATTCTTCTTGTGGGTTATTTAAATAGTAGTAATTATTAGGGTTTTCATAATATTTTTGTAAATATTCATCTGCTGTATTTACTTTAATGTAATTTTCAGTAACTGAAATTTTTGATGTGGATATTTCGCTAACTTCTTCTTTTATTTCATTAAATAATTTGTTAAATGAATTAGTTTCGCCTGATGATATTACTAGTTTCATCATGTCTTTTACTAATTTATTTTCATTTAAAATAAAAGGAGATAAAAAATAAATGTTTTGAAATTCTTTGGAAGTAAAATAATTTTTAAATGTTTCAAATATTTCCGATATATAATTTCCTTCTATTTTTTTTCTATCTAAAAATTTTATTAAGGCTTGATATGTTTTTAGTCTTAGTATTTCTTTTTTAATATGATCGTTGTTTTGAAATATTTCTTTATATGATACAAAGTATTGCATA